>RDXP01000125.1 GCA_004292865.1 Sphingobacteriales bacterium
CCGATAAGTTTTTTAGCCCATCGCTGATAAACTTTAAAGACTTTCTAATCTCTGCCTCAATGCCAAATAATGTTGCTGATTTTGCATTATTATAGCCAATGGTACGCCCAGTAGTACCTATCTGCAAAACTTGCTCTATTGGTAAATCAAATGTTTTATAAAATGCGGATATTGCAAAAGTTTCACCACTGTTTGGGTAAGTTGCAAAACCTAAATCAGCATTTATAGTGCTTGATTGTTTTAATTTTGGATTTCCTTGAATTGATACATTTTTGTTAAAATCAAAAAAGGCAAAAGGCGCAATTTCTCTAAACTCAGGTCTTCCAACCGTTTTTGAACCAGATAAGCGGATACTTGATTTTTCGGTAAGGTTATAAATTAAATTAACAGATGGTAAAATGTTAATGTTGGTAGTATCAACAACAATAGAGTTAAAAGAGTTATCTGCGCTGTTTAATTTTTGATTGTATGACTCTAGCCTTGCCCCTGCTCCTACTCTTAATTTATTGCTTACAAAACCATCAAACATTAAATATCCTGCGTTTAGTGCAGATTTTGCTTTGTATGCATCTGATCCGTTAGTTATTTCGTCTAACACAAAACCACCCGGACGTATATTTGCGGAGTCAAATATTTTATCTTGCGGTAAAGCTAATTCGTTAAAAGCGTTAAAGCCAACATCTCTAATAAATCCGATTACACGAGCATTAAAATCTCTCGCTCTAAATTGACTAAAATAACCAAACTTTATTTTGTTATTATCCTTAAACCATTTAACAGGTATTACTGTATTAAAAATAGCACCATAAGAGTTTTCATTTAATATAGAAGAAAAATTGCCTGCTAACCTAGGATCTGTTGAGCCAGTGAGCACAGAAGCAACACCTTGTGCATACTCCATTCGTTTGAAACCTGGTTCCTTTCTGTCGGTATTAGAGTAGTTTAAATTCCAGTCTATTTTAACTTTACTTGTTTGAGATAATAAATGCTCTCCTCTTAATTGGTTTGAAATTAATGAGCGTTGTAAAAGATAATCAGCTGTACGTAAAAACTCTTGACTACTTTCGTCAATACCCTGTCTGTTCGTAAACTGACTTTCTAAAACACGGTTATATAAGTTTTTTAAAGATATTTTATTATTGCCCCAGCTATATGTAAAATTTGCTAAACCACCAATGTTTGCGTTATAGTTATAAGCGTTATCGCTAAATTTATCACCAACATTTTGCCCGGCATAAGCTATTTGGTCTGTTTGTTTTAAGCGTTCATCGTATCTGTATGATAATGATAGTATAGTTCCAAATTTGCTATCGTTTTTGAAAATCTTGCTGTTACCATAATTCATCTGAAATATTGGCCCTAGCTTAGAGATTACGTTATCATACCCCCAATTATTTTTAAATGCCCTTGACAGTTCATAAGCTTGTGGAGAGCTAGTTGCCCGTAAAGCTAAATATTCGTTTTTAGTAGGGAAACTAGCGGGTATATCTCTACCCTTATCGTATAAACCAAACATTTCGTTTCCGTTTTTTTGCGCTGTTTGAAAATCTCTAAATGCAGATTGGGTGTTTACAGAAGTTCCCAAGGATAAATTTAAAAATTTACTGTCTGGAAAATCTTTGGTAGTTACTTGTACTATACCACCCGAAAAATCACCTGGCATATCGGCTGATGCAGTTTTGTTAACTACGATAGCATCTATCAAATTAGACGGTAAAATATCGAATGAAAAGGCTTTCTTATCAACTTCGGTATTTGGTAGCATTGCATTATTTAACATTGCCGAGTTATACCTATCTGATAAACCACGAACGATAATAAATTTATTGTCTTGAATAGATGCTCCACTTACTCGTTTTAAAACCTCAGAAGTGTTTTTATCTGGCGAGCGTCTTATTAAATCGGCGGATATTCCACTAGATATGCTAATATTATTTTTTTGCTGCGCATACAACGCCCCTACCGTTTCTTTTTTAAAACTTCCTGTAACCACCACTTCTTTTAAACTTTGGCTAGTAGTTTCTGAAATAATAACATCCAAGCTTGTAACTTTTCCTTCGGCAACGGTTACGCCTGTAATGGTTTTGGTTTGGTAGCCCAAATACTTAAATGTAAGGTTGTAAGTACCTGCGGGTAAGGCTAAACTGTAACGGCCTTCTATATCGGTTGAGGCACCTTTGGTTGAGCCTTGTACGCCTACTGTTAACCCAATAAGTGTTTCGCCTGTGGCTTTATCACTTACTTTACCTGCTATTTTACCCGTTTGGGCTTTACAAATACTTGTAAATGCTAATACTAAAATAGCTATACTTAATAATTTTTTGTAAAATTTTTGCTTCACTTTTGTTGTTTTTAATTTGCACAAAAGTATTAGCCAAATGTTACCATTAAGTTAATTAAGAATTATGTAACCGTAATGCTAATGTTAAGTTAATAATTACATTTTAAGTTTTTTACTCATTATCAGTTACTTAATAAAAGTAGGGGTTATTAATAAATAAAGGGCAAACATTGTATTGTATATACAATGTTTGCCCTTTATATCAAAATAAACTAAAACGCTATTTTGCGTAAGCTACCGAACGTGTTTCGCGTATTACGGTAACTTTAATTTGGCCTGGATATGTCATCTCGGTTTGTATGCGGTTTGATATATCGGCGGCTAAAATTTCGGATTGTGCATCGCTAATTTTTTCGCTTTCTACTACTACACGCAACTCTCGGCCTGCTTGTATGGCAAAAGTTTTCTCAACCCCGGGGTACGATAATGCTAGGCTTTCCAGTTCTTTTAAGCGTTTGATATAGCTTTCTACAATTTCTCGCCTTGCACCTGGCCTTGCGCCCGATATGGCATCGCAGGCTTGTATAATGGGCGATATCATCGAGGTCATTTCTATTTCATCGTGGTGGGCACCTATGGCGTTGCAAATTTCGGGGTGTTCTTTGTATTTTTCGGCTAGTTGCATGCCTAAAATTGCGTGTGGCAATTCGGGGTTATCATCGGGTACTTTACCAATATCGTGTAGTAAGCCAGCTCGTTTAGCCATTTTGGCATTAAGGCCTAATTCGCTGGCCATGGTGGCACAAAAATTGGCTACTTCGCGGGAGTGTTGTAGCAGGTTTTGCCCGTACGATGAGCGGTAACGCATACGGCCTACCATTCTAATTAACTCGGGGTGAAGGCCATGTATGCCTAAATCTATCACGGTACGTTCGCCTATTTCTACTATTTCTTCTTCTATTTGTTTTTGCGTTTTGGCTACCACTTCCTCTATACGGGCGGGGTGTATGCGGCCATCGGTTACTAAACGGTGTAGGGCTAGGCGGGCAATTTCTCGCCTTACAGGGTCAAATCCCGATAATATAATGGCTTCGGGGGTATCGTCCACAATAATTTCGATACCTGTGGCAGCTTCCAATGCTCTAATATTACGGCCTTCTCGGCCAATAATACGGCCTTTAATCTCATCGTTATCGATATTAAAAATAGATACTGTGTTTTCTATCGCCGATTCGGTTGCGGTACGTTGTATGGTTTGTATTACCACTTTTTTGGCTTCTTTGGCTGCGGTAAGTTTGGCTTCGTCAACAATATCTTTAATTTGCGCCATGGCGGTACTGCGGGCTTCTTCTTTTAGGTTGGCTACAATTTGGCTTTTGGCCTCATCAGCACTAAGCCCCGCAATGGCCTCTAATTGGCTAATGTGTTGGTTTTTTAATACCTCAACTTCTTGTTGCTTTTTAACCACAATTTCGGTTTGTTTTTCGAAATGTTTTTTTTGGGTGTCTAGCTCTTGCTCTTTACGGTTTTGGTTTTCTAGTTTTTGGTTTAATGATTGTTCTTTTTGCTTGAGGGTGTTTTCTCGCTGGCTAATGCCGATGTTTTTTTGGTTAAGCTCTTGCTCGTGTTCGGATTTTAGTTGTAAAAATTTTTCTTTGGCCTCTAATAGTTTATTCTTTTTTAAAAGGTCGGCATTGTTTTCGGCATCTTTTAAAATTTGTTTTGCTTTGTTTTGTGCGGCATTTTCTTGTTTCTTTAACAAATTGCGCAATAGGTATCGGCCTCCTACAATTCCTCCAGCAAAAGCTACAACAGCTATTACTAGGCAAGTAATTATTTCCATAATATTTTCTTAAATAATGTAATTAGTTTTATGATAGTGCATACACAATATCCTAAAAAAACAATGTTACAAGCTATATAAAATAGGCCTATAATTATATGTGAAAGGTATAACGGTTGCTAAACCCAAAAAATACTGATTGGTAAATATTTTACTTACCAAAAAAATTATCTAACAAAATGTCCAATTCGTAAACACGGTCGGCAATATCGGTATCGGTTGTACTTACCTTTTTTTCGGCCTTTATATTGCTAGTTGCGTAATGTAATACGCACATAGCCAGCAAATCTTGCTTATCCTTTACCGCATAATTTTCTTGAAATTCTTTTATGCGGTCGTTTATCATTTTGGCTGCCCGCCTCACAATTTCCTCTTCTTCGGTGTTTATTTTTAAGGGATAAACACGGTCGGCAATATTTATTTTTATAGAGATTTCTCCCATCAGCGTTTTATTTCACTTACTACTTTTTTAGCAATACGATGCACTTATCAATTTCTCGCACAAAGTCGTTAATTTTTTGCTTCATATCAAGTGTTTTTTCATTTGTACCTTCAAAACTTTTGGCGAGTTGTAAAATTCGTAGTGTTTCGGCTAGTTCTTTTCGCTTGTTTTCGCTGGTTTCTAGGGCAACTTTTACCGATTGGTTTTCTAAACTCAATAAGTCGTTATGTTCTTGTAGGGCTTGGGCAAGCTCTACCAGTTTTTGGGTGCGCTGTAAAACAGTCTTTAATTTTTCGGCAATAATTGACATTGTTTTATTTGTTGCTTAAAATAACAAATATATCTTTTATTTAGGATTTTTGATGGCGGATGGCGGATGGCGAATTTTTGATTTTTGATTTTGCAGCAAATCAAAAATCCGAAATCAAAAATCAAAAATCCTTATTTACTCTTTTTTCTTCCCACCAAAAACCGAAAAATGCACATACCTTTTGGGGTTTTGTTTCACATCAATTAATAATTTATCCAAATTGCTTGATGAATTTTTAAGGTTATTGTACAACACATCATCATTTAACAATAGGCCAATAGAGCCTTTTCCATTGTTTACTTTATTAATGGCGGCTTGCAAATCGGCCATGGCTTTATTGGCATTATCAACCGTTTGCTTAAAATTAGATTGTGCTACTTCGGTAGTTACTTTATCTAGGTTATTTAAAATGGAGGTTATTTGCTTGTTATAGCTTTTAAAATTGCCCGAAATAGATTCGGCATTGGCCAATATTGCATCTAACCTTGTTGCTTCGGTACCTACAATATTATCTACTTTTTTGCTGGTGGCTTCTAAGTTTTGCAGGGTTTGGGCAATGCTGTTAAAACTTTTATCCACATTTTTTTGAAAATTAGGGTTTAATATATTGTTTACCGATACCAGTACCGAGTCCAGCCTATCAATAATTAATTCGGCTTTTTTTTGTATTGGCTGTACTTTTTCCAATAAATTTTGTTGCACATTGGCGGCTAGTGTATCGCCATCGGTGGCTAACTGGGTGCTATTGCCCAAATCAAAAACAATGGCTTTGCTGCCCAGTAAGTCGGTACTTTCGAGCCTTGCTACGGTGTTTTTGGGTACTTTATACTCGGGGTTTACTTTAAATTGTACCAAAATTTGGCTGTTGGGTAATAGTGTTAAATCCGATACCCTACCTATTTGATAGCCATTTACCAGTACAGGTTTTGATTTGGCTAGGCCATCTACTTTATCGTATTTGGCATAAAATTCGTTTTGGCGACTAAAAATATCGTTGCCCTTTAAAAAATTGTAACCCACTATAAACAAGGCAATAGCAAGGGCGGTTAGTATCCCTACTTTGGTTTCGTTAGAAATTTTCAAAATTCAGCTTTTTAATTAATGTTAAAATTCGATTTGTTTTTTGTAGGCAATAATGGCCGATACTAAGTTATCAACAATTTCGGCTTGGCCAGTATCGGAGTTTATAAATTCTTCTTCTTCGGGGTTGCTTATAAAACCTATTTCGGTAAGTATAGCAGGCATTCCCGCCCGCTGCAATACGGCCAGTCCTTTTTCTTGCACACCACGGTTTATTCTTCCGCTTTTAACATATTCATCTTGCACAAGCGATGCTAGCTTAATACTTTGGTCTCTAAAAGCGTTTTTCATTAGCGAAAACACGATGTAGCTTTCGGGGTCTTTGGGGTCAAACCCCTCGTAATTTTTTTTGTAATCTTTTTCTAATAATATCGAAGCGTTTTCACGTATGGCGGCATCTTGTTCATCTATCCTACCAAAACCTGCTACAAAAGTTTCGGTACCACGTGTTACAGGGTTAGGGATACTGCGGTAGCCGTAAACAGGCTTGCCACTACCCGTGTATTTTATAACGTAGCGTTGCCTTATCAATGGCATCGAGTTACAGTGTATCGAGATAAACAAATCGGCTTTTTCTTTATTGGCTATGCCTATGCGTTCGTACAATTTTACAAATACATCGGTTTGGCGGGTATAAACTACTTTTACATCGGGCAAGCGTTCTTCTATTGCTTTCCCCAGTTTTAAGGCTACCGCCAAGGCTACATTTTTTTCTTTAGATATAGCACCATGTGTTGCACCATCTTGCCCGCCATGGCCAGCATCAATTACAATGGTTTTAATTTTGTTTCCTACTGTTTTTATTTCCCTTGGCGGGATTGTTTTAAACGATGTTAAGCCGATGACTATATACATTAAAACCGATAAGCCAATTATAAACCTTTTTGATGTGGTAATTTTCATTAATTTTGTGCGTTTTTGGTTCTGTTAGCAAAAATACTATTCTTATTTGGATTTGAAATTTAACAAATTATTTTTTATTTATTGTGTATTGCTGTTAATTGCTGGTATTATGTCGGTAAGTGCGCTTGCACAACAAAAAAATTCACAACCTGTTACGGTAAAGCCTCCTACCAAAAACAGTAAAGATACCGTACTAACGGATACTTTAGTAAAAAAATCTAAAAAATCTGATATAGATGACGAAATAACCATAACCGCCGAAGATTCGATACTTTACAAAAACAATGTAATGTATGTGTACAAAAAAGGAAGGGTAGTTTACGGCGAAAAGCAAATTGATGCTGGATATATCACTTTAAGCCAAAACTCCAAAACTGTATTTGCCAAAGGTACGGTTGATAGCCTAGGCAAGTTTTCGGGCTTACCCATTATTAAAGACCCTAAAGATGGGATGCTTACCGCCGATTCGCTTTTGTATAATTTTAACACCTCCCGTGGCAAAATTTTTCAGGTATATACCGAGCAGCAAGGCGGCTTTATTACAGGTGGAACCATAAAAAAACAAAAAAATAGCGAAGTACATTTAAAAAAAGTAATTTATAGTTCGTGTAATTTGCCCAGCCCGCACCAGCATTTTGGCATTATTATTACCAAAGGCATAGCCACCGAAAAGCAAATTATTACCGGGCCAGCTTATTTGTTTATTGAAGGCGTACCGCTACCGTTTGTAGTGCCATTTGGGTTTTTCCCTAAGCCCGATAAACGCTCATCTGGTATAATTCTTCCACAGTTTGGCGAGGATGCTACCTTAGGTTTTTTTCTTAGAGATTTTGGTTATTATTTAGGATTTAATGATTATTGGGATTTAACCTTAAAAGGCGGCGTTTATACCAAAAGCTCGTACGAGGCCAATGCACAAAGCAGTTATACCAAACGGTATAAATACAATGGCAATGTTTTTTTAAGCTATTCGAGCAAGCGTTTTGGTATCGAAGGTACAGCGGGCTACAAGCCCTCGCAGGATTTTAGCATCCGATGGTCGCACTCGCAAAACCCCAATGCGCACCCAGGCACAAGTTTTAGTGCTTCGGTAAATGCGGCTACAGCTTCTAATTTCCGTAACAATGCCACTGGGAATATTAATATTACCCAAATTACCCAAAACAACCTACAATCCAGCATTGCGTATAGTAAAACATTTGCCAATAGCCCTTTTAGTTTAAGCAGTAGCTTTAGCCATAGCCAAGAAATTTCTCGTCGGCAAATTAGCTTGGGCTTACCCAATTTAAACTTTAACATGACTACCCTAAACCCCCTAGATAGTAAAGATAGAACTGGCCCACAAAAATGGTATCAGCGCATAGCTATCGGCTATAATATGAATGCCAATAACCAGCTTAACATTGCCGATTCGTTGCTGTTTACAAAAAAGGCTATATCACAAATTAGGAACGGGGTGGAACACGTTATACCCATCACACTATCATCCACCGTATTAAAGTTTTTTCAAATAAGTCAAAATATAAACTATTCCGAAAAATGGTATTTTCAAACCATACGCAAAGGATTTTTAACCCGCCCTACCACTACAGGTTTAAAAGATTCATCAACCCTTGATACCATTGCTGGATTTAGGCGAGCATCCGAATATAGGGTAAGCTCCAGTTTATCTACCAAATTTTATGGCATGATAAACTTTAAAAAAGGCAAACTATTGGCCATTAGGCATGTGGTTACACCTAATATTGGGCTATCATACACACCCGATTTTGGTGCAGCAAAATACGGTTACTACCAAAGTGTACAAGTAAACCAACGGGGCGACCAGCAAAAATATTCGATATTCGAAAACAGTATGTACGGCGGCCCAGGCAGTGGTAGGCAAGCAGGTATTTCGTTTGGTATGGATAATACTGTTGAACTAAAAGTGAGAAACTCCAAAGACACCACAGGCAAAGAAGCCACCCGAAAAATCCCCATTATACAGGGTTTATCCATCAGTGGTTTTTATAATTTAGCGGTTGATAGTTTTAGGCTTTCTAATTTAGGTTTTAGTGGCCGAACTTTTTTTACCGAAAAAATAGGGGTAAATTTTAATGGCAATTTAGACCCATACATCTATAACATTAGTGAAATAAATGGCCGCCAAAATATAAAACGCTTAAATAAATACAGCTGGCAAGATGGTAAGTTTCCTACCTTAACCAGTTTTGGTTTCTCGTTCGATTATAAGTTTAACTCCGAAGGGCAAAACAAAAAAACCAATAACCCGCCCAATCCAAATAATACAGGTTTATTTGATAAAGTAAGCCCCGAGCAAGCCCAACAGCTAAGGCAAATGAGTGCCAACGAAAACGCATTTGTTGATTTTAAAATACCTTGGAGCCTATATATGCAGTATGGTTTCAATTATCAAAACAACCGAAACACCCAAAGCATTGTACAAACATTGGGCTTTAATGGCGATTTTAGCTTAACGCCCAAATGGAAAGTAAGCTTTAACTCGGGCTACGATTTCGAACTCAAAAAAATGAGTTTTACCTCGTTTTCTATCAACCGCGATTTGCACTGCTGGGATTTGGCTATACAATGGGTTCCCTTTGGCTTTTTCCAAAGTTATAGTATTGATTTAAGGGTGCGCTCTTCCATTTTACAAGATTTAAAACTAAGCAAACGAAGAAATTTTTATGATTCGAGATAAAATACTCGCCGAAATTATTACCATAGGTGATGAGATTTTGATAGGCCAAATTGTAGATACCAACTCGGCTTGGATGGCCGTAGAGCTAAACAAAACAGGCATCAGCGTAAAGCAAATTACCTCCATTTCGGATGATGAACAGCATATATTGCAGGCTTTCGCCGATGCCGAACAACGGGCCGATATTATTATTGTAACAGGCGGCCTAGGCCCCACCAAAGATGATATTACCAAAAAAACAATGTACCAATACTTTGGCGCACAAAGCTGGAAAACAGATGAAGAAACCCTAACCATCATCGAAAAAATATTTGCCAAATACAACGCTCCCTTATTAGAAAGCAATAAATTACAAGCCGCTGTACCCAGTAATTGTGAGGTATTGGTAAACGATTTAGGCACTGCACCGGGCATGCTTTTCCGCAAAAGCGGTAAAATATTTATATCGCTACCCGGCGTACCTTACGAAATGATAAATTTAATGGAGCGCAAAGTATTGCCCATTATAACCAGTGAATTTAAGCTAGGCAGTATTGTACACCGCACTATTTTAACGGTTGGCGTAGGCGAATCGTTTTTGGCCGATAAGCTAGAAAGCATTGAAAACCAATTGCCCCAGCATATTAAATTAGCATACTTACCCAAACTAGGGCAAGTACGCTTACGCCTAAGCAGTTATGGAAATAATGCCGAGTTACTTAAAACCGAAGTAGATGCCTATATCGAAAAAATTGCTGCCGCCATACCCGATAATTGGGTTGCCAAAGAAGATATCCCTTTAGAAAAAGTTATTTTAAATATTATGCAATCCCGAGGACTTACCCTATCGGTAGCCGAAAGCTGTACGGGTGGTGCCATAAGCCAACTATTTACACAACACGCAGGTTGCTCTAGCGTGTTTATGGGCGGGGCAATAACATACTCTAACCAGCTTAAAGCCAGTATATTGGACGTAAAATCCGAAACCTTAAAAACCCATGGTGCCGTAAGCGAAGCTACTATTAACGAAATGGTTACAGGCGCATTGGTAAACTTTAATACCGATTATGCCATAGCCGTAAGTGGCATAGCCGGCCCCGATGGTGGCCAACCCGATAAACCCGTAGGTACCGTGTGGATTGCCGTGGCCAATAAAAATAAAACCATAGCCCAAAAATTTGTTTTTGGCAATAAAAGGCAACAAAATATCGAACGATCGGCCGTAAATGCTTTTCACCTTTTGTATAAATTATTAAAAAGCGATAAGATAGATTAGGCGATTATTGTTAATTTTGTGGTAATATACAGGTTATAGGCAAGCGCTTACAAAAACTACTCGAAACTAAAGATCAACCTAAACAGCAGAAATGAATAAAAACATTTGGGACTTATATAAAACCTCAGATAGAGGTAAACAGGTCATAGAACTCTTTAATTTTAAGGTAGGCAATACTGAATTTAAAGCAAAAAAAATTTTCAAAAAATATAATGAATATCTTGGTGGTATAGATGCAAAAGATTATTTCATTGAAAATTTTATTTTGATTATCGAAAATATTTTAGCTAATGAAATCTTCTTAGAAGAAAATGAAACCGCATCTAATTATTTCACTCGATTGATAGACAATCTAGAAATTTATTTTAATGAAGACGAGCCACCAGTAATCGTAAAGCAAGATTATAAAACTTATAATGCAATTCTTTCCGAGTTATCCTTAGTTTTATATGTGTATGGGCAAGATGAATTATTTTACCCAATTCTTTTTAAAGAGCAGTTTGATGTTTTTATGAAAATTTTGGATGTACTAGAAATACCAATGCCAGAATTACCTACAAAGTCAGACAAAAGAGCAAGACTGCTACTTTACAATTCTCTAAATGAAAATATTACAAAATTTGCTAAGAATAATAATTTGACACCCGAAGAAACTTGTGCTTGCATTTATGACTTTGCATTTATGCTCTTAAATACGGACATTAACGAAACTGAATTACCCGAACCCACTAACATTTGGTTAACAGGAGGCAGCAAAGGAGACTATATAGCCTTTTTGGAAAATCCTGTTTATGGAGCAAAATCCGTTTGGACTTGTAATGAAAATACCAAAAGGGGCGACATAATTGTAATGTATGTTCTTTCACCATATAGCTGTATTCAATCAATTTGGAGAGCGGACATTGATGGTGTTTATACACCATTTAATTATTATAATAGCCGAACTAGGACGACCGAAGGCATAGTCGTTCCTCACATAACCCTGAATGAATTAAAAGCGGACTCATATTTTTCTCAATTAGGAATAACACGCAAAAATTTCCAAGGAGTAAATGGCGTTCAATTTTCTGCAAAAGACTATAAAGAACTCCAACGACTTTTAAAAGAAAAAGGCTTTGACGTTTCAGTTTTACCACAATTGTACCGCCCTGATTTAGAGATTGAAGGTAATTTAAAAAATGAGAAAGATGTAGAAGAGAAGCTTCTAATTCCGTTGTTGAAAAAATTAGGTTACTCTAATTTAGATTGGACAAGACAGCTATCTCAAAAAGCTGGTCGAAATGAGAAAGCAATCCCTGACTTTGTGTTTCTTCCGAAGGGCGAGAAGCATTTTCAAAATGCCCCTTTGATAATCGAAGCAAAATTTGATATGAGTTCCAATATTGAACGGACGAAATGCTACAACCAAGCCTTATCATACGCAAGAATGATGAAATCCAAATTATTTGGAATTTGTGACAAAGACCGTTTGATAATTTACAATGAAAAAAAGGGAACTTTTGACCGCTTTGCTCCGACGTTTGAAAAACATTGGCAAAACATCAACGACGAAGAAACATTTAGACAACTTAAATTGCTAATCGGAAAAGACATTATTACAAAACACGCCAGCCTATAACAGCAAGTTTAATTAATGCCCGGGCGAAGTGCTTTCATTTCCTTTCTGCAAATTAATTAAGTTTGTGCTTTGGCGGAAAGTTGTGATATAATTCGGGCACACGTTAAACTTAATGCTACAACATACCATAAACCAATTTGACTGTAAAACCTTTTTGACTACCTTTGTATCGACAAAAATAAATGAAACAAAAAATTTATATTGACACATCGGTAGTTGGCGGTTACTTTGACGAAGAGTTCAAAGACGTTACAATTCTGTAAATATGCGCCTTGGTTATTCAATCATAGAGATAAGAAGCCCTAAAGACCTTGTAAATTATGGAAACGACTAAAAAAAACTTGACTACCGAACAGGTTGTAAAACAGTTTGACGCTGTAAAAATGATGAGAGACATCAGAGATAAAATAACCTCTGACACTCAAAATATGACTTTTGACGAGTTGAAAGCATATATCAAACAGCAACTCACAGATAGCAAAACAAAACTCGTTGGGCAATAACATTAGCAAGAGAAGAGAAAACACAACACACAACAAACGCTTGGCAAAAAAGCAGGTTCGGAACTTAAATGAAGATTTGCGCCTCGTATCAAGTTCATTTGTTAGGTTAACGGTCTAGAAGTCCGCAGCCCGAAAGCCCGTTGCCCAAAATACAAAACAAAAAAATATGGCACAACACGAAATATTATTACCCAAAATGGGAGAAAGCGTTGCAGAAGCTACCATAATAAGGTGGGAGAAAAACGAAGGCGATACCGTTGCTATTGAGGATATTTTGGTGGAAATAGCTACCGATAAAGTAGATTCGGAAGTGCCATCGCCCGTGGCAGGTAAATTAATAAAACATTTTTTTGCCGAAAACGATGTAGCCCGTGTAGGCGATGTAATTGCCATCATTGAAACCGATGCCGAAACTGATGCCAGCCATCAAGTAAATAATGATGCGCCAATTGTAGAAACTATCCCCATTGATACTGAAACCATTGAAACCGTAGTACCACAAATAGAACAAGCCATAGAAGAGGTAAAAATATTTACCGCTTACGATGGGGGTAAATTTTACTCGCCCTTGGTAAAAAGTATGGCTCAGGAAGAGGGAATTACCTTACAACAATTAGATGCCATTATAGGTACAGGTGCCGAAAACCGAGTTACCAAACACGATTTATTGCAATTTATAGCTGCCAATAACTCCGCCAATAGCGAACTACCAAAACCTATTGTACAACAAGCCACTGTAACCCAAGCACCCGACAACGGCACAGATGAAATTGTAGAAATGGATAGGATGCGTAAAATTATTGCCGACCACATGGTAACAAGCCTGCACATTGCCCCGCATGTTACCTCGTTTGTAGAAGCCGATGTTACCAATATGGTAAAATGGCGAGATAAAATAAAAACAAGTTTCGAGAAGCGTGAGGGTATTAAAATTACGTTTACACCTATTTTTGTGGAGGCTGTGGCCAAAGCCTTAAAAGATATGCCGATGGTAAATGTATCGGTAAACGGAACACAAATTATTAAAAAGAAAAACATACATATTGGTATGGCTACGGCTTTGCCCAGTGGCAACTTAATTGTGCCTGTAATAAAAAATGCCGACCAGTTAAGCTTATTAGGCATTACAAAAGCCGTGAACGACCTAGCCAGCCGAGCCCGAATAAATAAACTACAACCCGATGAAGTACAAGGCGGTACATTTACATTAACCAACTTAGGAGCTTTTGGCAATATTATGGGTACGCCCATAATTAACCAACCACAAGTAGCCATATTGGCCGTAGGAGTAATACAAAAAAAGCCTGCTGTATTAGAAACCGAGTTTGGCGATGTAATTGCCATAAGGCATAAAATGTACCTATCTATGTCGTACGATCATAGGGTGGTTGATGGATCATTAGGAGGAGCTTTTATTAAAAAAGTTGCCGATTATTTAGAAGCTTGGGATGTAAATAGGGTGGTTTGATAATAAGTGAAACTCACTTAAAAAACACCTGCGTAGCCCCATACCCAAATTTTTCCTTATGCGCATCCATAAAAGTTTTTACTTGTGGGTGCTTACCCAATTGCTTGTGTATCATACTTTTTAAAGTTCCATTCCCCACACCATGTATAAAAATAATGGACTTGTATTTATGTATAATGGCCTCATCCAATATTTTATTAAAGTAGTTGAGTTGTATTTCAATAATTTCAACATTGCTTAAGTTGGCGTACGAGGTACTCAGTTTTTCGATATGTAAATCAATTTCGTTGGCAGGTTTTTGTACTATTGGGATTACCTCTTTCACCTTAAAAAAACTTTCTTTTAGTTTTTGTACATCAATTTTTATGTCAGTTTCATCAAGCCTAAATACCCAAGCAGGCTGTGGTAATAAGGAAATATTTTTGGTAGCTCCCGAAAAATCTTTCGCTTTAAATTTTTGCTTGTAATGTATAGGTGTAGTAATGGGTTTATCGGCGTTGGTGTATGCAATTATTCTAAAAATACATTCAGGCCAATTATCTAATTCGGGCAGGCTGGCTACATAAACTTTTTTAACAGTAAAGGGTGCTATTATTTCGGCATATTCGCCCCTGCAAACCCCATTTTTATCGGTATTTAATGCACATAATAATTGGTTTTCAGTAGCATTTACCATATAAAAATGCACCAGTGATGCCTTATTTGCATCAGGGGCAATGGCCAAATATATCCCTGTTTCTTTAACAGTATCAGCACTTATAACATTAGTTTTTAATACTTTAGTTTCTTCAATATAATTGCTGTGCCCATGTACACGGGTAAGGTTTTTTACTGTGGTAGGTATTTCGAAATCATCGTCCCCCGTAACGCCCACCATAGTTTCATCAAAAATTTTGGTAATAAAACCTTCTCTTTTTTCATCTACAAAACGTACAAACTCGCCTAATTTAAAATCCATTATTAATTTTTTTTCTTACAATAATATATAAAAATTATTTGGCGGTACTTACTTATACTTACAGTAAGGTTATTTAGCCTAATTGTGTTTAAAAGATAGTATGGTTATAGCCTAAATTTTTGAACTTTAAAATAAACCAAACTTTTTTTGGCAATAAAATTGTACCATAAAATTAAAATAACTGGGTTATTTTTTTCAATAAATTGCGCCAGCACCTAGGCTAGCTGTTAAAATAGTACCGAACAAGCAAATAATTGTTTTTTTTTCTTCAAAAAAAAACATAAAATATCCATAAATAAAATGATTTTTACAGGTAAATATTCCACAAAAAAAATACGAGAGAGCCTTTTTATTATACATTTACATTTTTAAGCTATGCAAACATTAAGTAATCCACAGCCATTTTATGCCCGTTTAGCCTATATTTTGCTGGCCTGCATCGGCTTGGCTTATATTGCCGTTTTGGGTAAGCAAATTTTATGCCCCTTAATTTTTTCGTTTTTATTTGCTATTTTACTATTGCCAATGTGCAATTTTTTAGAACAAAAATGCCGGCTTCCCCGAGTTATTGCGGCAATATTATGTCTATTATTTTTTATTTCGGCATTAATGGGTATCATTTATTTATTAGGAAGCGAATTATCGGCTTTAAGTGCCGATTGGCCAAAATTAAAACACCAAGTTTTTATTGCCATAGCTAACCTACAAAACTGGATTGAGCAAACTTTTGATGTAAACGCCGCCAAGCAAACCAAATACGTAAACACCCAAACGGGTAAACTACTAAACACCAATACGGTAGCCTTAGGCGAAACCGTACTTTCTATATCTTCGGTTTTACTGTTTTTGATATTTATATTTCTTTACACCTTTTTTATTTTACTAAAACGCCGCTTATTAATAGTTTTTTTGCTTGCCGTTTTTGATAATGCCCACAGCCATATAGTTTACGATGTGGTAGAACAAGTAAAATATATTATCAAAAAATACATTGTAGGCTTGGTTTTGCAAATGCTAATAGTTTCGTTACTTACTTTTTTGGTACTTACCTTTTTAGGTGTCCAGTACGCCCTTTTACTGGGCTTACTTACGGGAGTTTTAAATGTAATACCTTACGTAGGTATTTTATCGGCATTAGTTTTAAGTATGGTAATTACCTTGGCATCGGCAGCGGGCTTACAAGCATTATGGGTAGGTGCAGCATTATTAGGCATACATGTAATAGATGCCAATATTATAATGCCCATTGTTGTAGGTTCTAAGGTTAAAATTAACGCCCTTATTGTAGTGCTGGGTGTGGTAATAGGCGAAATGTTGTGGGGTATTTCGGGCATGTTTTTAGCTATCCCTGTAATTGCTATTGCCAAAATAATTTTTGATAGGGTTGATGGCTTAAACCCTTGGGGTTTATTGCTAGGCGATGACGACAAAAACGCTAAAAGCCCATAATTTTATAAAAACACGTTGAAAAACCAAGGCCAGCATTTCATCACCAAGGCTAGCCCCGCCACCTGCCTACCTGCGGCCAGCAGGCAGGCAAGGCCGGTATCCGCTACTGTCGGGTTTAGGTACGCAGGGCAGTGCTTTTAAATGCAGGTTTACCTTGCACCGTTTTTTTTACATCCAGCTTTGTGTGCTTTGCACCTTCGCTTGGCGTTATTTTTAGAACAAGATAAATACCGCCTATATTTGTGTATTATCTTAACCTTAATAACCGTTTACTTAGGCTATAAAAACCTATCTCTACCTCTTATAATCATAAAAAATATTAAAATTATTAAATTATACTGCATTTTTTTAGGTTTGTTGTTAAATATAACATTGCCAAAAAAAAATTAATACTAAATATATGACAACCAATTATGTAATAGGAGTAGATTATGGATCTGATTCCGTTCGATCCGTAATTTTAAATGCAAATAATGGCAACGAAATCGCCTCTTCGGTTTTTTACTACCCACGTTGGCGTGATAAATTATATTGCAACAGTAGCCAAAATCAATTTAGGCAACACCCCTTAGATTATACCGAAGGCCTAACACATACCATTAAAGAATGTATTAAAACAGCCGGTATTGTTGATACTACAAGTATCAAAGGCATATCTATTGATACCACAGGCTCCACCCCTATTGCCGTAAATAGCCAAGGCACACCACTGGCTTTACTGCCCCAATTTAAGGATAACCCCAATGCAATGTTTATATTATGGAAAGACCATACCGCCATAAAAGAAGCCAACGAAATTAACTTACATGCCACAAAATTTGATACCAATTACCTGCAATTTGTAGGTGGCGTGTACTCTAGCGAATGGTTTTGGGCAAAACTTTTACACATTTTAAGAGCCGATGAAGCCGTTAAAAACGCTTGCCACAGTTGGGTGGAACATTGTGATTGGTTGCCATTTTTATTAACTGGTGGTACTGATATTAACGATATTAAAATAAGCCGCTGCGCCGCTGGGCATAAAGGCTTATGGGCCGAGGAATTTGGTGGTTTCCCGCCCGATAATTTTTTTGCCACCTTAGACCCTCTTTTAAAAGGGTTTACCCTTAAGCTGCCGCAACAGAGTTATACCGCAGATATGGCAGCAGGTAACTTATGTGCCGAGTGGGCTGCCATACTGGGCTTACATACTAATGTTATAATAGGTGTAGGCGCATTTGATGCACATGTAGGCGCAGTAGGCGGGCAAATAGAACCCTATTATTTAAGTAAAGTAATGGGAACATCAACCTGCGATATATTGGTAGTACCCCAAGCCGATGTGGCTGGTAAACTTGTAAAAGGAATATGTGGCCAAGTAAATGGCTCGGTAATACCGGGCATGGTGGGTATGGAAGCTGGCCAATCGGCCTTTGGCGATACCTATGCTTGGTTTAAAAACCTATTAATGTGGCCTGTAGAAAACTTAATAAACGAGTGGTCGAGCGATTTGGATAAGCTAGCTATCACTAACCTAAAACAACAAATTGCCGATGCCATCATACCACAATTGAGCCAGCAGGCCGCTTTAATTCCGCTCGACGAAAAAAACGAACTTTCGGTAGATTGGCTTAATGGCCGCCGTACGCCCGATGCTAACCAAAACCTAAAAGCTGTAATTGCTAATTTAAGTTTAGGCTCCGATGCGCCACATGTATTTAGAGCCCTAGTAGAAGGAACCTGTTTTGGTGCAAAAAAAATTGTGAACCGCTTTATCGAAGAAGGCATCCCTATTAAAGGCATTATTGGTATAGGTGGCGTAGCCAAAAAATCGCCTTATGTAATGCAAACCATGGCCGATGTATTAGGTATGCCCATAAAAATACACCAAGCCGAGCATACCTGTGCCATAGGTGCTGCCATGTTTGCCGCCGTAGTAGCCGGCATTTACCCTAGCGTACAAGATGCTATGGGGGCTATGGGTAGCAGTTTTGATAAAACCTATTTGCCCAATACCGAGCTACAAAGCATTTACCAAGCCCGATACGATAAATACTGTAAACTAGGCACTTTAGTAGAAAACAATTTATAAAAAATGGATACGTACTTAGAAATTAAAAACAAGGCTTACGAAGCCAATATGCAACTGCCCGAATTGGGCCTGGTATTATTTACGTTTGGTAACGTAAGCGTGGCCGACCATAGCAAACAGGTTTTTGCGATTAAACCTAGCGGTGTGCCTTATAAAGATTTATCACCACAAAAAATGGTAATTGTTGATTTTGAAGGCAATACCCTTAGCGGGGATTTAAGGCCATCATCCGACACCAAAACCCATGCCGTATTGTACAAAAACTGGGCAAATATAGGTGCAATTGTACACACACACTCTATGTACGCCACCGCTTGGGCCCAAACCCAGCTTGATATACCTATTTTTGGCACCACCCACGCCGACCACATTACCTGCGATATCCCCTGCGCCGCCCCCATGAGCGATGATATGATTGCCGGCGATTACGAATACGAAACGGGTTACCAAATTATTAATTGCTTAACCCAAAAAGGCTACAGCTACCAAGATGTGGAAATGATACTGGTAGGTAACCACGCACCGTTTACATGGGGCGCAACTGCCCATAAAGCCGTTTACAACAGTGCTGTGCTTGAAAATATTGCCCAAATGGCCTACCTTACCCAGCAAATCAGAAACGATGCCCCAAAGTTAAAAGAAGCACTCATTAAAAAACATTTTGAACGTAAACATGGTCCACTTTCGTACTATGGGCAGTAAGGTTCAAAATCCCCTATTGGTACCCTTCCCCTCTCGGTCTCCCCGATGGGGAGATGCACAAATGTGAAATTTCGCATTCAAATAAAATCCACCGCCGTGGTGCGTGTCCCCACGCCCCACAATTTTTATTTATTAATACTTTAACATAGAATTTTTTATCCCCACCGCCGTGGTGCGTGTCCCCACGCCCCACAATTTTTATTTATTAATACTTTAACATAGAATTTTTTAACCTATGCTTTTTTCGTAGAAAAACAAACAAAGGCAAGACCTAACACCCCTTACACATGCAACGCCCTATTATCAGTAGCGGCTAGGCATGCTTCTTTAAAGGCTTCGGTATAAGTTGGGTGGGCGTGTGATATGCGACAAATATCCTCGGCCGATGCCCTAAACTCCATCGCTACCACGGCTTCTGCAATTACATCGGCTACGCGTGGGCCTATCATGTGTACGCCTAGTATTTCGTCGGTTTTGGCATCGGCCAATACTTTTATAAGGCCATCGGTATCCATACTTGCCCTTGCCCTGCCGCTGGCTTTAAACGGGAACGAGCCTGTTTTATACGCTGTACCACTGGCTTTTAACTGCTCTTCGGTATATCCTACGGCGGCAACTTCGGGCCAGGTATATACTACGCCAGGTATTAAATTATAGTTGATATGCGGTTTTTGGCCTGCTATAACTTCGGCTACAAAAGTACCTTCATCTTCGGCTTTGTGGGCAAGCATAGCACCAGTTATTACATCGCCTATGGCATAAATACCTTTTACTTTGGTTTCTAAATGGGCATCTACGGTTATTTTTTTACCTCGTTCTTCAACCGTTATGCCTATTTTATCTAAACCTAAACCATCGGTATAAGCGGTGCGGCCTACGGCCACTAGGCAATAATCGCCTTCTAAAACCACTTTTTCGCCTTTAGGCGAATCGGCGGTTACGGTAACTTTATCTCCTTTAACAGTTGCACCTGTAACTTTATGGCTCAATAAAAATTGTATGCCTAGCTTGGTTAAACTTTTTTGTAGTTCTTTGCCCAAAGTTTTATCCATAGTGGGGATAATGGCATCTAAAAACTCAACCACGGTAACTTTTGCACCCAAGCGGGCATATACCGAACCTAGTTCTAACCCTATTACGCCACCACCAATTAATATTAAATGTTTGGGAATTTCTTTTAGGTTTAAGGCTTCGGTGGAGGTGATGATGCGTTTACCATCGGTTTTTAAAAATGGTAATTGGGTAGGTTTGCTGCCAGTGGCAATAATTACATTTTTGGCGGTAATTTTTTCGTTGCTACCATCGGCTTTTTTAATATTGATGATATTTTTATCCACAAACGAACCTATCCCGTAAAAGGTATCTATTTTATTTTTTTTCATTAAATACGTAATGCCGCCCGTGGTTTGTTCTACCACTTCGTTTTTACGCTTTATCATTTGTGGCAGGTTTACTTTCAGGTTTTTAAGCTCAATGCCGTGTGTTTCAAATGTATGTGCGGCATTATGATAATGTTCGGACGAATCTAAAAGGGCTTTTGATGGGATACAGCCAACATTTAAACAAGTGCCACCTAGGGTAGTATATTTTTCGATAATGGCTGTTTTGAGGCCCAATTGGGCACAACGAATAGCTGCTACATAGCCGCCCGGGCCTGAGCCGATAACGATAACGTCGTATTGCATTTTATGGTTTTTATATTTTTGGCTAAAATAGGCTTAGGAAAGTTAAAATTCAAAATTAAAAATTAAAAAAGCCAAACTATCGCAAGTTTAACGTAGCATAACTTGTGATGCTAGGCAAGCAAAGCTTGCAAATTGCAAAATCAAAGTCTTCGTTGCATTCGGATTGTTAAACTTTTCAGCGTTGCCTGTGAGGTTAAATGTAAAGTTAAACAACGTTGTGAAACTTTACATTACACTAATAGCTAGCCATTGTAAATTAGGTTAGTAGTATTTGGCTACCCATTACCAAGGCCCTATTATCCTCCAGGTGCCCAGCTGGGAAATCAAATATAATGGGGTAATTGTATTTTTTTACCCTATAGTAAATTATTTCTTGTGCACTTAATCCAAAAGGAGGGGTGTTATCTTGTATTTGCGTAAAGCCTCCTACAATTAAGCCTTTAAGTTTTGCTAATTTTCCTGCTCGGTCTAGGGTGTGCATCATACGGTCAATAGCGTATAAGTATTCGCCTACATCTTCTATAAAAAGCACTTTATCGGTATAATCTAGCTCGTGTACTGAGCCTAGTAACGAAACCAAAATACTAAGGTTTCCGCCTATTAAAGTGCCTTTAATAGTACCTGATTTACCTAAAATTGTACTATTATTTGGGTTATAATTATACTCAATTTGTTCACCAAATAAGGCTTTTTTTAAACTTTGGATGCTTGCTGCTGTGCTATTGGGTATGGTAACAGGCATTTGTGCATGTATGCTTTGTATCTCCATGCTTTGCAGGGCGCAATGTAATACAGTAATATCACTAAAGCCTATTAACCACTTTGGGTTTTTAAGCATGGGTGTAAAATCAATTTTATCTACTATACGAATGCAACCGTAACCACCACGGGCGGCAATAATTGCTTTAATGCTTTTATCGTTAATAAATTGCTGCATTTCTTGTGCCCGCATTTCATCATCGCCCGCAAACTGGTGGTAGCTAGCCTTTACCGTTTCGCCTAGTATTACCTCTAAACCCCATGAATTTAATAAGGCTATTGCATCATCCATCGGCTTATCCAACTTTTTTGCTGGGCAGGTTATGGCAATTTTATCGCCAAGTAGCAAATGAGGAGGTTGTAGCATTTTTGTTTTTAATTTGCTTGGCAATCAATCAAAGAAATAAAAAACTATTTAGTTACATACATTACCTCTTTTACTGCTTTTATTACCCGCTCGGCATTGGGTAAGCTGGCCGCAATTAAGGTAGGCGCATAAGGCAATGGAACATCGGCACAGGTAATACGTAATACTGGGGCATCCAAATAATCGAAAGCATTTTTTTGTACATGAAATGCAATTTCGGATGATATCGATGCCAATGGCCAGGCTTCTTCTACTACTACTAAGCGGTTGGTTTTTTTAACTGATGTTAATATAGCTTCAAAATCAATAGGCCTAACGGTTCTTAAATCTATTACTTCTACACTTATTCCATCTTTAGTAAGCGCATCTACGGCGGGTTGCACTACACGGCTCATCATTTTACCAAAACTTACTATGGTAACATCAGTACCTTGTTTAACTACGTTGGCTTTGCCTATTTCTATATAATATTCTTCGGCTGGTACATCGCCTTTATCGCCATACATAAGCTCCGATTCCATAAATATAATCGGGTTATTATCAATGATTGATGATTTTAATAGGCCTTTTGCATCGTAAGGGTTGGCTGGTACAACCACTTTTAAACCAGGGCAATTGGCAAACCAGTTTTCGAAATTTTGCGAATGTTGGGCACCCAATTGGCCAGCGTTTCCTGTTGGCCCTCTAAAAACAATGGGAGCACCAAACTGGCCACCGCTCATTGATAGTATTTTAGCTGCTCCGTTTATAATTTGGTCGATGGCTACTAACGAGAAGTTAAAGGTCATAAATTCCACTATGGGGCGTAGGCCATTCATGGCGGCACCAATGGCAATGCCTGCAAAGCCGAGTTCGGCAATGGGGGTATCAATTACACGCTTGGCACCAAATTCGTCGAGCATGCCTTGGCTTACTTTATAAGCACCATTGTACTCGGCAACTTCTTCTCCCATCAAAAAAATTTTATCGTCTTTGCGCATTTCTTCGTTCATGGCCTCGCGAAGTGCCTCTCTGTACTGAATTTCTCTCATTGCTTATGCTTGTAATTTGTTTTATTTGTGGCGCAAATATAATTAATGTTGTTTTGAAAAGCAATGCCTTAAAATAACGGTTTAAAAACTAATAATTGCTTTGTTTTTTTTATTGTTAAACTGAGTTTAGGATGAATAAAACATTTTTTTTATAGTTTAAATTATATTTTAGGAGTTTTATAGCATTATTTTATTTGTAGCTAGGGTTTATTGTAAACAAATAAAAAACACTTTAGCAAGCCAAAATATTATTTATCTAGCTTTGCTAGCTTTCTATCTGTTATAAAATCGCTTACAATATGTAGGCATTCATCTTTAATAAAATCGTAATTTTTTTCACCTTTAGGTTTTGTTTCTCCTTTTTTTAGGGCATTTAACCCTCTCGATATACGCCTAGCATTATCGCGTGATAGTGCTTTTAGTTCTTCATCATCTCGTTGTTTTTTTAGGGAGTTTTCGCTTAAAGGGACTGATTTTTCGTTTTCACGATTTTTAAACTCGGCAATATCTTCTAACAGGTAAGTATATTCTTTGCTGGCTTTCATACGTTGTACATGTTGCTTGGTTAAAAAGGCAAGGTTGGGTTTTATATCGCCCCAAGGCTTATAATTGCTACTTTTAATTTCGTCCCAAGGCATGGCCGATTTTTCGGAACTTTCGCCATATTTATCGGCAGGGAAAACCGTGGGGAAAGCAATATCGGGCGTTACACCTTTGTGCTGTGTGCTGCTGCCTGTAATGCGGTAAAATTTACCTGTTGTTAAGTTTATTTGCCCTGCTTTATCGCCTAACTCGGGGTTAACCCTGCTCATATCAATGGCCGATTGTACCGAACCTTTACCATAGGTGGTGTTTCCTAAAATAATACCACGGCCATAATCTTGTATTGCACCAGCAAAAATTTCGGATGCCGAAGCACTAAATCTATCAATTAAAACAGCTACTGGCCCATCGTAGGATATGGTGGGGTCTTCATCTTGGTCAACCTCTATTTTATTGCGGGCATCACGCACTTGTACTACGGGGCCTTTGCTTATAAATAAGCCTGTAAGTTCGATAGCTTCTAATAACGAACCGCCTCCATTGCCACGTAAATCAACCACAATGGCGTCAACATTACTGTTTTTTAGCGAATCTAAAATTAGTTTTACATCTCGTGTGGTAGATTTGTAGTTGCGGTCGCCGGCTTGCATGGCTTTAAAATCGGCATAAAAAGCGGGAATTTCGATAATTCCATAAGTATAGGTTTTACCGTTTTGGGTAATGGTTTTAATTTCTTTTTTTGCTGATTGATCTTGCAGTACAATTTTTTCGCGGGTAATGGGTATTATTTTGGGTGTGGCCGATAAATCTTGGCCCTTTGATAGTATTTTTAAACGTACAATAGTTCCTTTTTTTCCTCTAATTAATGCTATGGCATTATCTAATCGCCAGCCTATTACATCAGTAAATTCGCCTGTGCTACCTTGGGCTACGGCTATAATTTTATCGTCTATTTTTAGTTGTTTGATTTTATCGGCTGGGCCACCTGTAACAATGCTTTTTATGGTTACAAATTCGTTTTCGGAAGATAGTGTTGCGCCAATGCCTTCGAGCGACCTTGCCATATCGATATTAAAATTAGCCGCATTGGCCATGTTAAAATAACTGGTATGCGGATCTACCGATTCGGTAAAGGCGGTCATAAATACCTGAAAAGCATCTTGATTATTAATTTTATTAGATTGTGTAAGCAGGTTTTCGTAACGTTTTTTTAGCGAGTTTCTGATGGCTGTATCGGCTTTGCCAGCAATTTTTAGGTTTAAAAAATCGTATTTTACTTTTTTATTCCACGATGCGTTGCTTTCTTGCTCGCTAGTAAACCAAGCTAGTTTTTCGCGGTTGTAGGTATAAGTATCGGCTTTGGCAAAGTCGAAGTTTTTTGCCAGTTCGGCAATCGAAAATTTTAGTTTTTCGTTATATCTTTTTTGGTAAGTATTAAATATAAAAAATGGAACAGCTAATTCGCCTACCTGCAAATCATCATCTAAGGTATTGCGGTACTGCTCAAATGAGGCAATATCTGAGGCTAAAAAATAGCTTTTATTAGGGTCCAGCCCTTTTAAATAATTATCAAAAATTACGCTAGAAAGGGAGTCGTTTAATGCAACTTTTTTATAGTTATAGGTGGTAATAAGGTTGGCTATATCTCGGGTTATAAGTGCTTGTTGTGCATCGGGTTTTAAATTATTAGACCCCGGTACATCAATAGGTAAACGAGGCGTAGCACTACATGCGGCAGATAGGCCTATACAAATGGTTATAAAAAATTTTCTTAACATATCTTTTAATTTTTTAAACTCGGGTGGAGTTGTAAGCATCATTAACGTTTTTATGGTGTTATTAATTTTCTAAACTAAGTAAAAATTGCTAGTTGGTATGTGTTTTTTAGTTAAATTTTGTAAATTTTTTAGGTTTGATGACTGATATGCTTAGTTACATAATAATTTTGGGGTTAATAATCACTATTCGATGATTTAATTTTGGTATAATTTCGCCTAAATCAATGTTAATTAAGATTTTAGAGCGCTAACGATGGTAGCGCCTGCTGGCAGGCAGAAAACACCCAAATAATATTTAAAGTTATAAAAAATGATTTATATCAAAGATTTGGGGTTAATAATTAAACTAAGTTATATTACTGTACAATATTTTGAAACACTTATTCTTCAATACAACCATCATAAATCAAGCAGCATTTTTTCTAATGCAAACATTTCGTCTCGCAATCTAGCGGCAGCTAAAAAATCCATTTCTTTGGCGGCGGCGGCCATTTGTTTGCGGGTGTTTTCTATGGCTTTTTTAAGTTCGGGCTTGCTCATATATTGTACTATTGGGTCGGCGGCAAGGGTGGTTTCCATATTATCAACATAAGCCCGTTGTATGCCACCTTTAAAATCAACTACCGATGTTTGCTCGATAATTGCTTCCCTGCTTTTGCCTACCGTAAGCGGTGTAATATTGTGTAATGTATTGTAAGCTACTTGTTTTTCTCGGCGACGGTCGGTTTCGTCCATCGTAATTTGCATTGATTTTGTAATTTTATCGGCATACATAATTACCCGGCCACGGTCGTTACGGGCAGCCCGGCCAATGGTTTGTATCAGCGACCGCTCCGACCTTAAAAAACCTTCTTTATCTGCATCTAAAATAGCTACTAAAGATACTTCGGGTAAATCCAAGCCTTCACGCAAAAGATTTATCCCAATTAAAACATCAAACTCGCCCAAGCGTAAACCCCGTAAAATCTCAACCCGCTCAAGGGTTTTAACTTCGGAATGTATGTAGCGCACTTTAATATTTAATTTATCCATATATTTTGCCAGCTCTTCGGCCATTCGCTTGGTTAAAGTGGTTACCAAAATACGGTCGCCTAGCTTTATGGTTTTATCAATCTCGTCCAGCAAATCATCTACTTGGTTAATTACCGGGCGTATTTCTATCAATGGGTCTAGCAAACCAGTGGGTCTAATTACTTGTTCAACCACTACGCCTTCGGTTTTTTCTAACTCGTAATCGCCAGGCGTGGCACTTACATAAATGGTTTGTGGCGCAAGCGATTCGAATTCGTTAAAATTTAGTGGGCGGTTATCCATTGCCGCTGGTAGCCTAAAACCGTATTCGACCAAGGATATTTTTCGAGACCTATCGCCGCCATACATGGCCCTAATTTGGGGTATGGTGGCGTGGCTTTCATCTATCACCATTAAATAATCTTTCGGGAAATAATCTAACAAGCAAAATGGCCTTGCCCCAGTTTGCCGTCCATCAAAATACCTCGAATAATTTTCGATACCGCTACAATAGCCCAGTTCACGCATCATTTCCATATCGTAATTGGTGCGCTCTTCAATCCGTTTGGCTTCTAAAAACTGCTGGTTATCTACAAACTGTTTTTTACGCATTTCCATATCTTCGCCAATTTGGTGCAAAACGCTGGTAAATCTATCTTTTGGGGTAACGTATAAATTAGCTGGAAAAAGTGCTACATCGGTTTCCTTTTCAAGCGTTTTACCGCTTTGTGGGTCAATGGCGTTTATCTCTTCAATATCATCACCAAAAAACGAAACTCGGTACGCAAAATCTAAATAAGCGGGAAAAACATCTATCGTATCGCCCTTTACCCTAAAAGTTCCTCGCTTAAAATCGGCGGTGGTGCGGGCGTAAAAAAGCTCGACCATGCGGTGCAAAAAAGCGTTGCGGCTAATGCGTGTGCCCACACTAAACCTAAAAATGGCGTTGCTAAAATCATCGGGGTTACCCATACCATAAATGCAGGAGATAGACGATACCACAATTACATCTCGCCTACCGCTCATTAATGCCGATGTGGTACGTAGGCGCAATTTTTCTATTTCTTCGTTTATCTGAAGGTCTTTTTCAATGTATGTATTGCTGCTGGGTATAAAAGCTTCGGGCTGGTAATAATCGTAATAACTTACAAAATAATTTACGGCATTGTCCGGAAAAAACTGCTTAAACTCGCCATATAACTGTGCTGCCAAGGTTTTGTTATGGCTTAAAATTAGGGTAGGTTTTTGCGTTTGCTGTATAACATTGGCAATGGTAAAGGTTTTTCCCGAGCCTGTTACGCCCAGCAGGGTTTGGTAATTATCGTTACGGGTTATGCCTTCAACCAGTTGTTTTATGGCCGTGGGCTGGTCGCCGGTGGGTTGGTATATCGATGTAAGTTTGAAATCCATTTAGCACAAATATAAGTGATAAACTATTGCTTTTGTTTGGTTTTTTTGTGCGCTATGGTTTTTACCAATTTGTAAATCGTAGTATTTTTTTAATCAAAATAAAACAAAGTTTAGTGCTATTTTTTCCACTTAAAGGTTTTAATCATTTTATCCAAATCAACCCTAATAAAATTTATTACGGGTAAAACCGAATCTATTTTTGGTGCTTCGTTAAAGTACAATGCACCACGCAGGTAATGCTTATTGCTATCGGTAAGGTAAAATTGTGCTGCCGAAGCTGTGTTACCATCAATGGTGTAAAAAATGCCATACACTTTTTTTTCGGGGATATTGATAATTCCTTCATCAATACCAGTTGCTTTAACGGTGTGTTTAAAAGCTAATTTGCGGCTATCTTCCATCAATATATCAAACTCTTGCTTGGAGGTAATGGGGTAATAACTAATGTGTAAGCGGGCATTAAATTGCGGAAAAGTAAGGTTATACCAATCGGGTTTTGCCCTACTGGTGCTATCGGAATACATTTTGGCATAGGCCGGAAAATCGAACGTAAAAGGGCTTTGGCTTAAAAATGTTTGGTATTTTTTAGCAGGAAACTCTATACGGCTATATCCTGATGGCTTAGGACTATAATCGGGGTTGCTATTGCAGGCAATTGCAAGTAATGATGTATTGAATAAAAAAAATAGGTATTTCATATTAGCTGTTCCATATTTCCCACGATTTTTCGGCTTGTAAAACCAGCATTTGGTAGCCGTTTTTTATGCTTGCGCCTTGCTGCTGGCCTTTATGCAAAAAAAGGGTTTCTTCGGGGTTGTAAATTAAATCGTATAAAAGGTGGTTTTGGGTAAGATGCTGGTAAGGGATATTGGGGCAATCTTCTACATTAGGGAAAGTGCCTACTGGGGTAGTATTAATGATGATATGATAGTCGGAAAGTAGTTTCCCTGTTACTTGGGCATAGCTTATCATTTGGTGGTGATGCTGGCGAGATACTATTTTATAATCAATATCTAACTTGTTAAGCACATATTTTACCGCTCTAGTTGCCCCGCCATTGCCTAATATTAAGGCTTTGGTATGATGCTTTTTTAATAATGGTTTTAACGATTGCTCGAAACCATAGGCATCGGTATTATGGCCTTCTAAAAAAGGTTTATTGGCATTTGTACGCATTAGTTCGCCATCAAATAAGCCGCTAAGGCTATTGGGGTAGGTGATTTTTATGCAGTTTACAGCATCTATTTCTTGGGCGGTTGGGCTTATTTTATCTAAAAAATAATGTACGCCTATTTTATGAGGTATGGTAACATTTAGGCCACACAAATCGGGAATGTTTTTTAATAACTCGGGCAGTTCATTTATGTTTTTTATCGGAAAAAGCTGGTACTCGCAATCATTAATCGCCTCTTTTTCAAATTTATTTGTAAAATATTTTTGTGAGAACGAATGCCCTAAGGGGTAACCTATTAATCCAAATTTTTTCATTTTTAATTTAGGCGTTTTATCAAAATTATTAAATGCTATATTAAATTTTAAAGCGTATGTACGTATAGCCTATACCTAAAACCGTAACAAGCAAAATTATACTTTTAAATCATTTAATTAAATTGCATGGGCGTTTTAATTTTAAGAAATTTATTGTGGTTGCTGTAAA
>RDXP01000111.1 GCA_004292865.1 Sphingobacteriales bacterium
GTAACTTTGATTTGTTACACGCAAACTGTTGCTTCGCAACAGACAAGCCACAGGCTTGTAGTTAGATAGGTACAAGCCAGAGGCTTGCACCAGTTGGGGAAGTCTGGAGACTTCTATCAATACAAAATCACAAGTATCGCTTGCGATAGTTTTGATTTTTTTGCAGACTTAAGGCAGTTGGGGGTTATTCTTTCAAATCTTCCAATATTATTTTCAGTTCATATTCATAACTATTGTTAAGAACGCCACTTTGATAATAAATATAATATATTCCTGATTTTAAATTAGAAATATTAAAGTGTTTTTGACTACTGTGTGTATCGTCCTCTTTAAATGTACTAACAATATTTGCTTTGTTATCAAAATTATCACTTGTTATGTTAAATTGTTCATCAAAAATTTTCCAATAATTATGCCCAGAATATCTTTTAGGATTCAATATCAAATATTTATTTTTTTTAGAACGTTTCACAAGATAAGATGTTGTTTCATTGTAGTTTTTTAATTCTAAAATAGAAGAATCATTTTTAACAATCATTATATCTTGTTTAAATCTATACCTAACTAATGGAAATCTTTTAGTATGAATTATAAGGCGTTCAAAATTTCCCAAACTATCAAAAAAATGCCAAATTCCTGATTTTAAATATTTTTTTTGGGGTGTTTTGTCTTCATAATTTTTTAGATATTCTACAACATCATAATGACCAGAAGTTTTTAAAACGCCATTGGTATAATATTCCTTAAAAGGTCCACAAAGGCAAAGTTCAACAATGTAATTCCAATTTTCATCATCAAATTTACAAGTATCTAAAAGGAAATTTTTTATACTTTCAATATTACCATTTGAATAATAAGCAATAACTTGTTTTGATTGGATAGTAATAGTTTTTTGGGCATTGATATTCAAAACTAATAAATAAAAACATGTAGTTATTATAAAATTACTTATTTTATTTTTTTCACTGACAAATATATTTTTTAAGATATCCATTATAATTTATTTTTTAGGTTGATTAGATTTTGTAGGTTCTCTTTTAATAGAAGAGTTATTCATCAAAAAACTAGAAATTCCTTTAAAATGTTTTCGTTGTTGTTCAATTGTCATGTCACCTTTGCCTAAACTTAAATTTTTAGGAAGGCTACCAATCATATCTTGATTATTTTGTATTCCTTTTGGTAAATTTTTGATAAGCTTATCAATATTTCCGACGATATTATTTACTCTATACAAACCATAATAAAGTTTTAGTTTATCTTCTTCTGTATCATAAATGCTTAGTCCAGAAGTTACATAAACTCCAAAGGTATAAATTTCCCAGTCTGTGCCACGATGACCTGAAAAAGATTGTTTCCAAGATTGTTCTCCATCTTGACCACAATCATAACAATCGTTGTCCTCTGGCTGCCCAGTTATATGTTTATTTTTTTGTATGTCACCAGAATGTATACCTTCGTGTATGATGGTAAACGCTAACCCCAAGATATTTTCTGCTCGTTTATGTTCTGGTAGTTTGTCATTACTCAATTGTTTAATTGCATGTACATTCATACTTATTGATTTACCATTTTTTGATGTTTGTGATTTACCATCTACAAAAGAAAGTGTAGGTCCACTTCCTTCTGTAAACATTTCTTTAATCTGATTATCTGATAAACCCGTAGAGTTTTTAAATGCCTCCATTCCTCTTGGATTATTTGCTAACAAATTTTCGTACACATTATTTGCAATTTGCACAAATTGTTGATAAGCTTCCTTTTTTAAGCCCAAACCACCTTCTTTCACACTCTTAGCCCATTCATCTTTCCAAGCAGGAATAACAAATCTCCCATCAGGATCTACAAAAGCATTAGGACTATTCAAAACATAGTTATAAGGACTATAAGATGGATATTTAGCTTCCAAAGGATCGACAGCAAACCACCTACACGTCAAGCCATCATACAATCTCGCCCCATAATCCTGCACTCCCTCCCCAAAATCCTTGTCATTTTCTTTGCCGTTATAACCTTGTCTATACGCCTCTCCCTCACTCCAATTTCTGCCTACCATT
>RDXP01000091.1 GCA_004292865.1 Sphingobacteriales bacterium
GGTTGCCATTTTTCCATTTCCTCGTAAGTGGTTTTGGCCGGAAAAACTTTTGCATAAACTCCTCTGCTATCAAAATTGCGCAATATATTTTTTTTGATGCCTAAATCTAAAACGGCAATTTTAACGCTAGCTTCGGGTTTACCGTAATAATAAGCCTCTTGGGTACTTACTTTTGAGGAAAGCTCTAGCCCATCCATTGACGGTACGGCATCGAGTTTAATTTTTAAAGCATCGAGGTCTAAAATTTCGGAGGATATAATGGCGTTCATAGCACCTTTATCGCGTATGTGGCGTACCAACTGGCGGGTATCGATATCCGAAATGCCTACAATATTTTCGTCTTGAAAATAATTTTGCACCGATTGGTCGCCTTGTTTACGGCTGTATGGGATACTAAAGTTTTTACATACTAGGCCAGCAATTTTTATCGTTTCGGATTCCGATTCGTCGTTTTTAATCCCATAATTACCAATATGTGCATTAGTGGTTACCATTATTTGGCCGTAGTAAGATGGGTCGGTAAATACCTCTTGGTAGCCCGTCATACCTGTATTAAAGCAAATTTCGCCCGTGGTGGTACCTATTTTTCCTGCTGCTTTTCCGTAAAAAACAGTTCCATCTTTTAGTAACAATATGGCGGGTAATTTAGTGTATGGGATACTCATTGTTTTGCAAGATTTTAATATATTTAAAATGGTGTTGTTATTTATTATTGTTTGGGTATGATTTTATAAAATCATATCAACCTTATTGGGGTACGAAGGTATTATTTTCGCTCGATTTTTTTATAAAAACTACATCAAAAAAATTATGGTAATTTAAGTTTTAATCAAAATAAAAACACTCAAAATTTATTTTTATAAGCTGATTTTAAGAGCGTTAACGATGGGAGCGGCATCCTTTTCATCAATTGCCGTTGGCTAAAGCCAACGCAATTGATGAAAAAGATACAGCGGACAGCGTGTTAAAACGCCCAAATTATAATGAAACCGATAAAAAATATTTTGTGAAAATGATGCTATCTACCTTTGCGATACCACCAACAAATTCAAATCTTTATGTACCATTTCAAATCTGTTGGCTAAATCTTTGTTGGTTAAATGCCCTTGGTGTAGGTAAACAGCATTGCGAATGCCGGGTTTTTCCCAAATAAGGTTCATAATTCCGCCTAGTTCGCCTATATCTAAAAGTATAGGTGTAAAAATATTGGTGAGTGCGTAAGTGGCGGTTCGGCTTACCCGCGATGCGATGTTGGGAACGCAGTAATGTATCACATCGTATTTTTTAAACACGGGGTTTTTGTGGTTGGTTACTTCCGAGGTTTCGAAACAGCCACCTTGGTCGATGCTTACATCAATAATAACTGAGTTAGGTTTCATTAAACTTACCGTTTCTTCGCTTACCACACAGGGGCTTCGGCCGTTGGTAGCCCTTATGGCGCCTATCACTACATCGCAGGTGGTAATGGCTTTTTTTAATACAATAGGTTGCATTACACAGGTAAAAACACGGCTGCCCAAGTTGTTTTGTAAGCGCCTAAGTTTATATAATGAGGCATCAAATACTTTTACTTGCGCCCCTAGGCCTAGGGCGGTACGGGCGGCGTATTCGCCCACGGTGCCTGCGCCTAGTATTACAATTTCGGTGGGGGGAACCCCCGTTACGCCTCCTAGCATAAGCCCCTTACCTTCAAATACATTGCTTAAATATTCGGCGGCTATAAGTACCGATGTTGCACCTACAATTTCGCCCATTGCCCGCACTACGCTTAGTACCCCTGCATCGTCTCGCAGGTACTCGAAGGCTAAGGCGGTAATTTTTTTTTGCATCATGGCCTTTAGCGATTCTTTTTTAATGGTAGCCATTTGTAGGGCCGAAAAAATAATTTGGCCTTGTTTCATCAACGCTATTTCGGCATCGGTAGGTGGAGCAATTTTTATAATAATATCGGCTTCGTAAACTGTGGGGGTATCGTAAACAATTTGTGCGCCTTGTTCGCTATAATCGTTATCGGTAAAGTTGGCGGCTAGTCCAGCTCCCGATTCGATAATTACCCGATGGTCGTTATGTACCAGTAAGGCTACCGAAAGAGGCGTTAAGGCAATTCGGTTTTCCTGAAACGAGGTTTCTTTGGGTATGCCTATATAGAGTTGGTTTTTTCGGGTTTTAGTTTCCTCCAAGGCTTCCTGCGGTTGCAACATGGCCTGATGGGCAATTTCCGAAAATCCACTTAGTGCTGGTGCATCCATAGTTTTTGATTTATGATTTTTGATGTGTGATTTTTGATTTTACTACCCTAAACATTTATTTGATTTATGATTTTTGTTGTGTGATTTATGATTTTTTTACGGTAACCATCGAACAGGTTTTTTGAATTTTAACTTTTTAATTCCCCTAGCATCCTAAAATCATTTCATCCTAAAAATCCTGATCCTTTTTGAATTTACCCCTGCATCCTAAAATCATTTCATCCTAAAAATCCTGATCCTTTTTGAATTCACCCTCCTACCCATGTATCCCTTCCGCTGTTGCGTAATTTTTAATAATTTTTCCTTCGTAATCTAACCATTCTTGCCATCGTTTTTCTACATCTATCCCTTGGCCGTATTTGCGGGCCAAACCAATAAACAGGGTATAATGCCCCGCTTCGGAAATCATGAGTTCGTTGTAAAATTCGGCAAGTTCTTGGTCGTTAATATATTGAGCTAGCACTTTAAAGCGTTCGCAACTTCGGGCTTCTATCATAGCGGCTAGCAGCAGCCTATCTACCATGCTTTCGGTACGTTTTTGCTCGCCTCCACCACGTTTCAAAAATTTAATAAGCTCGTTAACATAATTATCTTTTCGCTCTTGCCCGAGAGTATAACCACGTTTTAAAATAATATCATGTACCCGTTTAAAATGGTCCATTTCTTCTTGTACCAGTTGCGCCATTTGCTGCACCAGTTCGGATATATTGGGGTTTTGAATAATTAATGTAATGGCATTGGTAGCCGCTTTTTGTTCGCAATAAGCGTGGTCGGTTAGTATTTCTTCGATATTACTTTCTACTACGTTTTTAACCCAATGTGGGTCGGTAGCTAATTGTAGCTTAAAAATAGTTTTGGTACTCATTTTACAAATATAATGGGTAAATGTGGTTTCGAGGTAAATTTTTTTAAGCTAATGCATTGGGCGAAAATGGGCGAGGGTTAACAGCCTATTGTAAAATAATAACCACTATAAAAACGGGTGTTTACGCTTTTGGTTTTGATTAAAAAAAACGGAAACAAAACAATAAATATGCCCAGCATTTTTATTGTTTCGCCTGTAAATATACCTGTAAATTTTTTACATATAGCTCAAAAGCATCAATACCCTGTTTGGTAATTTTACACGTTGTTAAAGGGTAATTATCTTTAAATTTTTTTTGCACATCAATATATCCAGCATCTTTTAGCTTATTTACTTGCACACTTAAATTACCCGCTGTTGCGTTTGTTTTTTCTTTGATAAAAGTAAAATCTGCTTCTTTTACGCCTATTAGTAAACTCATAATAGCTAACCTAAGTTGCGAATGCAAAATGGGATCTAAATCGTTAAACATTAAGTAATTTGCTTTTTAAATACCTTTTACGAAGAATTATACCTGGTATAAGCCAACAAGAAATTGCAGCAATGGCACCACATATCATATCGTACTTTGATGCTGTAAAGCAAGAAACTATAAAAGCTAGGTAGCAAATAATGGCTCCAATTATCATTGGTTTAAACTTTTTTACTATCCCCGTAACCAGTGTAGGCAAGGCATATAAAACTAAAAATAACGAAAACACGCTAGGTATAAATGGTTTTATAACTTGGTTTGGTTGCGTATTATTTATAAAATGTTTACTTAATTCCCAGCCATCTTGTTTTAGCAAGTTTTGGGTAGCTTGGGGTATTACGTTTTGATAAAACACCAAACAAAAAATACTGATGCCATACACCATCCATACGATATCGATTACTTCGTCTTCAAATTTTTTAACTTTAGTACTTTTTTTTTCTTTAATTGAAATAATTATTTGCGGCACAATAGCAAACAATACAAGCAACCAAATATCAAAACCAATATCAAAATTATATTGCCTTTCTAAAAAAGAGGTTACTGAGGCTATAGTAACAACAGTACCCCAAAGTAAGGTACTAATACCTTTATCGTGGTAACTGGCTTTTGCTTTTTGTATCATCGAGCTAATAAGTTGTAGGCTTTCTTGCTCGGTCATTGGTTTAAGTTTTTCCATTATAATTTGTGTAAAATTAAACATAAACAATGTGTTGTTTATGTTTAATTTATTTGCAGTATAATTTAATTACAGCTGGTTAAAATTTGGTCGATAATTTCTTTACCCCAGTTTGGGTGCAAGGGCGAATTTGGCTTAAAATCGGCTAACATTTTTGCTGCTTGTAGTGCCAATGGTTTTGCCGATTTACAGCCACCACCAAAATTTTCGGGCGTATTTTTTAGCGAATTAGCTTGCATAATAAAGGGGCGAGGATTGGTAGCATCGGCTTTTTTGGCGGCTTCTAAATTAGCGGAAGCATCGGCACCGTATTTTTTCCAGCGGGTCATTGGGTCCACCATTAAATGTGCGTAACAAATCATCGCTTTTACACAGTAAATTTCGCTATTGTTTTTTGCTAACGAATCGGCTTTGTTTAAAATTACCGAAGCCGCATCGGCGGTTTGGTCTTTATCGGTAGCCCCAAAAGCCATACGGGCTTTTACCATTGCAGCATAATAATAAGGTAGCCATTGTGTTTTTTCGGCATCGCCAATGCGTTCAAACTTAGCGGCTACTGCACCCATTTCATCGGTAGTTTTTGCGGCTTGTAATTGTTGTAAAGTACTGCCCATGGCGGCATTAAATTTGTCGGTTTGGCTGTACACAGCCAATAATGTGTTTGCCAACACAAAAGAAAGGAGGATTACTTTTTTCATTTTATTTGCCCTTATCGGGACTTTTTTTTATGGTTAATTTTTATTTTTTTATTTTCCCACACGGTTAAAACCATTTTCCCCCACGGTTAAAACCATTTTTCCCACGGTTAAAACCGTTTTCCCACGGTTAAAACCGTTTTCCCACGGTTAAAACCGTTTTCCCACGGTTAAAACCGTTTTCCCACGGTTAAAACCGTGGGCTGTTATAAATTATTATTAATCGCATCTTGGCTTCTATCAACACCCCAACTCAAAAAACAACCTATGAAAAAAAACTGTGGCGCTGGTGGGGTAATTGCTTGTTTTATGTTGCCATCGTGTGAAAAATTATAGCCATAAACCTGTTTTTGGTTTAACGCATTTGTTGCACTTATAACCCAAACTATGTAAGTTTTGCTGTTTTTTTTACCCAAGTTGGGCAAATAGTTTAAACTTAAACCAAGGCTATTAAAGGCGTTTGTTTTACCTTCATCATTAATGGCAAAGGTGTTTCCCATTCTTTGAAAATTATAATAAGGCCTGCCTGTAGCAAAGTTATAGGTAAAATTAAAGCCCGTTTTCCAGGCGGTTACAAATCTTTTTGCTACCAAGCTGGCCGTATGGTTGGCGGCAAATGTAGGTTGCAATAGTGTAGGGAAATTGTTAAAATCTCGCTTGGTATCTAGGTACGAGTAGCTAAACCAATAATCTAAATTTTCAACCGTTTTTCGGTCTCTCCAAAAAAGCTCGATACCTTTTGCATAACCTGTACCATTATTGTTATACGTTGGAAATGTTTTTACCAATTGTTGGTATTGTTTGTAAAAGGTTTCTATCCTAAAAGTATAATCTTTGTTGGTTTTGGCATAATTTAAAATATAATGGGTGGCTTTGGCATAACCTAAATTTGTGCTTTGGTAAAAATTGATGTTTTCGGGTTTTTGGTAAAAATCGCCATACGCAAAACTTACCTGCGCATCTTTGCCTGTTCGCTGTGCAATTGCCATTCGGGGTGCAATATTCCATTTATTTATGATGGATGAATACTCTGCCCTTGCGCCTACTTTTGCACTCAAGTTATTGGTTACATATATATCGGTTTCGGCAAAACCAGCAGTTAAATTATCGGTTAAAATAGTAGAAAAACTGTTGTATTTGTTTTTGTTATAGCTGTACCAATACTCGGCACCAAAACGTAAAGTACTAATACCCATTAATTTTTTTTCGGCTATAGTTTTTATTTGCGAAACGTTTGTAACATTATCCAACAAAAAATTATTTGCCGAATCTATATACGCTAAACCTGTATTTGTAAATTGGTTATTTTGGTTTTGTATTTGCGAAAAAATATCATCATGATTGGTGCTGTAACTGCCACTTAAATTTATTTTCCAATTGTTTTTTAAAAATTGTTTGTAGCTTATATTATGGTACCAATTGGTGTTTTTTAAACCAAAAGCGTTTTTAAGCATTGCATCATCAATATTTGGTCGGCGTAAGCCTAATTCTTGCGCATTAAAACTGGTATAATATTTTAAAAAGCCTTGGTTGGTTTTAATTCTAAAATTACCCTCAATGGTGTGAAAAGCGGGTACAGTAAAATAATCGGGCGTTTGCTTTACGGCTTTAAAATAAGGGTAAAGATTGGTGTAGCCATAATTAATACCATACGACGATTTTTTGTTTTTGGCCAATTGTTGTGTGCCAGCACCTACAAAAACTGAGGTAACCGAAGCGTCAATCGATGACCGATCGGGCAAATCAATACTTTCTAAAATCACCGCCGATGATAATGCCTGGCCATAAATTGCCGAATAACCACCTGTGCTAAAAGTAGTTCCTTTAAATAAAAATGGCGAAAACCTACCACGGGTAGCAATATCTTGCGCCCCCGAAAAAAACGGGTTGTTTACCACACTGCCATCAATAAATTGCTTTGTTTCGTAGCCTGCGCCACCACGTACAAATAAGCCCTCTTGCTCGCCTACTTGCTGCGCCCCCGGTAGGGTTTTTAATGCCCCCGTAATATCGCCACTTGCACCTGCCGTGGTAACAATATCTAACGAATTCATTACCGTGGCCGCTCGTTTTTTATCACCAGCTTCAAACGAACCTGCGGTTACAGTTACCGCTTTAAGTTCGTTTAATGTTTCTTTTAAGCTAAAATTTAAAACAATATCGGCTTTATTAATAATTATTTTTTGAGATGAACTGGTGTAATCAAGCAATTTAGCTTCTATTATCCATTCTCCTTTTTCTGATGTTATAAAACTATAATTACCGCTCGAATCGCTTACCGTACCATCGTACGAGTTTTGTATTGCAATACTCGCACCAACCAATATTTTACCCTTGGGCGTTTTTACTGTACCGCTTATTTTTATTTGCGCAAACATTGTTGTGCTTATTAAACCCAGTATTATAAAAAGTATGTGTTTTTTCATTTCATCTTAATAAACAAAACAAACATAAACTAGTTTATGTTATAAACCAAATTATTCTGAAAATTAATTAAAATAAAACGATAAGAAAAAAAAGAATTGTTTATAAAAATGTTTGGGGCGTTTAAACACGCTATCGGCTACCTGCTTGCCAGCCGGCATGTATATTTTTTTCAATTCCCTTGGCTAAAGCCGAAGGGCAATTGAAAAAAAGGATGCCGCCTCTATCGTTAACGCTTTAAATAGAGCAAATAAATTGAT
>RDXP01000112.1 GCA_004292865.1 Sphingobacteriales bacterium
CGGTGTGTATTTACGGTATGTAGGCTTATGTGTAATTGGGTAGCTATATTTTTGCTGCTTTTGCCTTCTACAATACATTTCAAAATTTCTCTTTCTCGGTTGGTAAACATATCGTACGATTTGGTAAAAACTTCAGTACTTTGTATGTTATAGTACGATGGTTCGCCATCTAAACCTATGATAGATAAACACGGCGCACCTTCTTTTTTAATATGGGTAATATCTGTATGTATGCCAAACGAGCGGTAAAAATTGCTTTCATCGTAATCAATTTGTATTACCTGTTGTAAAACTCTTATATAGTTATTGTTTTTTGTTTTTATTCGGTAATCGTACTGTGCTTTGTATTTAGGTATTTGCTCTAAAGTTAAAGTTTTAAAAAATTGGATACTAGCATTTTCGTAATTTAGAAAATAAATTTTATCCTCGGGGTGTATGTTATTCATTAAGAATGTTACTGAAAATTCTTCTGGTTCATAGCCTAAAATATTTTTTATCCCATCGCTCACAAAATCAAAATCTCCTTTAAAAATATTAAAAACAAAGTAATAAAAACTGCCTACTTGGAAAATGTTGAGCAATTTTTTGTGAAACTCAAGTTGTAATTCTATTGCTGCTGTATATTCAGATTCGGCTTTTACAGCTGTACCCCATATTTCTTTTGCTTTTAAGTGAAAATTAGTAATTTTATTTTCCATATCTTATTGGTTATATGTTACTTAAAATTTAAGTATATATATTTGCTTTATTATGAATTGGTTAAAAAATAATTTTGTACATTAAATGCTATCAATATTTACCCCGCTACCAATATATATAAGTATATTTTAAATATAGTTTCTATAATAGAAATATTTTTATCGCTAAACTACAAAAACAAAAGGAGGCTTACAAGCCTCCGTAAAGTATGTTAAACCGTACCATTTTTGGTTAATGGTTGATAAGGTAGCAATATCAAAAAATATAGGTAAAATTTTAAAAACTTTACGCACCCAGCGTAAACTATCTATGCAAAATTTAGCTACGTTGGCCGAAATCGAAAAATCTCAAATTGTGCGTATAGAGGCGGGTAAAGTTGATGCTAAATTATCAACTATTATTATTTTATGTAATGCCTTACAGGTAGATATAAGTGATTTTTTTAAATTGTATGAAGATTTATAGGACATAAAAGAGAGCAAAGCATTGCATTTGATGGAAGTGCTAAAAGGTTTATCGTATGTTAAAACTAAAACAATTTCTAATGAAAAAGCGGTTTTGATGGAAGAGATGAAAGAAGCTGTAGAAAACCTTAGCTTGGCAAGACAAGGAAAGTTACAATTAAAATCGGCCAGGGATTTATACAATGAGCTATAAGGTTTTACCTATTCCGCCTTTTGATAGACAGTTAAAACGATTGAGTAAAAAATACCCTTCGCTTAAATAAGAATATTTTGAACTCATTGAAAGCCTTGAACAAAACCCCGAACAAGGGACTAACCTTGGTAATAATTGCTATAAAATACGCTTGTCTATTACTTCAAAAGGCAAGGGTAAAAGAGGCGGAGCAAGAGTGATTACCAATTTTGTAATTGCCGAAGAAACTGTTTATCTGCTCTCTATTTATGATCAATCTGATATAGAAACCCTAAGCAATAAAGAACTGAACGAACTTTTGAAATTTGTAGTTTAGTATAAATTAACTACGGGTTGCAAACCCTACGATTTTAAACTTCGGAATTACAAATTCCAAAAAACCGTATATGCCGAAAAGCGGGGTAAACTCGCAACGGCGTTACGAATAACTGATGTACTTTTTCATTTTACTATAAAGCTTATAAACGCTTTACTAACTTGCTCTACCGAATTATTTTAGCTAAATTTGTTTATGATTTTGTATTTCGAGAAGTTACAAACTTGAAATATTATAGCAAATATTCATCTTTTTTAAAATATTATTTATGTACACAACCCAATGTCGTTTACTTAAGCAATATCTATATTCTTTTATACACCATATTGTACAATTTTTTAGGTTTATGATTTCGGGGGTTTTTTCTGTCTGGTCTTA
>RDXP01000113.1 GCA_004292865.1 Sphingobacteriales bacterium
ACCAATAGTAAAAGTTTTATATAAATTTTGTAAATCTATCATTCGGCTTTTTTAAATATAAATCGGGGCAAACCCACTATTAACAATACAAAAGCGGCAGTAATTAATTTTAGCAAATTGGGGTTTATGCCTAGGCTTAATGCAAAAGCCAGTACCAATTGAAAAACGATAGCACCTAATATAACCGTTAAAAGCATTTTGACAACGCTGGTAATGGCAAAATAATTAATTAAAGTTTCGCCCATAATAACCGAGCCTAAGCCCACAATTACGATGCCTATGCCCATATTAATATCGGCAAAGCCTTGCAATTGCGTCATTAAATAACCACTTAAAGCCGTAAGGGCGTTGGCTATGGCAAGGCCAATAATTTTCATGTTATCGGTATTTACGCCCAAAGCCCGCACCATAGTTTGGCTGTTGCCTGTTGCCCGCATAGCCAAACCAAAATCCGATTTTAATACATAACTTACCATAATTAACAAAATTAAAATAATGGTTGCCACAATTAAAAAGGTGTTTTGGGTAGGATTTTGAAACACATTTATTACGGTAAACAAGGTAGGGAAATTTAACAATGGCAAGTTTGATTGCCCCAAAATACTTAGGTTTATGGAGTATAAGGCCGTCATCACCAAAATACCGGCCAGTAAAGCATTCACTTTTAGCTTGGTATGTATAAAACCTGTGGCTGCACCTGCCAATGCACCTCCCACCGTAACCAAACCTACAATGGCAAAACTGTTATAGCTTTGGCTGATAAAAAAACCCGAAATTACGCCGCCCAAGGTATAAGTACCATCGGTAGAAATATCGGGAATGTTAAAAATTTTCATCGATATAAATATGCCGAAAGCCATCGCCGAAAGGCATAAACCTTGTAAAATTGCGCTGAGGTAAAAATCCATTTACTTTACGGGCTCGAAATTTTTTGGGAAAGTTAAACCATATTTTTTTGCCGCTGTGGGGTTGTACACCCGTTTACGCACCTTTACCATTTCGGGTTTTAGGTTTTGGGTTTGCCCCGATTTTAAAAACATAGCTGCTTGTACGCCAGCTTGGTAACCCCATTGATACATATCGGCACCAAAGGCGGCTAAGGCACCACGCTTTACCAAGCCAGCTTCGCTGGTAAAAATAGGAATGTTTTTTTGGTTGCAATTTTTTAAAATAGTTTCGAAGGAAGCAAAAACAGTATTATCGGGATTGGCGAAGAAACAATCTAAATTTTGGCTCAGCAAAAACTGGGTAACTAGCTGCGCATCGGCCGATGTATTTACTGGTGCAGCCACAATTACGGCATTATATTTTGCAGCCAAAGCATTAATGCGGGCAAGGGCTTCTACCGATTGCGATTCGGCTTGGTTATACACCATACCTATGCGTAGCTTGCCCGATTTTGGCTTTATTAAGCTGGGGATAATGCTAAAAGAAGTATCTATATAATTCAAATCTTCATCAACACCAAAAAGATTAAGCGGTATTTTGCCTTTTTCATCTTCAATTTTCATCAGTTTTGGCGTGGGTGCCACCATCATAAAAATGGGAATGGTTTTTGTTTTTTGTACAGCCGTAAGGGTAGCCAGCGTGGTTGATGTGGCCAGTAAGGTAACATTTTCGCTTACAAAATAATCTAAAATTTGCCCCAGTGTGGGTATGCTACCTTGCGCATTTTTATACACAATATTTATGTTTTTACCATCAATAAAGCTGTTTTTAGCTAAAGCTGTAACAAAACCAGTTTTTGCTTGGGCTATGGTGGCATCTTCAAAAGCATCAACAAAACCTATTTGTGGTAAGGTAGTTTTGTGGCTTTGGTTACAGGCTGCAAGTGTAAATGATAAAAGTAAAATTATAGAAAAACGCATAAATAAAATTATGAAAAAAGATTGAAAATGAGTAGGCTAATTTAAAAATTGTATAAAAATTTGGGTTAATGGACATTTGTGGTGCTAAAACCCTTTCAACCATTTAATAATCATACATTTGTGTAAATGAAAGGTTATGAATAAAAAAACTGCTTTTATT
>RDXP01000092.1 GCA_004292865.1 Sphingobacteriales bacterium
ACCTTTTACATTTTAGTGTGGGATATAAATTGTTTTAGCCAGTGCCATTTTCGGGATAAGTTAATGTATTATTAGTAAATTTTAATTTCGGAGGAAGTAAAGCACATAAATATACTTATAGTGCGGCGTATTTATAAAATTAGCTGGATATATACGCAACAAGCTTTGTGTAAATCTTTGTTTTCTTTGTGATATATTTTTACCGCAATGAAAGCAAAGGAAAAACGCAAAGAACACAAAGCGGCTTGTAAGCACCATCTTAAATAAAAAAGATAAAAAACCACCTCATTATTTACCTCCAAAAATTTAGTACCTTAATTAACAGCAAATTACAATACTACCATTCATCACATTTTACCTTTATAGGCACTTAATACTTGTTATTATTATTGGGTACAAATAATAGCAAGTGTTTTTTTGTGCTAGTGCTTTTTTAAAGTGTTGGAAATAATTAAGCACAAAACAGGAGTTAAATACTAGCCTGTGAGCTTATAAAATCAAGTAACTATTTTTGTTTTCTTAAACCCCGATTTCAAAAAAACATATATATCCCTGCGCCTTATGTAAAATAAATCATTATTTTTACTTGTTCCGAAAAAACAATTCACATCCTATTATGAAAAAATTTCTCCTTTGGTTTCTCGGTATTTCTTTTGTGCTGGCAAGTGCATTATTGGTAGGTACTAATTATTTTAAAAATAATTGGAAACCTTTATTGGAACAACAATTAAAAAATGCAACAATAAAGGCTACCGATAGTTTGTATGCTATAAGCTACAAAAGTATTGATGTAAACCCTATTACAGGTAATTTAAAAATTATTGATTTTAAACTTAGTCCTAATGCTTCGGTATATAAAAAACTGGAACGTTGGCACAAAGCCCCCAATAATTTATTTCAACTTTCGGTTGATAAATTGATAATTAAAAATGCAAATGCTAAAAAAGCGGTGGCCGATAAAAAACTGCAAATCGAAGAAATAATTATCGACCATCCCCAACTTACCATTACCAATAAACGCCAAAGCTATAACGATACACTCACGAAAGTAAAAAATAATAAAACGCTTTTTCAGCTGATTAAAAACATATTTAACGAAGTACAAGTGGGTAAAATAGCGTTAAACAACATATATTTTACACATATAAATACCTCGAACCAAAAAATAAAAAAAACAGCTATCAAAAATCTTAATATATCGATTGCTGATGTACTGGTAGATTCGCTATCGCAAACCGATGTATCGAGGCTGTATTACACCAAAAGCATTGATATAAAGCTGCTTGGTTACAAAATTGCTACACCCGATAGTTTGTATTTTGTTAAAATAGATAGTTTAGATTTTTCGAGCTCGAAAAACAGATTAGCCGTTAGCAAATTAACCTTGCAGCCTAGGTTAAGTAAAATTGCTTTTTACCGTAAAGTAAATTATGCCAAAGATTATTTTGACTTAACGTTTAATAAACTGGTATTTCAAAACATTGATTTCGATTTGTTTTTAAAAAAACAAAAATTTAAAGCCCACACATTTAACATAAATAAAGCCAATATTGCGGTGTATAATAACAACGCTTATGAGAAAAAATTGGGGGATAAAACAGGGCGTTTCCCACACCAGCAATTGTTAAACCTGTCCTTGGATATGGCTATTGCAAAAATTAATTTGGCAAACGTAAATATTAGCTATACCGAATACGATGCTATAAGTAAAGAAACGGGTAAAATAACGTTTAACAACACCCGTGGCACCATTTATAACGTAACCAATACCGCAAGCGATTTGGCCAAAAACGGCATAATGGTGGCTAAGCTAAAATCAAACATATTAAATAAAGCACCCCTGGACTTAACATTTAAGTTTTTTATGAGAAGTAAAACGGGCGCATTTACCTATAAAGGTAGCTTAGGTACATTTGATGGACGTATTGCCAACCAAATTGTTAGGCCATTGGGTATGGCCGAAATAAAATCAATAAACGTTGAAAAACTAGCTTTTCAGGTAAAAGCAAATCAATATAAAGCGAGTGGTAAAATGCAATTTACCTACAATAATTTAAAAATTAATATTTTAAAACGTGATGAAAAAGGGCATCTGAAAAAGCAAGGGTTTATTTCTAAACTGGCCAATATATTTGTGCTTAACCAAGCCAACCCCAATAAAAATAGTGAAATTATTGAAGGCAATATTGATTATACACGACCCAAAACAACCTCGTTTTTTAGCTTTTTATGGCAATCGCTGTTTACCGGTATAAAAGAAAGTGTGGGTGTAAGCAAAGAAAAAGAAGATAAAATTAAAAGAAGTAGCATAGCCGTACAAAATGTGTTAAACAACATTAAAAACACCATTGAAACCATAAAAAAAAGAAGGCTTGAGCGCAAAGCAAAAAAACAAATGCGAAAGCAACAAAAACTAAAGGCAGCATTACAAAGTAAAAATTAAAAATTTAACAGGTTGCAAAACCCAGTAATATAAATTAAACAATTTTTTTAAAAATGATAGTACCAATGTGCATCAATTTTATATTTTTGCATCAGTAATTAATTTTATATTTTTATGGTAAACGCAAATAACCCAGCACACATCCGCACAATAATTATAGGCTTGTTTATCACCTTATTTGGTGTTTTTATTAAACAAATTATACAGCATAATGTTATTGTTGATATTGCGGGTTGGGTAATTACATTTTTAGGCGCATTTGTTTCTATTTCGGGCGTTTTTAAAATCTTAAAAGGATAATAAAAAAAATTTCTTTTTGTTGCCAAATTACATAAAGCAAGCCTTCGCATCTAGTACTCTAGTAATTTTTAAATAGCTTTAGCTAACCAAAAATTGTATTATTTTTGTTTTATCTATAACACTTTACGTGTACGATAACCCCGTTTTACTACATACTATTATGAACGAAGAACTAAAAATCAAAAAAGAAACCGTAAACACCCCCAAAAGCGAGGTTGAAACTCCCATTAATAAAGGTTTAAAATCTAAAGAAGAAATTGTTAAAAATTGGCTGCCTCGTTACACTGGGCGGCCATTAGAGCAATTTGGGCAGTATATTATATTGACCAATTTTTCTAAATATGTGCAGCTATTTTCGGAATGGAACGGCCATGCCCCCATTTTTGGTATGGATAAACCAATGCAAAGCGTAACAGCCAATGGCATAACCATTATTAATTTTGGTATGGGTAGCCCACTAGCAGCCACCATGATGGATTTACTATCGGCCATAAAACCTAAGGCAGTAGTTTTTTTGGGTAAATGTGGTGGCTTAAAAAAGAAAAACCAAATAGGCGATTTAATTTTACCCATTGCTGCCATACGTGGCGAAGGTACATCGAACGATTATTTACCCGCCGAAGTACCTGCTTTACCCGCCTTTGCGTTACAAAAAGCAATCTCAACCACTATTAGAGATCACTCGCGAGATTATTGGACAGGCACCGTTTACACCACCAACCGCCGTGTGTGGGAACACGATAAAACATTTAAAAAATACCTTAAAAGTGTACGGGCTATGGCTGTAGATATGGAAACAGCCACAATTTTTATTACTGGTTTTGCCAACAAAATACCTACTGGTGCAATCTTACTAGTATCGGACCAGCCCATGATACCCGAAGGCGTTAAAACCGCCGAAAGCGATGCAAGTAAAACATCAGTTGAACACGTAGAATCGCATTTACGTATCGGTATTGACTCGTTAATGCAACTAATAAACAATGGACTAACGGTAAAACATTTGCATTTTTAACCCGAAACGCTAAACAACTGAACGCTATTTTTGATTTTAACTAATACATATAAGCCATTATAATTTCTGGTTCAACATTGGCGTACATTTTAAAACCCAACCAATATTGTATATTTGAACCAATGACAAAAGTTAAATTTTACGAAACCGAACTAAAACCCGAACGGGCAATTTTAGTAGGCATAATATTGCCCGGCACCAGCGATGCGCAACAAAAAGAATTTTTAGACGAGTTGGCATTTTTGGTTAGCACCGCTGGCGGCATTACCGAACGTTACTTTACCCAACGTATGCAAAAACCCGAGCGGGCAACGTTTGTAGGCACAGGTAAATTAGAAGAAATACACGCCTTTGTAAAAGCCGAAGAAATTGATTTAGTGGTATTTGATGATGAACTATCGCCCATGCAACTCCGTAATATCGAAGCCGAATTAAAGGTAAAAGTAATAGACCGTAGCAACTTAATTTTAGATATTTTTGCTGGCCGAGCGCAAAGTGCGCAAGCGAAAACACAGGTTGAACTAGCACAACTGCAATATATGTTGCCTCGCTTAACGCGGATGTGGACACACCTCGAAAGACAAAAAGGCGGTATTGGTATGCGTGGCCCAGGCGAAAGCCAAATAGAAACCGATAGGCGTATTATAAAAGATAAAATAGTTTTATTGAAAGAAAAACTAAAACTAATAGACCGCCAAAACGAAACACAGCGCAAAAACCGTAAAGATTTGGTTCGGGTTTCTTTGGTAGGATATACCAATGTAGGTAAATCAACGATTATGAATATGCTTTCTAAATCAGAAGTATTTGCCGAAAATAAATTGTTTGCCACGCTTGATACCACGGTGCGCAAAGTAGTTTTCGAAAACGTACCTTTTTTACTATCCGATACGGTAGGTTTTATTAGAAAGCTGCCACATAACTTAATCGAAAGTTTTAAATCAACTTTAGATGAAGTGCGTGAAGCCGATATTTTGCTACACGTGGTAGATATATCGCACCAAAATTTCGAAGATCAAATTGCCGTAGTAAACGAAACCCTAAAAGAAATGGGCGCAATTGATAAAACCATGATTACCGTTTTTAATAAAATTGATGCCTATAAACCCACCGAAGTTAACCAACACTGGGAGGTAGATAATGAAACCGAAGCCACATTATCGCTTAGCGATTTTAAAAATACTTGGATGGCAAAACACAATAGCCCAGCCATTTTTATATCGGCACTAAACAAAGAAAACGCCGAAGATTTACGCAACCGTATTTACGAAGAAGTAAAAATTGTAAACCAAAAAATATATCCTTTTAATAATTTTTTATACCAAAATTATGAAATATAACACAGTATTTTTAAAACGCCAAAACAAATACACCTCCGTTACAATATATAAATATTCATTTATTATCATGATTAGGGCGTTTTAACACGCTGTACATTATATCTTTTTCTTTATAGCCCCCCATTTGCCACAATCCCAGTAGGGGGGCTATAAAGAAAAAGGATGCCATTGCCATCGTTAACGCTCTTAAACAAATAAAATACTCATTAATAGCAAATTGTATTACATTACAATAATTAAACTTAGGTTGTACGTAAATTATATCCTCATCATTCCAAAAAGCTGTCCTTAAAAAACCTAAATTTGAAGCACAAAAACAACAACAAATGGAATTTAGAATAGAACACGATACCATGGGTGCAGTAAATGTACCTGCACATAAATACTGGGGCGCACAAACCGAACGCTCTCGCAATAACTTTAAAATAGGTGCCGAGGCATCAATGCCTTTAGAAATTATACACGCGTTTGCTTACCTAAAAAAAGCAGCAGCAATGGCCAATTGCGACTTGGGCGTGTTAACTGCCGATAAAAAAGACTTGATTGCCAAAGCCTGCGACGAGATTTTAACAGGTAGCCTTGACGACCAGTTTCCGCTAGTAATATGGCAAACAGGCTCGGGCACACAATCAAACATGAATGCCAACGAAGTAATAGCCAACCGTGGCCACGTTATACATGGTGGCTTACTAGCCGATGATGTAAAAGTACTACACCCTAACGATGATGTAAACAAATCGCAATCATCAAACGATACTTTCCCCACCGCAATGCACATAGCAGCGTATAAGCAAGTGGTAGAAATTACCTTACCAGGACTGGAATTGTTACAAGCCACTTTACAACAAAAAACTTTAGATTTTGCTTCGATAGTAAAAACTGGGCGTACCCATTTTATGGATGCTACGCCACTTACTTTAGGGCAAGAGTTTTCGGGTTATGCCCAACAAATTACCAACAGCATTAAAACCATTAAAAACGCCTTAGAAGCCGTTACCGAATTGGCTTTAGGCGGTACCGCCGTGGGTACAGGTTTAAATACGCCAAAAGGTTACGATATATTGGTAGCCCAATATATTGCAACTTTAACAGGCTTACCTTTTGTAACTGCCCCTAATAAATTTGAGGCTTTGGCCGCACACGATGCCATGGTTGAACTTTCGGGCGCATTAAAACGTACGGCCGTTGCGCTAATGAAAATTGCTAACGATGTGCGTATGCTAAGCTCGGGCCCTAGGTGTGGTATTGGCGAAATTGTAATTCCCGATAACGAACCTGGCTCATCAATTATGCCTGGCAAAGTTAACCCTACCCAGCCCGAAGCCTTAACCATGGTATGCGCACAAGTTATTGGTAACGATGTTGCCGTAACCGTAGGCGGTATGAGTGGCCATTTTGAGTTAAACGTATTTAAACCCGTTATTGCGGCAAACGTTTTACAATCGGCAAGGTTAATTGGCGATGCTTGCGTTTCGTTTAATAACAATTGTGCGGTAGGTATTGTGCCTAACCATGCTGTTATACAGCAACATTTAGAAAACTCGCTGATGCTTGTAACGGCTTTAAACCCACATATAGGTTACGAAAATGCCGCAAAAATTGCCAAAAAAGCACATAAAGAAAATAAAACTTTGCGTGAAGCATCGGTGGAGTTAGGCTTGCTTACCAGCGAACAATTTACCGATTGGGTAAAACCAGAGGAGATGGTGGGGGCGTTGAAGTAATTAGTAATTAGTGGTTAGTAATTAGTTTAGTGTAAAAAATGCTGGGAAACTTACATAAAACAGTAGCCATTTAGCCTTTGTTATAAATAATTTAGCCTGTTTTTTATTTAATTGTGCGTTAATTTTTAAACCTCATTTAATGATTAAATTTTTATCGAGTTGTTTTTTGGGGCTTATTTTATGTAGCTGTACATTTAATGCCAATACCCGAAACCATGGGGTAAAATATTTGCAAGGCGAGTGGCAACAGGATAGCATTTCCTATTCTGCGGATTTGGTAGAATATAAACAGCACCAATTTAAGTTTACCTGCGACTCGTTTTATTTAGTATTACACAATGTTTCGAAAGCCGATTTTGCTGGCGATACTTGCTATAAAAATGGCCAATGGACCGAATATGTTAAAGGCGTGTATAGCCTTAGCGGCGATACCATTGTGCTAAAAGGTGCTTATGCAAGTCCGGTTTTTAAACTCAAAAAATCGCCATGTTATACTACTGGAGGCTTCGATGAGAGGCTACTATACCAATCGAATAACGATTCGGTTTTGGTTTTAAAATCAATGATAACAGGAAAAATGGTTTTAAAATTAAAAAAACGGCTGGCTTGCGCTATCCAAACGGGAGAGTAAAGATTGTTTTGAAATTACAGCTTAAGCCTGGCTTTTACCTAAAGCACTCAATTACATGTTTTTATCTTCTTTTCGGTTAAATCTTAACATAATCAAATT
>RDXP01000060.1 GCA_004292865.1 Sphingobacteriales bacterium
AAGAACGCAAAAGAAAAGCGCAAAGAACACAAAGCCGCTTGTAAGTGCTAACTGTAAACAAATAAACTAAAAAAGCACCTCTTTAAATTTACCTCCGAATCTTTAGTTAATTTATATCACATTGACCAATATGATAAACCCCTAGGCAACCTTTACTAAATTTTTATATCCCAAAAAATCAATATAAGTAACAAATTAAATGGTAAAATTTGGATTAATAATATTTACCAAAAACCCCAATACTTTTTGGGGGATTTGTCCTTGAGGCATCAATTACGTTATGAAACTTCGGGCATAGCATTTACTATTTTTAACGCTACTTCGCTTAGTTCCACTTGGGTGGGATTTAGCTTGGGTTTGCTAAAATCCATATCGGCAACATGGTTCATAGGTATAAGGTGTATGTGTGCATGAGGTACTTCTAAGCCAATAACCGCCACGCCTACTTTGGTACACGGCATAGCAATTTTTATGGCCTTGGCTACTACTTTTGCAAACAACATCATATTGGTGTACAACTTATCGTGTATATCAAAAATATAATCTATTTCTGTTTTTGGGATAACCAAAACATGCCCCATTTGTAAAGGATGAATATCTAAAAAAGCCAAAAAATCATCTGTTTCGGCAACTTTATGGGCGGGTATTTCTCCCAAAATTATTTTTGTGAATAGGGTTGGCATAATGGGTTTATTTAGATTTTTGTTTTGTATTATTAAATGTAATTTGCTGTATGTAAGCCTATAAGGTTTTAAAAACCTTATACGTTATTCCCGTGATTGGAGGCACAACAACTACGGAGAAAAGATGGGAGTGCCACTAACCACGGATATTAAGGTTTAAAAACTAACAACTAACCACTCACTTAAATACCTACCTACTTATCTCCAAAATCTCAAAAATCATTGCGCCTGCGGGTACAATAATTTCTATTTTATCGCCTACTTTTTTGCCCAGTAAACCTTGTGCAATGGGCGATTTTATGGATATTTTACCCGTTTTTACGTCGGCTTCGTTTTCGGTTACCAATTGGTAAGTCATGGTTGCGCCGTTATTGGTATTTTTTATTTTTACGATTGATAATGCCAAAACTTTCGAGGTATCCAATTTCGATTCGTCAATTAACCTTGCGTTTGCGTACGTATTGGTAAGTTTAGCTATTTTGGCTTCGTGGTGGCCTTGTGCTTCTTTTGCGGCATCGTACTCGGCATTTTCCGATAAATCGCCTTTATCTCGAGCTTCGGCTATGGCTGCCGATATTTTTTTTCGGCCTTCGCCTTTAAGGTAATATAATTCTTGTTTTAAGTTTTCTAATCCTTCTTTTGTAAAATAGGCTACCTCTGTCATAATGGTTCAATTTGCTTAATGAATAAAAAAGCCCAGCGGTTGGCCAAGCTCTAAAAAACAAACAAGACTATATGTGCTTGTGCATACATAGTCTTGCTAAAATGTGAACACGAAGATAAATGTTTTGAATTTATAAATCCAAATTTTTTAATTTCTCTACCAATACTTCCGATATTTTTCGGTACGAATCGAATGTCCAACCGCCTACATGTGGGCTTAAAAGCACTTTAGGGCTATTTATTAATTCGTTATAAAAAGGTTGTTCCGCTAGGGCGGGATGCTTTTCTACCTCTAAAACATCTAACCCTGCACCCAAAATTTTGCCCTCTTTTATCGCATTTAATACCGCTTGGGTGTTTACAATTTCTCCGCGTGAAGCGTTTAAAAAGAAAATGGGTTTTTTAAAATGCAGTAAATACTCGGCATCAACCATTTGTTTGGTTTCTCGCGTAAGCGGAATATGTAGGCTAAGCACATCGGCATATTTTACAATTTGCTCCATACTGTTTTCGGCTACAAAATCATCGCTGTAACGGTATTTGTATTTATCATAAGCAATAATATTTACGCCAAAGCCTTTAATTTTTTGTGCAAAAGCTTGGCCAGTATGGCCGTAACCAATAATGCCCACGGTTTTGCCTTTAAG
>RDXP01000093.1 GCA_004292865.1 Sphingobacteriales bacterium
CAGATGACACAGATGGTAGGGTTTTTGGCGTATATATTTTAATTTATTATTCGTATAAGACTTTCTTTATCAACTAGTTTTGCAACATTAAAATTTACCAATATACCAAGTTTGTATTTTGATAATTTTAAGTAGGTAAGTAATTGTTTTTTATGCACATCGTGTAGTTTTTCCACTGATTTAATTTCAATTATTATCTCATCATTTACCAAAATATCTAACCTAAATCCTAAACCTAGTTGCATACCCTTATACACAACCAGAAGCTCAACTTGATTTTTAACAAACAGTCCTTTTTGTTTTAGCTCTAATAACAATGCGGCTTCATACACGTTTTCAAACAAGCCCGAACCAAGTTCGTTATGCACTTCAAAAATTGCTCCCCTAATTTTATACGTTAACTCATTTAATTCATCCATTTCCCCGTTGTTATCTGTAAAATTACTTTTTACTATTGTTAAAAATCACACATCTGTAAAAATCTGTGCCCATCTGTGAGCAAAAGATCTCAAAAAAACTCAAAAATCTGTGCCTATCTGTGCTATCTGTGAGCAAAAGATCTCAAAAAAACTCAAAAATCTGTGCCCATCTGTGCTATCTGTGAGCAAAAAATCTCAAAAAAAAATCTGTAAAAATAAGTGAGCAAAAAACTCAAAAATCTGTGCCCATCTGTGAGCAAAAAATCTTTTCTCGTAAAAAATTCCCAATCCCAACCTACTCCACCGTTACCGATTTTGCCAAATTACGAGGCTGATCCACATTACACCCTCTTAACACTGCTATATGGTACGATAACAATTGTAGCGGTATGGTGGCCAATAAAGGCAAAAAAGCCTCGTTGGCATCTGGTATTTCTATCACATAATCGGCCATTTTTTTAACCTCAACATCACCCTCGGTAACAATAGCTATTACTTGGCCTTTTCGGGCTTTTACTTCCTGTATGTTCGATATTACCTTTTCGTACGATGAATTTTGTGTAGCGATAACTATTACAGGCATTTTTTCATCAATTAAGGCAATAGGGCCGTGTTTCATTTCGGCAGCTGGGTAGCCTTCGGCATGTATGTACGATATTTCTTTAAGTTTTAATGCACCTTCCAATGCTACCGGAAAACCAACACCACGCCCCAAAAACAAGGCATTTGTAGCGTCTTTAAATTTTTCGGCAATTTCCAAGCAAGCACTATCACACAATAAAGTTTTTTGAATCAAATCGGGTATTTTATCTAATTCGGTTAATAAAGTAGTGAGTTTACTAAGCGGCAATACCCCTTTTTCCTGTGCCAAATAAAAGGCTATTAAGGTTAAAATGGTAACTTGTGCCGTAAATGCTTTGGTTGATGCTACGCCAATTTCGGGGCCAGCATGGGTATAAATACCTGCATCAGTCAACCGTGGTATTGATGCGCCTACTACGTTACAAATCCCAAATATGGTAGCACCTTTTTCTTTGGCAAGATTTAAGGCTGCCATGGTATCAGCTGTTTCGCCCGATTGGGATATCGCTATCACAATATCGCCTTCGGCAATTATAGGGTTTCGGTACCTAAATTCCGATGCGTACTCCACCTCAACAGGTATGCGAGCATACTCCTCTATTAGGTACTCGCCTACCAAGGCCGCATGCCACGATGTGCCACAGGCAACAATAATAATACGGTTGGCGTTTTTAAAAAGCTCAACATAATCAGCAATCCCCGATAATTTTACAAGCCCCTCGTTGGGGTAAATACGCCCCCGCATCGAATCTCTTACTGATCTCGCTTGCTCGTAAATTTCTTTAAGCATAAAATGGTTAAAGCCACCTTTTTCGAGCATCTCCAGTTTAATCTCTAGCTGCTGTATGTACGGGTTATCTACAATTTCGTTATCGTTATCGGTAATCACAATGGCATCACGTTTTACGTAAGCTATCTCATTATCATTTAAGTAAATTACATTTTTTGTATATTCTATAATCGGGGTAGCATCCGAAGCTATAAAATATTCGTTTTTGCCTATGCCTATTACCATGGGGCTACCCTTGCGTGAAGCAATAATTTGGTCGGGGTTGTTTTTATCAATAATTACAATGGCATAAGCCCCAATTACTTTTTTTAATGCCACCCGCACAGCTTCCTCTAAAGTTAAATGGGCTTCTTTTTTAATATCTTCTATTAAGTGAATAAGCACTTCGGTATCGGTATCGCTTTTAAATATATGGCCACGCAATATAAGCTCCTCTTTTATAGAGCTATAATTTTCGATAATACCATTGTGTATAATGGCTAGCTGCCCATCGCCCGATAGGTGTGGGTGCGAGTTTACATCATTAGGTGGCCCATGGGTAGCCCAGCGGGTATGCCCCATGCCTATAGTACCTACCTTGTTTAGGTTTTCGGTGTATTTTTCTAAGTCCGATACCTTACCCGCTTTTTTATAAATATTTAACTCGCTACCGTTTAACAGTGCTACACCCGCACTATCATAGCCTCGGTACTCTAGCCTATGTAAACCATTTATTATAATTTGATAAGCATCTCTATGCCCTATATATCCAACAATTCCGCACATATATTTCTTTTAATTTTTATTACAAATCTAATTTTAATACGCATAAAAAAAAGTAAATAATGCGGGCATTAAAAAAAATATGTACAAAATTTAATAGCTACTATTTTAACTATCATTTTACTACAGCTGTGGAACTATAAATATTTTAAACAGTGTGAAACTTCACACATTATGATAAATTTTCTCTGAAAACCTAATGAGTAATAAACCGTTTATTTCAAAGCAATAGCTAATAATTTTGTAGGATAATAAATTTGTTTCCTTAATTGAATTGATAATAATATTTAATTATAACCCAAAAATCTTTTTAACCTTTTTAATTCGAGTAATCTGTGTTTTAACAGTTCAAAAAAAATTATCCAAACAAGCTATCCACAAAATCCTTCTTATTAAACAACTGTAAATCAGTTATTTTTTCGCCTACGCCAATATATTTAACAGGTATTTTAAACTGGTCTGATATACCAATAACCACCCCACCTTTTGCCGTACCGTCCAGTTTGGTAAGTGCTAAAGCGTTTACATCGGTAGCTTCGGTAAATTGTTTACATTGTTCAATAGCGTTTTGCCCTGTGGAGGCATCTAATACCAATAATATTTCGTGAGGCGCATTGGGCACCACTTTTTGCATTACTTTTTTGATTTTGGTAAGCTCGTTCATCAAGCCAATTTTATTGTGCAGGCGGCCAGCGGTATCAATAATAACTACATCATCATTATTTGCCACTGCCGATTGCAGCGTATCATAAGCCACCGAAGCAGGGTCGGCCTGCATCCCTTGCGATACCACACGTACACCCACACGCTTTCCCCAAAGTAAAATTTGGTCAACCGCCGCAGCCCTAAAAGTATCGGCCGCACCAATAACCACCTGTTGCCCAGCTTGTTTTAATTGGTAAGCTAGCTTGCCAATGGTAGTAGTTTTACCCACACCATTTACCCCCACCACCATTATTACGTAAGGTTTTTGTGCGCTATAATCAAAATGCTCGAAATCGGTGCTGTTGTTTTCGGCAAGTAAAGCCTGTATTTCTTCTTTTAAAATACCGTTAAGTTCGGTAGTATTTACAAATTTATCGCGGGCCACACGCTCCTCAATACGCTTCACAATTTTTAGGGTAGTGGTAACGCCTACGTCGGATGTTACCAAAATCTCCTCTAAGTTATCCAACACATCGTCATCAACTTTCGATTTACCTACAACAGCCTTACTTATTTTTGCAAAAAAGCTGTCCTTGGTTTTTTCTAAACCTTTTTCAAGCGCATCCTGTTCATCAGCACTTATATCTTTTTTCTTAAAAAAATCAAATAGTCCCATTGTTTAGCAATTAAATTCAGTTAAATTATTTGGGTGTTCCCGAAAAGGGCTGGGCTTTTACCCCTACCCCCAAAGGGGCGCATACTCGTTCCACCTTTGGGGGCTAGGGGGATTAAATCCTTAACGCAAAAACTCCCAATAAAAAACAATATTTGTATTAAACAAAACAGCCATCACGTACTTAAACGAGACGGCTGCCTTTAAATTATTTATTGATAACTATTTAGCTTCAACAATTGCATCTTTAATATGGTCATTATGTGCAATAATTTCTTTAAATGTGTAGGCACCTGTTTTGGGCGACCTTGTCATAGTAATAACTTTCGAATACTCTTTACCTTTACCAGTTTTAAGCGTTGCAACTACTTTCTTTGCCATTTTATATTATTTTTAAAATCCTAAATGATTTTATGATGATTTACTTAATTTCTTTATGTACCGTAACTTTTCTTAAAACGTTGTTAAACTTTTTAATTTCTAAACGTTCGGGGGTATTTTTACGGTTTTTGGTAGTAATATACCTTGATGTACCCGCCATACCACTTGTTTTATGTTCGGTACATTCTAAAATTACCTGAACCCTGTTGCCTTTACCTTTCTTAGCCATCTTTTTCGGTTTTTAAATTCTAATCTAAATTAAATAGATCCTTTGGTTACGAATCTGTTAATTGCCTCGGTAATACCGATTTTATTTATTGTTTTTATAGCCGAAGTAGAAACTTTAAGCGTAATCCAACGATTTTCTTCTGGAATAAAAAACTTTTTCAATTGTAGGTTAGGGTAAAATTTTCTTTTCGTTTTTACATTTGAATGCGAAACGCTGTTTCCTACCATTGCCCCTTTTCCTGTTAAATCACAAATTCTTGACATGACTGTATATCTAATACTTTTAATCTCCTTTTTAAAAGAGTTTGCAAATATCAATAAATACTTTGATAATAGCAATACAGATGGAAATATAATTTTAAATAAATTAGTAAGAATTAAAATTGTACTGCCTCATCCAAGCCATCATACAGTTGTTAAATATTTTTTAATACTTTAATAATCAAGTATTTTTATTATTTACAGAGCGTATTCTATGTTAACATCCTTTTTATCAATTGCCATTGGCTTTAGCCTAAGGAATTGATAAAAAGTTACTTGCCTGCTGGCAAGCAGGTAGCGCACAGCGTGTTAAAACGCCCAAATTTTACTTATAAAAATGAAAATCATAGTTTTAAACATTGTATCTAGCTTTATAAATAGTAACTAACTTATAAAAACAATTCTGTTTCTTACCCTAAATGTTAGCGTGATTTTACTTCAAAAACAATAATTTATCCCATTCTATACCAAACTCTACTTTACATTCCCCAAATTTTACCTTATTTTCGCAACACAATTAAACCACCAAAATGGATTATCAATTTAAAAGCATCGAGCAAAAGTGGCAACAATACTGGGCTGCAAACCAAACCTATAAAGTAACCACCGATACCACAAAACCCAAATATTATGTGTTAGATATGTTCCCCTATCCATCGGGTGCGGGCTTACACGTGGGGCATCCGTTGGGTTATATTGCTTCGGATATTTTTGCAAGATACAAGCGTATAAAAGGCTTTAATGTGTTGCACCCAATGGGTTACGATTCGTTTGGTTTACCAGCCGAGCAATATGCCATACAAACTGGCCAACACCCCGCCATAACCACCGAAGCCAATATTGCCCGTTACCGCCAACAGCTTGATAATTTGGGATTTTCGTTTGATTGGAGCCGTGAAGTACGCACCAGCAACGCCGATTATTACAAATGGACGCAATGGATTTTTATGCAAATTTTTAACTCGTGGTACAACCTCGAAACAGATAAAGCCGAACCCATAAGCACCCTAGTTTTAAAACTAGAAACCCTAGGTACCCGAGAAATTAAAGCCGTTTGCGATGAAGATACATTAAGCCTTCAGCCAAGCGATTGGAGCACCATGAACCATCTTGAAAAAGAAGCCGAATTACTAAAATACAGGCTTACTTTTTTAAAAGAAAGTACCGTAAACTGGTGCCCAGCCTTAGGTACAGTTTTAGCCAACGATGAAGTAAAAGAAGGCTTTAGCGAACGTGGCGGCCACCCTGTTGAACAAAAGAAAATGATGCAATGGAGTATGCGTATAACCGCCTACGCCGAACGTTTATTACAAGGCCTAAACACCATTGATTGGCCCGAACCTTTAAAAGAAATACAAAGGAATTGGATTGGTAAAAGTGTGGGGGCTTCAATTACTTTTACTACAAGTCTAAATCCTCTCAATCCCCCCCAACCCCCCGAAGGGGGGAGTAGCACCGCAAACATCAACGGTGATATTAACGGTGATACCCCCCCTTCGGGGGCTGGGGGGATTAACATCCCTCGCTTTATGACAGGTGGTAACTACTCGCACCTACTATTGGTTAAGGCCAAAGAAATGCGAAAAACCCCAACCGATGCCGAGAATATTTTATGGTTACGATTAAAAAACAAAGCAATAGGTTTTAAGTTTAGGCAACAACATTTGATAGATAATTTTATTGTAGATTTTGTGTGCATATCAAAAAAATTAGTAGTAGAAGTTGATGGTAAAATACACGATACCCAAAAAGAATATGATGCAGAAAGAACCAAAGTTTTAAATCAAAATGGCTTTAGAGTAATTCGTTTTACTAACCAGCAGGTAATTAATAATATTGAAAATGTTTTAGAGGAGATTGTAAAAGAGGCAAATTACAGCCAACACATTAATCCCCCCCAGCTCCACAATCCCCCCCAACCCCCCGAAGGGGGGAGTGCCACCGCAAACATTAACGGTAATATTCACGGTGACACCCCTCCTTCGGGGGCTGGGGGGAATAGCACCGTAAACATTAACGGTGCCCCCCCCCCTTCGGGGACTGGGGGGATTAGCACCGTAAACATATACGGTGCCACCCCCCCTTCGGGGGCTGGGGGGATTGGGGCTGGGGGGATAGAGATTTCCGTTTTTACCACCCGTCCCGATACCCTTTACGGTGTTACCTACTTAGCCATTGCCCCCGAACACGAGCTGGTTGCACAACTAACTACGCCCGAGCAAAAAGAAAGTATTGATGCCTACATTGCCCAAACCAAAAAGAAAAGCGAATTAGACCGTATGGCCGATGTTAAAACCGTATCGGGGGCGTTTACGGGTAGCTACGTTACCAACCCCATTAACGGTGCGCAAGTACCCGTTTGGATAGCCGATTATGTACTTGCCGGTTACGGTACGGGTGCAGTAATGGCCGTACCCAGTGGCGACCAACGCGATTACCTTTTTGCCCAGCACTTTAATTTGCCCATTATACCCATTTTAGATGCCCAGCAAATTGATACCCAAGCCGACCCTACCAAAGAAGGAAAATACATTAACTCGGGTATCATAAATGGTTTAACGTATAAAGAAGCAACGGCTGTAATTATACAAGAATTAGAAAAATTAGATGCAGGTAAAGCAAAAATTAATTACCGTATGCGGGATGCTATTTTTGGCCGCCAACGTTACTGGGGCGAGCCTGTGCCTGTTTA
>RDXP01000094.1:0-7333 GCA_004292865.1 Sphingobacteriales bacterium
GTATGAGGTAAATGAAAATGTGGGGCCAGGGATGGCTTGTTGTATGGCAAAGCCCGATAAAAATTCGGTATCGGTAAGGTAATGTTTCATTTCTACAAATTCGGTGAACATTAAGGGTACCAAAACTTGGCCACCACCAAATATTAAAATCCCGTTACGGTAAAAATTCTCAAATAACCTAATAGGCAAACTGTAAGGTGAGGTTCGGTTTACAATTGCCCCCAAAGCCCCAAAAAACAATAAAATACCTATAAAATAAGCCAATTTTTTGGGGTTTACTTTCGAAAACAATTTTACCCGCAAGGCATTTTCTTCGGGCTGGGTTTCGGTAGCCGATGATACCATACCGCCCAATAAAATTAAAATAGGGAAAGCATAGGCATTTTTTAAAATTAGGCTGGCCACTATAGCACAAATTGCCAATATCCAAGTTACCTGTGTGGTTAATATTTTTTTACCAAAACTATACGCTGCATACGCCACAATACCCAAGGCAATGGGCTGTATAAAAATTAAAATATGGCTAAAGTTATTTTTAAGTTTAAGTGTGTGGTAACTTATAGCTACAAAACACATGATAGCGGCCGATGGTAGCACCCAAATTAAAAAAGTAATTAAAGCTAAATTTAAGCCACCTATTTTATAAGCTATGCCAATAAGGGTTTGAGTGGATGTGGGGCCGGGTAAAATTTGCGAAAGCGCATGTAGCTCCATTAATTCTTGCTCGCTAATGTAGGGGCGTTTTTTTACAAAATCGTTTAACAAAATGGCCAAATGTGCCTGTGGCCCACCAAACGAGGTGAGCATAAAACCTAAAACATCTTTTAAAAAAAGTATTTTTTTATAACGCATTTATAATTTCAGCAAATTGTGTTGCAAGGTATTAAAAAAAAATATTTGGTGTTTGCGTATTTTAAGGCTAATAACCTAAGTTCGATTATTAAACCATTGCTTTTTATTTTTTAATTACGATTAGGGAGTTTCCTGCCTGCGCAAGTAGGCATCGCTAACGTTCTTAAATGCTTTATATTATTGATTATAAATAAATTATAATATAGTTTAACAATCAAATTTAGGTTATTTCAAATATTTTGCTGTGTAGAAACTTTAATACGCTCTTTAAAAAGGTGCATCATCATCGCTGGCATTATCCCAATTAGGTTTTAAGGTAATACTTTCGAACTGTGTAGAGGGCGATATATTGCTAAACGGATCTTGCTTATTGCCAGCACCGCTATTATAACCAGGTTCTAAATCGGTAAATTTTACATATTTTCCAATAAATCGTAGTGGCACTGTACCTGTTTCGCCGTTACGGTGTTTGGCAATAATTACCTCGCCAATACCAGCGGTAGAGTTTCCTTGCTCATCTTGGTCTAAACCATAATACTCGGGGCGGTATAAAAATAAAACCATATCGGCATCTTGTTCTATCGCCCCCGATTCACGCAAATCCGAAAGCATAGGCCTCTTGGAGCCACCAGGCCTATTTTCTACCGCCCTACTTAATTGCGAAAGCGCAATAACAGGTACTTCTAACTCTTTGGCTACTTGCTTTAATGCCCTTGATATACTGCTTATTTCTTGCTCCCTGTTTCCGCTTTTACCATCGGCTCGGCCTTGCATCAATTGTAAATAATCAATAATAATCATTTGAATATCGTATTGTGCTTTTAACCTTCGGCATTTAGCCCTAAACTCAAATACGTTTAAAGCTGGGGTATCATCAATAATTAGCGGGGCTTCGTTTAAAGCCCCAATTTTGGAAGTTAGCTGTTGCCACTCCCAATCCATCAAATTGCCTTTTCTTATTTTTTCTTGCTCTATTTCGGTTTCGCCCGATATTAAACGATTGGTAAGCTGTAGCGATGACATTTCTAACGAAAAAACTACCACAGGTTTATTAAATTGTACGGCAGCATTGCGGGCGCAACTAAGTACAAACGCTGTTTTACCCATAGCTGGCCTAGCAGCAATAATCACCAAATCCGATTTTTGCCAGCCATTTGTCATCCTATCCAAAGCCGTAAAGCCCGATGGTACACCCGTTAAGGCATCTTCTTTATTACGTAGCGATTCTAGCTGTTTGATAGATTCTTTTAATAAATCATCCATTTTTCGCGAATCTCGCCTCAAATTATTTTGTGCTATTTGAAACAAGTTTTGCTCGGCAAAGTCCAGTAATTCAAATACATCGCTTGTATCTTCGTACGATTGGTTAATAACATCGGTAGATATTCTAATGAGTTCACGCTGAATATATTTTTGCGAAACAATGCGGGCATGGTATTCGATATTAGCCGCCGAAGCCACCCTATTGGTAAGTTCGGTAATGTAATAGGCACCACCCACCATTTCTAAATCGCCTTGCTTACGCAATTGAGCCGTAACGGTTAAAATATCAACAGGCGATGTGTTCGAAAACAAAGTGATAATGGCTTGAAATATTTTTTGATGCGCATCTACATAAAATACCTCGGGTTTTAGTATCTCTACAACTGCCGATAAAGCATCTTTTTCTAACATTAAAGCACCCAAAACAGCTTCTTCTAAATCGCGGGCTTGGGGTTGCAGTTTTCCTAAACCCGAAACAGCAGTGGTAAAACGATTTCTTTTTTCTTTAGCTAAAGCAGATTTTGTTACATCGGGTTCGGTATTCATAAAAGCAAAAATATAGTTTTTTTTGCGCTGCTGTACTTAATTTTTTAACATCACCTTAACAAATAGTGTATAATTTTATTTATTTGTATAGTAAAGCTATTATAGTCCTTATATTTCAACACAGTTTGTTTAAAACATGTTAATAATTTAGTAAGTTGTTGAAAATCAACTTTGTTTTTAAATGTTAATAAAAATCGTAAGTGTTAAGAAGTGAAAATGGGTTGTTTAAATAAATGTTTTTTTGTAAGAGAATAAATACTTTTTTTTTCAATCAATTGCTATTAAATATGATACTATTAATATGAATATGTTTTTTTTAATTACCAATAGGCTTATATTATGATTTATGATTATTTTACGAGCTGTAAATATTTTCCTCGCACACTCATCATTCCCAATATATTGCTATAAAAATAAATGGCTATTTAAAAAATTATGAAAAACCTTAACTCGCATACCCGGCAAATGATTGCCATTTTTATTACACTAAATGTGTATTTTTTTACTTATAAGCAACATATAGAAATTATGATATTGCTAATCTGGTGTGCGTACAGTGGTGTAAACCTAATTTTAGACTGGCTTATAATTTTAAAAAACACTGCCGCCGATGTAAAAAAAAATGCCGCCAACGAAGATTCGGGCAAAGTATTCATATTTGTTTTTATTGTATTTGGGGCATTATTTAGCCTATTAGCGGTGTTTATATTATTACTTTCGGTTAAAAAAAATACCGCCGAATTTGCCACACAAGCCCTATTTTCGGTGCTTGCAGTTGTGCTATCGTGGTTTTTAATTCATACCGTTTTTACGTTGCGCTACGCCCACTTGTTTTACATCCAACTAAAAAAACACCAAGTCAAAAGTTTATGTTTCCCTGGCGGCGAAGAGCCCGATTACACCGATTTCGCTTACTTCTCGTTCACAATTGGTATGACGTTTCAGGTATCTGATATCGAAATCGTATCTAAAGAAATCCGAAAACTGGCTTTATTCCAAGGCATATTATCATTTGCTTTTAATACAGCCATAATTGCGTTAAGCATAAACTTGATTTCGAGCCTGCTGGCTAAATAAATTATATCTATTTTTTTGGTAAGATTTTAAAAATATCTAGTTTAATTTCAAAATTTAATTACATTTTTGCGAAAAAATATTAACAATGCAGAGCTACGAAGAATTTTTAGATTTAAGTGTTGGGTTTCCACAAGACGGATTTGAAATAATAGACGATGAACTTTACTTCCACGATTTAAACCTGATGGAAATGATCGAAACCTACGGTACACCGCTAAGGTTTACCTATTTACCTATAATTAGTAAAAAAATTCAGCAAGCAAAAATTTTGTTTCAAAGTGCTATTGTTAAAAACAATTACCGTGGCTCGTACAAATATTGCTACTGTACCAAAAGCTCGCATTTTAAACACATTGTAGAAGAAGCGTTAAAAAACGAAATTCATTTAGAAACCTCATCGGCTTTTGATATGCCTATGATTGATGCCTTAGAAAAAAAAGGTGCACTTACCAAAGATGTTACCGTAATATGTAACGGCTTTAAAACATTTCAATACAAAACCTATATAATTGATATGCTGCATGATGGGTTTAAAAACATCATCCCCGTTTTAGATAACAAAGAAGAATTTAATATTTATGATGATGAAGTAGATATTGATACTCCTTGTAATTTAGGCATACGTATAGCAGCCGAAGAACAGCCCGACTCGCAATTTTACACCTCACGCTTAGGTGTACGTATGGAAGATATTATTGATTTTTACAACAATAAAATTGCCAATAACCCTTACTTTAAAGTTAAACTTTTACATTTTTTTATCAACTCGGGTATATCCGATACGCCTTATTATTGGAACGAGCTCGAAAAATATGTTACCCTTTACTGCAAGTTTAAAAAAATAAATCCCGATTTAGATACCCTAGATATTGGTGGTGGGATGCCTTTTAAAGATTCCTTAGTTTTTGATTTTGATTACGAATACATGATTAACGAAATAGTATTACGTATCAAACAAATATGTGCCGAACACGATGTTATCGAACCTGATATTATTACCGAATTTGGTAAATATACCGTTGCCGAAGCATCAGGAATATTGTACAAAGTGCTGGGGCGTAAACAGCAAAACGACCGAGAAAAATGGTTAATGCTTGATGGTTCGTTTATTACCAACCTTCCCGATGTATGGGCATTAAACCAACGCTATATTTTATTACCTATTAATAATTGGGATAACGAATACGAACGTGTAAACCTAGGCGGCATTACCTGCGATGGGCAAGATTATTATAACCAAGAAGCCCACATGGACAGTATTTTTATGCCCAAAACCCGCAAAGTACAATACCTAGGTTTTTTTAACACAGGCGCATATCAGGAAGTATTGAGCGGTTATGGTGGCATACACCATTGCCTATTACCATCGCCAAAGCATGTAATTATTAGGCGTAATCGTGATGAAACTTTTAACTACGAGGTTTTTGGCGAGGAGCAAAATAGTAAACAGGTGATGAAAATTTTGGGGTATTTGTAACACAAGTTTAGTGTAAAAAATTTAATAACTAGCTGATATTGTGTTTTTAAGGATTTTTTTTTGCGTTAACGATGGAAGTGGCATCCTTTTTCCCCTAGCCCTCAAAGGGGGAATTTAGCGTCAGCCCCCCGTTTGAGGGCTAGGGGAAAAAGATATAACGAACAGCGTGTTTAAACGCCCAAATCATCAACATTGATGTAAAAAAATATTCAACGAACTTGATTAATATGCAAATAAATATTAAGGCATTTTATTACTGCACATCCACCAAAAAACGCTTTGCTTTATCAATCAAAGCCTGAATATCGGCTCGGGAGTTATTATACACCATTAGCTTTTGATAATCTTTTAATGCCAAATTTACATTTGCAATAGCTTCGGCTTTGTTATATACATTGGGCAGTTTTTGGTTTTTAAATAAGGCCAAATCGTAATAAGCCAAGCCACGGTTTTGGTAAAATTTTAAGTCGTTAGGGCTAATATCAACTCCTGTACTAAAATCTTTTATAGCTCCTTTTATTAATTTTTCTTTTTCAACCGCCATTATATTGGTTAGCCCTGTATATAAAGCTGTTTTTGCTTTGCCACGGTAATAATATGCCACTGTTTCGCTAGGTTTTAAATTTATTAATTTATCAAAAGCATACACACATTTACGGTATTCGCTGGCGTGGTAGTAGGCATAGCCCATAAACCAAAGGGCGTTCATGTCGCTATTATTTTCGGTATATGCTTTCTCAAAATAGGATGCTGCTGTATTAAAATCGCCACCCATCAAAGCTTTTTGGCCCAAGCGGATAAATGGTTCTTGTGCAAATGCGTGATTTAAAAGCGTAATCGATAATACACAAAAACTTAAAAATGTTTTTTTCATTTATTAAAATTATTATTTAGCAACCATCAAATATAATATTGCATAATGCTAACGCAACATTTTTTAAATTATTTTTGCAAATAACTGACTTTATAACATACCTTACTTTTTTGATGAACCATTAATAAACAATTCTTATCCAAATTCTCCATAAATTAAAGCTTGGCATAGGGTTTGGCATTAGCTACTTTTTTAGATTACTTCATAGTATTGATACAAAATATGTCAATATGTCGTTTTCAGAATTTATAAAAATATATGAGCATTTTCGATCCATTCGAGTTTAATACCGCACCAGCATTGATAAACGAAGACACAGAATTTTTCCCTTTAATGTCGCCCGAAGACGAGGAAGAGATGAACAACGAACAAACCCCCGAAATACTGGCCATATTGCCATTACGCAATACCGTATTGTTTCCAGGTGTAGTGATACCTATTACCGTAGGCCGCGATAAATCAATAAAGTTGATAAAAGATGCCTATAGAGGTAAAAAAATGATTGGCGTAGTTGCACAAACCGATATTAATACCGAAGACCCCAACTTTAACCAATTAAATAAAGTAGGTACCCTAGCCGTAATTATAAAAATGCTGCAAATGCCTGATGGCAATACCACGGTAATTATACAGGGGAAAAGTAGGTTTAGGTTAGATACCGAAGTGCAGGCCGAGCCTTATATGATGGCTGCTGTTTCTAAATTTGAAGAGGTACGCCCAAAAATGGATAAGGAGTTTAAAGCCTTGGTATCATCTGTTAAAGAACTGGCTATTCAAATTATACAATATTCGCCCAATATCCCGTCAGATGCAGCCGTAGCCATCAAAAATATTGATAGCACCGCTTTTTTGATCAATTTTATATCGTCCAATATGAATGCGGCTGTGGCCGATAAACAATTGCTATTAGAGCAGCCCAACCTGCGTGAACGGGCCAGCATGGTACTGGTACATTTAAGTACCGAGTTGCAATTATTAGAGTTAAAAAATCAAATCCAAAACCGTGTAAAAGTTGATTTAGATAAACAACAACGAGATTATTTTTTAAATCAACAAATTAAAACCATACAAGAAGAACTGGGCGGAAACTCGCCCGGTATGGAAGCCGATAGCTTGCGTAAACGAGCCAATACCAAAAAATGGACTGCCGATACCAAAGAACATTTTTTAAAAGAAGTGGATAAGCTAGCCCGCATGAATCCAGCATCAGCCGACTACTCGGTACTTATAAATTATTTAGAAGT
>RDXP01000094.1:7366-12336 GCA_004292865.1 Sphingobacteriales bacterium
CTTGGCAACATTATAGCAAAGATAATTTCGATTTACAACGGGCACAAAAAATATTAGAAAAAAACCATCATGGGATGGAAAAAGTAAAAAAACGGATTATCGAATACCTATCGGTTTTAAAACTTAAACATAATATGAAAGCCCCCATACTATGCTTGGTAGGCCCTCCCGGAGTAGGTAAAACATCGCTAGGGAAATCAATAGCCAAAGCACTAGGCCGTAAATATGTGCGTATGGCATTAGGCGGTATGCGTGATGAAGCCGAAATACGTGGCCACCGCAAAACCTACATAGGTGCCATGCCGGGTAAAATTATACAATCCATAAAAAAAGCAGGCACATCAAACCCTGTTTTTGTTTTAGATGAGATTGATAAAGTAGGCAACGACCACCGTGGCGACCCTTCATCGGCATTATTAGAGGTGCTGGACCCCGAACAAAATAACGCATTTTCGGATCATTTTGTAGAACTTGATTACGACTTATCTAACATTATGTTTATTGCTACCGCCAATAGCCTTAGCAGCATTCAACCCGCCTTGCTAGATAGGATGGAAATAATTGAGGTAAACGGCTATACCATCGAAGAAAAAACAGAAATTGCCAAAAAACATTTAATACCCAAGCAAAAAGAACAACACGGGTTAAAGGCTAAAGACATTGTTTTAAAACCAGCCATTATCGAAAACATTATCGAAAACTACACCCGCGAATCGGGCGTAAGGGCACTCGAAAAAACCATTGGCAGCCTAGTGCGTGGTGCTGCTACAAAAATTGCAATGGAAGTGGCTTACAACCCAACATTTACTCCCGAAGATGTGGTAACAACCCTAGGCGCACCCTATTACGATAAAGATTTTTATGAAGGTAACGATGTAGCCGGCGTAATTACTGGCCTAGCTTGGACACAAGTAGGTGGCGATATTTTATTTATCGAAGCCAGCCTTAGCCCTGGTAAAGGTAAAATGACTTTAACAGGAAACCTAGGCGATGTGATGAAAGAATCGGCGGTAATTGCAATGGCCTATATTAGGGCACATGCCCACATTTTAGGTATTGATTACCGTGTGATAGACCAATGGGATTTACACATACACGTACCCGCAGGCGCAACGCCAAAAGATGGCCCATCGGCAGGTATTACCATGTTATCGGCTTTGGTATCGGCTTTTACGCAAAGGCAAGTAAAACCAAAATTAGCCATGACGGGCGAAATTACCCTACGTGGCAAAGTGCTTCCCGTGGGCGGGATAAAAGAAAAAATATTGGCCGCCAAGCGGGCCAATATTAAAGACATTATTTTATCCAAAGCCAACGAAAAAGATATTAAAGAAATTAACGAAGATTATATAAAAGACCTTAATTTTCATTACGTTACCAATATGCTAGAAGTTATTGATTTGGCTTTGCTACAAAATAAGGTTAAAAATGCGGTTGATATTGTTTACAGGGATGAAAGTGCTAAAAAATAAAGCGCTAAAAAATATTTTTGTTTAGTGTTTTTATGAGAAAATCTTATATTTTAGTAAAAAAACAACTATGAAAAATTTAACTTTTACCATAATAACAGTATTATCAACAGGTTTATTTAGCTACGGACAGCAAACCCCAATTATTGAAAAAAGAGCACAAAATATTTTTGTGGAATTTTTGGGGCAAGGACTATTGGTAACAGCCAATTACGATACACGTTTTACTAATAAAAGAAATGGTATAGGCGGCAGAATTGGTATTGGGTATATTAATGATTCTGTAAATGGTATTACAACTATACCAGTAGGCATCAATTATTTATTAGGTAAAAAAAGTAGTTTTTTTGAAATAGGATTGGGTGCAACTTATTTTGGAACTAATAGGGATAGAAAAACTATTTTCGAAAATTCAGAAGAAAATTCATTTATTGGTACAATGAGTTTTTCATATCGCTTGCAACCAGTAGATTCTGGTTTTTCCTTTAGAGGTGGGATAACTCCAATATTTAATTCAAAATTTTTCTTACCCTATTATGTTGGCGTAAGTTTAGGCTACACCTTTTAAACCATATATTCTCTTAAAAAATCAGTTAAAATAATTCAATATTAAAATTCATTTTTACTTCATTTTTTGTTGTTATATTTTATGTATCATCGGCAGTATATGAACTTGGGTCACAAACTACGTTGTATAGTGTGGTAAAATTAGTGGTGCGTGGGACACGCACCACGGCTGTGGGAGTTCGGGGCTTTAGCACCACAAAGGTCAATTAACCCTTTTATTAAAAAAAAGCAGGAATTACTTAAAATTCCTGCTAATAAAATATCAACAACGTATCAAAATTGTGTTATAACTTTATAGTAGTAGCAGCCGCTACAGAGGTGTTGACTTCGTAACCTGGAGGAACTTCTGCATTTTTACCTTTCATAGTTAAAAATAAAATACAAACTAATATACCTAATACAAGTGCTAAAGTTTGCTTATCTTGACCTTGTTGATAAACATTGCCACCTGTAAGTACAACTTCTTGGCCATCTTTAGCGGTAACCGACTTAATTAAAATTTCTATAAAGCCTTCTTTACCTAAACCTTTTGCTTTATCGGCTCTCATAACTTGGCCTTTAGCTATTGCACCTGCAGCTATTGCAGTTACACCATCTACTTTAACATCGTATCTTACTCTAAAATCAACCATTTGGCCAACACTAACTTGGTCTGATTGGATAGATGAAACGGTTTCTAAAACCACTTTTGTGCCTTGTGCTAAAATAACTTCGCCGTTACCACTAATTTTGAACGACATTGATAATACTGCCACAGCTAATAGTAGAACTGTGTTTTTAAAATAATTTGAGTTTTGGATTTTTGTAATCATTGTTTGCGGGTTTAAAGGTTTGAGTTAAATTCTAATTTGTTTATGATTGATTTTTGTTGTTGCTCGTTATAACGTTTGGCACTTTTTACTGCACCATAAATATTACCAATGTAGAAGCTTAAATTAAAAACTCCTGTTAATAATCCTATGCCATAATTTTTATTTTTGAAACTAGTATAAGTTGCATAAGCCAACAACCCATTAACTAAAAATGCAGAAATTGCAGTTTGCTTATGCCCTGCATAAGCATACCCAGCCCCTGGTATTATCGAAATTATACTTGCAAGTCTTGGGTTTTTAAATTTAAGTTGCGTACCATTTTCGGCAAGTTTATAATTAATATCGGCAAGTTCTTTGTACGAACTCAATTGGGAAAGGGTTAGATAAGATTGCATGGATTTTTTCCATTCGTATTTATTTGCATATAAAACACCTTCCAATAAAATTATTTTAGACTTACAATACTCATCGTTGCATAATTCTAAAGCTGTTTGGTTTTTTTGAAGAGCTAAGCTAAAGTTTTTAAGTTTGTACTCGATTAGTGCAATTTGAAAAACCAATTCCGAATAATTTTTGTATTGCGTTGGACATTTAGTTTCGAAATCAAATATTGCATTTTCGTATTCACCTAATGCTTTAAAACAAATGATTTTATTGGTAAAAAGTTCGATATTAAATATGGGATATTTGTATTCAACTCTCATAATTTCTAAAAGAGCTTCGCGATAATAATGTTTGTTAATTAATTTTTTTATAAATGTAAGCGTAGAATCATCGCTTATTTTATCCGAAAAAGAGAAAAAGTATGCGTTTTTTGTATAATAAAGCTCATTTGGAGCGGCTTGGTAAGCTGGGTAATCAATGTTTTTAAATCCATTGGGCCTAATAGTTAAATCATATTTATTAGGCTCATGTCCGCACCTTAATAACCTATCAGATGTTAAAATAAATGCGTAAACAAATTTTTTTTCACTAAAAGTTTTTAACCCAAAATTAGAACAGCTAGGGTACATGGGGCACTCTTGCCCACGAATACCGCTTATATATTTTTGATAAATACTAATATAGTCATTAGTTGATGTTTGAATTTTTGAATTTGAATTAGCAAAATACGATAGTTTGGTTTGTATTAATTGTTCATCAGACCTTTCAGTTACGTTTTGCGCAAACGAAAAGGAATAAACCAATACTGTAAATACAAATAGACTATATTTGAGCATTTATTGATATAAATATTTATTTATTATAGATAAATTTTGTTATAAGTGTATTTATATACGCTTAATACTACAAATGTATTAAATTTTTTAATTATTTAGTATTTATTTTAAAGTCCCCCTCGCCTTGGTGCGTGTCCCACGCCCCAACAAAACTACTTCACAACCACGCTTTGATGCTCGTCCACACACCCCAACAAAATTACTTCACTATTTTCGGCAATACCGATTTTGCCAAAATTTCATTCGCCTTAGCTGCAATTATTTACATAACCTCATAATTCAAATTCTACCTAAATATACAATTTTAACCACCTAAAAAATTAATTTGTTGATTGCTTTTTGGGGATCTTGGCGGCTATCAAAAATATCTGTTATGTATATAATACTATCGGTAAACCTATAAACTATTTTATAATTACCCTCAATTAATTTTTATTCCGTGGTTGGTGGCACACCAACCACATTCATTTGGCGTTTGGTGTGCCACCAACCACGGGCAAATATCGATACACTCGGTTAAAGGGCATTATTGAAAATTATGAACTTGGGTTACAAACTACGTTGTATAGTATGGTAAGTAAAATTAGTGGTGCGTGGGACACGCACCACGGCAATGGGCATTTGTTTTTTACGGGTTACAAACCCTACGATTTAGGCTTCGAGGTTGCAAACCACGAAGAGCGTTAATAAAACATAAAACTTATACTTTAATTTTTTTTGATGCCTTAATTTTAGTTGGACTTCTACTACTGTGTAAAACATTTAAAACTTCGATTTTTTTAGCTGTAATACGATATATAACCATATAATTACCGTGAATTAAATTTCTATAAATGTTGGTTTTGGTAATTAAAAAATGACATTCGGGGTGCAATAAGTAAGCCGAAGATAGCTGAGAAATG
>RDXP01000095.1 GCA_004292865.1 Sphingobacteriales bacterium
TAAGGTAATCGTAGGCCGTAATTTTTGTATTTTCATAAACAAGCTCTACCTCGTATAAATTACCACCAAAACACACATTTTTTACCCTTGCGGGGATGCCTGTACCCTCTCGGTTTAAAATAACTTGATGCGGGTAAACAGCATAAGTTTGGCTACTATCGGGTACTAAATTAGCATGGGTTACAATACTTGCTTTACCCAATAATTTGGCCACATAAGCGTATTGTGGGTTTTGGTAAATGGCTATTGGTGCGCCTTGGCGTATAATTTTTCCGTTATGTAAAATCACCATTTTATCGGCCATTGATAGGCCATCAATAGGGTCGTGTGAAACCATAATTACCGTAATATTCAGGTATTTTGCTAGGCGTTGTACATCATCATATTCAGGTATTTTGCTAGGCGTTGTACATCATCACGCAATTGCTTTTTTAGTATGGCATCTATTTGCGAAAAAGGCTCGTCCAGCAGTAATACCTCGGGTTCGGTAATTACGGCTCGGGCTATGGCAACCCGCTGTTGCTCGCCGCCACTAAGGTCCACAATGCGCTTATCGGCAAGGTGGCTAATGCGCAAAAAATCCATGGTTTGTAACGTTAATTCCCGTTTTTGGGCCAGGTTTATATTTGCTATTAAGCCAGCAATATTATCGTACACTTTGGCATACAGGTTTAAGGTAAAATCCTGCGTTACCATTTTCATTTTATCGTGGCCGGGTATTAGTTTTTCATCAGGCCCCATAATTTGTGCCCCCTCAAACAGTACCTCGCCACTTTGAGGCAGCAATGTACCGTAAATAAGTTTTAGTAAAGTGCTTTTGCCACTACCACTTTCGCCAATAATACTTACAATTTGCCCACGCTCAATCTCTAAATTAATATTACTTACCCCCGAGTGTGTGTGTTCGAGGTGGTTTTTGGTAAGATTATGGAGTTGGATAAGGGGCATAATTATTGGTTAAAATATTTTTTTAGATTGTAAGCTATCGATAATATCGATTGCTAAATTACCTATTGAAAACTATAATTCAACTTTTTGTTACCCTTCATGGTGCTTATAGGTTATTTACTTTAGCTCAATCTTGTTACACTTTTAATCTTGGATATCCTGCCTCAGACTATTTGGTAGCATTTGTAAAAATGGAAGTGCTTTTTGATAGTCTAACTTTTCATAGAACATCCCCAACGTACTTAAATTTTTATAATAGCTATCAACATTGTGATAATAGTATTTTTCAGATTGAATGTACCAAGCTGTTTCGCCTAACTTTTGAGCTAAGAACCACTTTTCCAGCAATCTTGCGGCTCTTCCGTTGCCATCATTAAATGGATGAATATTTACAAATGCTAAATGAATAAATGAAGCATAGTAGAAAATTTCTTCTGTGCTCAAAGGAACAGAAATTAAGTGGTCAATGTTCTCCCATAAATTGTTCATTTCAGTTTCTACAATTGCAAAAGGAGTTGCTTCATATTGTATTCTTCCTGTTTTGTGTTCCATTAGCAACATTTCATTTTTGCGATATATACCTTGGTATTTCTCGGGTAATAAATGAGTGGAAAGTAAAATATGGCTTTTTAGAAAATTCTCTTTTGTTAATTCATTGTCTTTAGCAAAAATATATGCTTTAAAAAGGTCGTTGGGTTTCTCAACCAATTCAGGTAAATATTCAATGTCTTGAATTTTATGTTTTACATAACTATCCAGTTCCATTTGCTCGCCTTCAATTTTAGAAGACGATATAACAGCAACTGAAGTATAAAAAGTAAAACTTGTTGGCGTTAATTCTATTTCTTTGACCTGTTTTAAGGCTTCATTGCAGTCAACAGTAAGTTCACTTTGATAGTCTTTAAAATATTTATTTGTAATGATGCTCATTATGATATTTTATATTATCCGTTTTTTAATTCTTTGGTGATTTTGTCGTATGCTTCACTACTGCCAAATATTTTTACAATTAATTACTAACCCGAAATCGCTAATCGGTGGAAGAGCTAAAATTAAAATGTTCTCCATAACATTAAGCCCTCCTCAAATAAGTTCCCGCTTCTTTAGCCACCACCTGCCCCGATATAATGGCTGGCGGTACACCTGGCCCAGGTACGGTTAATTGCCCAGCAAATAAAAGGTTGGCTACTTTTTTACTGCGCATACTGGGTTTAAAAAAAGCCGTTTGGCTAAGCGTATTTGCTAGGCCGTAAGCATTTCCTTTGTACGAGTGGTATTCGGTTTCAAAATCGTTCATTGCAAAGCTGCGTTTCACTATTTCGTTGCCACGGATGCTGTTGCCTGTTATCTGCTCAAATCTATCTAGCATTAAATGGTAGTATTTTTCTCGCAGTTCATCAGTATCAACTAAGCCTGGAGCCAGCGGAATTAAAAAAAATAGGTTTTCCATACCTTGGGGAGCTACCGAAGCATCGCTAACCGACGATGCGCATACATAAAAAAGGGGCTTGCTAGGCCATTGTGGCGTATCGTAAATTTCTTTGGCATGTTGGTCTAAATCCTCATCAAAAAATAAATTATGGTGTTTAATGTTTTTAACCTTTTGATTTAAACCTATATAAAACAATAAACTAGAGGGCGACATGGTGCGGCTTTCCCAATATTTGTTATTGTAATTTTGGTACGGTTTGTCCAATAATTTTTGGTCTATATGTTGGTAATCGGCCGCAGCCACTACAAAATCTGTTTTAAAATTCCCGTTATTGGTTTTAACTTCTACGGCTTTGTTGTTTGCTATTTTAATATTTACAACCTCGGTATTTAGTAAAATTTGTACGCCATGCTCTTCGGCTAGTTTTACCATTGCTCGCACAATTTGGTTCATACCGCCCATGGGGTACCAGGTGCCTAAGGCAAGGTCGGCGTAGTTCATAAGGCTGTACATAGCGGGTATTTTTTGTGCAGTTGCCCCTAAAAACAGTACCGGAAACTCTAATAATTTTATGAGTTTTGGATTTTTAAAGTACGATTTTACATGTTTACTCATAGGTTTTAACATGTGTATGCGTAGGCTTTGTAAAACCAGTTTTAAATCTAAAAACTCGGTAATGCTGTGCGATGGCCTAAATACATAATCGCTCATGGCGGTTTTGTATTTATAAGCGGCTTGCGCCATAAATTTTCTTAATGCAAGGGTACTGCCAGCTTCGTAGCTTTCAAATAATGCTTCGAGTTGCTGCATATTGGCCGGTATATCCATTATTTCATCGCTACCAAAATAAATACGGTAGGCGGGGTCTAGCCTTTTTAAATGGTAATAATCGCTTGGTTTTTTACCAAACAGGGCAAAATAATTTTCGAACACATCGGGCATCCAATACCAGCTGGGGCCCATATCAAATTTAAAACCTTGGCTTTCCCATACGCCAGCCCTGCCACCAGGTTGCTTGTTTTTTTCTAAAATAGTTACATGATAACCTTGCTTGGCTAACAGGGCGGCGGCGGTTAAGCCCGCAAAGCCCGAGCCTATTACGTGTACGTTTTTACTTTCCATATATACTGTGAAGGTAAATCTAAAAAATTAGTTTTTTGTTTTGGCGTATTGTAATAAAAATTTAAAGTTTTTGTTAATTAACTAAAGTTTGGGAGCAACAAAATTTTTGAAATAGAATATTTACCACCAATATTGATGCCATTTTTTTTTGTAACATTTTATTTGCTCCAAAACTTTAGTAAACTAATTTATTATGGCTTTATTTGGCTTTAAAAATTTAAGGCAGGGCTTATAAAAACAAAAAGAGCCAGCCAGCTAGGCATATAAATTACAACATAAAAAAAATACATGAACAAGCCCCCATCATCATCACACCAAAAACCCACGCTTTCCATTATCAAAATAGGTGGAAACGTGATTGATAATACCGAAAAACTAGAAACGTTTTTAACTGCTTTTTGCGGTTTGCCCGGATTTAAAATTTTAGTACACGGTGGTGGAAAAATGGCTACCAAACTGGCGCAAGATATTGGGCTAGAGGCTAAAATGGTAAACGGCCGTAGGGTTACCGATGCCGAGATGCTTAAAATTGTTACCATGGTATATGCTGGCTTAATCAATAAAAACATAGTGGCACAATTACAAGCACAACAATGCAATGCCATAGGCCTAAGCGGGGCCGATGGCAATTTAATAAGTGCAAAAAAACGTCCCATTCAACACTTAAAAAATACGGAAACAGGTATTGAAGAAAATATAGATTTTGGTTTTGTGGGCGATTTAGATGCACAATCGGTACATACAAAAAACCTTTCTGTATTGCTAAAAAGTAGCTTTATCCCCATTTTTTCGGCCATTACACATAATGGCGAAGGCCAATTGTTAAACACCAATGCCGATACGGTGGCATCGGCATTGGCGGTTGCGCTATCGCAAAACTACCATACATCATTAATTTATTGTTTCGAAAAAAAGGGGGTTTTACGCAATGTAGAGGATGAACAATCGGTAATAACCGAAATAAACCCAACCATATTTGAAACTTTACAAGCCCAAAATATAATACATAGCGGAATGTTGCCTAAATTGCACAACGCTTTTGAGGCCATAAACAATGGCGTAAAACAAGTTTTTATTGGCAGTGCCGATGAATTACCATTGTTAAAAACCCAAAAATTTGGCACACGTATAACAACTTAAAAAATGGAACAATTAACCAAAAAAATTACCATAATTGGTAGCGGCAATATGGGTATATCGCTGGCAAAAGGCTTGGTAAAAAGCGGTTTATATAATGCTGGCAATATTACCTTAACCCGCCGAAATAGCAGTTTATTAGCCCCGCTTGCTGCCGAAGGATTTATTACTTCGGCAAATAATATAGCCGCCATAACAGGTGCCGATATGATTGTTTTGGCTGTTCTGCCTCAACAAGTAAATTCAGTTCTCGACCAGATTAAAGCCAGTATTGATACTAAAAATCAAGTTTTTATATCTATAGTATCGGGCGTTAGCTGCAGCAATATCAAAGAAAAACTATTTTCTAATTTAGAAGTGATTAGGGTTATGCCCAATACAGCCATTGCCATACAGCAAAGTATGACCTGTTTTGCCACCGATAATGCATCGGCGCAAAGCCTAAAAATGGTTAAAGAAATGTTTGATACCGTGGGTATAACTTTACAGATAAACGAAGATTTAATGACATCGGCAACGGCATTATGCGCTTGTGGGGTGGCGTTTTTTTTACGGTCGGTAAGGGCGGCATCGCAGGGTGGGGTAGAGGTAGGTTTTCATGCACATGATGCGCTAATGATGGCTGCACAAACGGCCAAAGGCGCTGCCGACTTGCTACTGCAGCTGGCATCGCACCCCGAACACGAAATCGACAAAGTAACATCGCCAAAAGGCTGTACCATAGCGGGTTTAAACGAAATGGAGCATAACGGATTTAGCTCGGCAATGATAAAAGGCATTAAAACTTCGGCTAAAATTGCGGGCGAATTATATACCAAAAACTAATTTATGGCATTAAACAATTTGTATTTACAAGCGGTAGAATTATTAAAATCATTGATAAGTACTTCATCTTTTAGCAAAGAAGAAGACCAAACAGCGGCTATAATTGCCGTATTTTTAAAAGCCAAAGGCGTTGAAATACATACCAAAGGCAATAATGTGTGGGCTTACAATAAATATTTTGATGCCAATAAACCTACCATTTTATTAAACTCGCACCACGATACTGTAAGGCCTAATAAAAGTTATACCCGCAATCCGTTTAGCCCCGATATTGAAGATGGTAAAATTTACGGCTTAGGCAGTAACGATGCTGGAGGCGCATTGGTAGCACTAATAGCCACATTTTTACACTTTTACGAGCAAAAAAATTTAAAATATAATATTGCTTTGGCGGCTACAGCCGAAGAAGAAAATTCGGGAAACGGGGGTTTAGAATCTATTATACCCGAGTTAGGGGTTTTAGATTTTGCCATTGTGGGCGAGCCTACTTTTATGGATTTGGCTATTGCCGAAAAAGGATTGTTGGTATTGGATTGTGTGGCGAAAGGAAAATCGGGCCATGCTGCCCGCGAAGAGGGCGAAAACGCCATTTACAAAGCCTTGCAAGATATTAGCTGGTTTAAAACCTACATGTTTAATAAAGTATCGGAAAGCCTAGGCCCAATAAAAATGACGGTTACCATTATTGCCGCTGGCACACAGCACAATGTAGTGCCCGATACCTGCCAATTTACGGTGGATGTGCGGGTTACAGATGTTTATACCAACGAAGAGGTAATTGCCAAAATTAGGGAATGTGTTACTTGCGAGGTTATTCCCCGTTCGGTACGGTTAAAGCCATCATCAATACCCAAAACACATTTAATAGTACAGGCGGGCATTGCCTTGGGTAAAAAAACGTATGGCTCGCCCACCACATCGGACCAAGCATTGCTAAGCATACCATCGCTAAAATGTGGGCCAGGTGATTCGGGCCGCTCGCATACCGCTGATGAGTATATTTATTTGCAAGAAATTGAGGAAGGTATTGATGGGTATATTAAGATGCTGGAGGCTGTAGTGTAATTTGTAAAGTGTTGCCGTGTGGTAATATTGTTTATACTAATTTTGGGAATTAATTCTATAAAAATATATTTTCTATAGCCTCATCCACCAATCCCAACGTAATAGCCCGCTTAAATAATAGCTCAATTGCCTTTCGGCCATCAAAACCTAAATTAATCGAATATTTATTTACATACAAATTAATGTGCTGGTACATTACATCTTCGCTCATTTCTTGGGCGTATTGGCGTATAAAAGCCAAGCCAGCTTTTGGGTTTGCAAATGCGTATTCAACCGATTTTTGTAACACCCGCTGTACTTTTTGTTTAACCTTTAAAGGCAAAGTACGTTTAATAACAATACCGCCTAAAGGTATGGGACAATTGGTTTCTTGCTCCCAAAAAGCACCTAAATCTTGCACCAAATGCAAACCTTTATCCTGATAAGTAAACCTGTTTTCGTGTATAATTACGCCCAAATCAATTTCGCCCGCCAATAATTTTTGCTCGATAGTATTAAAAACAAGTTCTACCTTATTGCTAAGATGCGGGTAAGCCAAGCTTAATAAAAAATTGGCCGTAGTAAATTTTCCTGGTATGCCTAGTTTAAGGTTTGAGTTAAAATCGCTAACATTTTGTTGTTTAGAAATTAACAAAGGGCCAACGCCAAAACCCAAAGCACTACCCGCACTTAACAAAACGTAGTGCTTTAAAACGTGGGCAAAAGCAAAATAACTCAGCTTTGTAATATCCAGCTCGGTGGCAAAAGCTTTTTGGTTTAGCGTTTCTACATCATCAAAATGCACCTCAAATTGTAAACCTTCGGTATCAATTTTATGGTGAATTAAGGCATCAAATATAAAAGTATCATTAGGGCAGGGCGAAAACCCGAGGGTTAGTTTCATAATTTTTGAGGTAAATAATGAGGTTTTTTTTTATCTTTTTTATTTAAGATGGCACTTACAAGCAGCTTTGTGTTTTTTGCGCTTTTCCTTAGCGTTGTTTGCGGTAAAAATATATCACAAAGAACACAAAGATTTACGCAAAGCCTGTTGCTTGTATAACCAGCTAATTTTATAAATACGTTGCACTATAAGTATATTTATGAGCTTTACTTCCTCCGATA
>RDXP01000096.1 GCA_004292865.1 Sphingobacteriales bacterium
GCCAACCTAAGCAATTTAAGTGCAGGTAGCTATATTATTAAACTAGAAAGCAAAAAAAACAATAGCACTATTGCTATAAGCAAATTTGTAAAAGAATAAGGTAACCATATACATTACTAAAATTTTGGAGGTAAATAATAAGGTGGTTTTTTATCTTTTTTATTTAAGATGGTACTTGCAACCAGCTTTGTGTTCTTTGCGGTATCCCCTAAAATTATTTTTACCGCAAATAACGCCAAGCAAAAGGCGCCAGGCACACAAGGCTAGAACTTTAGTTAAATATTTTATAAGAGCATAATAAATTACTATCGGGCTATGCTTTCAGAGTATGTATCGAAAATGTTTATGGAAAGTAAATTCATGCAAAATTTTCCGATATAAAGTACGGTTTTTTATCTACAGATAAAAATAATGTTTTAGTAGTATGGAGAAAGTAATATCATAAACAGCGTTGTGAAACTTTACAGTTAAACACACATTACTTTTCTAGCTCAAAAGAAAACGATATTAGATGCTTTACTTTCGTTTTTTAGCCTATCCAAGGCTGTAACTACATATTTGTATTTTTCCTTTGGGTTGGCACTTATATCTAACCAACTTAAAGTGGGGCTATAAAATATGACTTTTATGTTTTCATTATACTCTAAATCTACCACTTCGTCGCTGGCAAAGCGGTAAACCACGTAGCCATAAGTAGCTTGTTTGTCGGCTGCTATTGGGGGCGGTAACCAGGTTAAAAGTGTGCCTTTAGGGGTAAATGTAGCTTGTAAATTATTGGGGGCGTAAGGCGGTATAGAATCGAGCCAAGGCATTAAAGGGGGTAAAGCGGGGAATTTATAGTAATTATTGCTTAACGTATCGGAAATACCAAGCGGGTTTTTGGTTAACGATTTCGAACTAAAAAAAACACTACCGTGTATATTTTCGTTTTGCCTAATGTAAGCAATTTGCTTGCCCAATTGTGCTGGATTACGCCAGCTAGCATCTTTAGTTGTATTTATACGGTAGGCACCATGGCCAATATACATGTTTCGGCCGTAGGTATTATTGCCCCACCAATTGGCAAGGTTGGCAAAGGGTGCGGCTTTGGTTGTAAACGACCAGTATAACTGCGGGTTTAAATAATCAACCCAACCGTTTTTAATCCATTTTCGCGAGTCGGCATATATCTCATAATACGAATCGCCACCGCGTGTATCCGAACCTTCGGGGTCTTGTGCTTTGTTTTTCCAAATACCAAAAGGGCTTACCCCAAATTTTACATAATTTTTATGCGCATGTATGCTATCGTTTAAGCTATGTATCAATGTATCTACATTTTGCCTGCGCCAATTTTTAATATCGGCTATGCCATTGTTATACAAAATAAATGTTTCGGTATCTTTTAGTGTTTGGCCTTTTATGATGTAGGGGTAAAAGTAATCGTCGAAATGTACCCCATCTATATCGTAGCTATCCACTACATTTAAAATTATTTTTAAAATATAAGCCCTTACATCGGGCAGGCCTGGGTTAAATAATTTTTTTCCTTCGTATATAAAAAACCAATCGGGTTTTAGTTTGGTAATATGATTGGCAGTAATTTTGGTATCATTGCCATCAAATGTGGCTCGGTAAGGGTTAAACCAAGCATGAAACTCTATATTACGTTTATGGCATTCGGCAATAGCAAAATGCAAAGGGTCGTAAAAAGGCATGGGGCATTGCCCCTGTGTACCCGTTAGGTATTGTGACCAAGGTTCATCACAATTGGGGTAAAAGGCATCGGCCGCTGGGCGCACTTGAAACATAATGGCGTTAATACCTTGTTTTTGATGTGTATTTAAAATTTTTATCAATTCGTTTTTTTGCTGTTGGGTAGATAAGCCCTGCCTGCTAGGCCAATCAATATTGGCAACTGTGGCTACCCATACTCCCCTAAATTCTCTTTTGAGTGATAGGCTATCTTGTGCCAATGAAACAAAAAACGAAAAAAATGAGGCTAAGGTAAGTGGGATAAAAAATTGTAACTTCATTAAATTGTATAGCTGTTGTAAATTGCGAGCAAAAGTACACATTCGCTTGTAACACTTAGGCCTAATGTTTTATTTTGTTTTGTGTAACAATTTTGTTACTATTGAACAATCTTTTAAATTATAAACAACAATAGGTATGCAATATTATTGTTTTATAAATGTTATACAATTGTTATGAACAGCCGTAATAAATTTATAATATTACGGCATCTAAAAACTTGCTTACTAAATAAAATAGTGTAAACAATAAAATCGAATAATAAACTAAATACAAAACACATGGAAAATCAAGAGCAAAAAAGAAACGATAACAACAAAATTTATTTTTTAATTGCAGTAATAATAGCGTTAATGGGTACTAGCGTTTATTTGTTTTTACAAAAAAACAAAACCGAGCAGCGCATTGTAACAGTAGTAGATGAGCGCACTGCGTTACAAACCGAACTCGAAAAACTAGAAACCGAACTGGAGCAGGCCAATAGTGCCAATACTAAAACTACCGAAGAGCTAAATAGTAAGGACGAGCAATTAAAAACCAAAATTACCGAGCTTAAACGAGCGCTTGCTAATGGCTCGCTTACCCGAAGCCAATTATCCAAAACACGTAGCGAATTACAGGTTTTGCGCAACTCGGTTACACAATATACCTCCGATATAGAAGCCTTGCAGCAACAAAATGCTATTTTAACGGTAGAAAGAGATAGTTTAAAAACAACTGTGAGCTCGGTATCTAAACAAGCGCAAGAACTTTCGCGTAAAAACGATTCGTTAAACACCCGTGTAAAAGTAGGTTCGGCACTTAAAGGTGTAGGTATAAGTGTAGCTCCTTTAAAAATTAAAAATAGCGGTAGAGAGGTGGATGTAGATAAAGCATCAACAGCTAAAAAGCTTAAAATAAGTTTTTCGATACCTGCCAATCCGCTTGCCGAAAAAGGGATGCATGATGTGTATATGCGCCTGCTAGACCCTGCTGGTAATTTAATAACAGGCGAAAACGGTACATTTACCTCTAATGGACAAGAGTTACAATATACCTATAAAACGGCTATTGATTATACCGGCGATGCCAAAAACTATACATTAGATTGGGTAAACAAAGCCGTATTTATCCCTGGAAATTACACTGTTTTACTTTACGCAGATAGTAGCGACTTAGGTAAAGGTAGTTTTAGTTTACGATAAATTTATTGATAATATTTTTTACAAAAAGCAGAGGCCGAGCAATTGGTCGCTGCTTTTTATTGTGTTATATAAATATTTTATTGGTATTTAACCCACGTAGCTTATAACCATACCTTACTGGTTAGTAAATAAGTATTTTTTTTTGATGTAGGTTTTAGTAAACAGATTTTACTAATTATAGTTTTTTTTGAATTCAATATGGTTTACTTTTAATGTTTAGTGCTGTTTAAGTTTCTTTAATTTCTCCGTTGGTTCTGATTATTTTTTTGTGCTTATTTCCACTTCTGTTTTGATTAAATGCTGCTTTATTTCGATATTTTTTAAACTAAACGGTAATATCTTTCAAAATCCACTTGTTGCAATATTTATATGGCAACTTATTTTAAAATACATAACTCGCAATACTACAAAAGCGAAGCAATTTTTTTTACATCGGGTTTAAACTTTCTTCAATAAGTTTAGCGTAAAACCAGCCAACGTTTATGCCCGCTGCCCGTAATTGTTGTGGTATAAGGCTATTGGCCGATTGTCCTGGGGTGGTATTAATTTCAATAAAGTAAAAATTTTGTGTTTGATGCTGCAAAATAAAATCAACCCTTACCATTCCTTTACAGTTAAGTACCTTATAAACATCGGATACTATTTGTGTAATGGTGTTATTTTGGGTATCGCTTAATTGTGCTGGGGTAATTTCGTTGGTAATGCCTGGGGTATATTTGGCTTCGTAATCAAAAAAATCTTTCGAGGTAATAATTTCGGTAGCAGGCAATACCTTTATTTGGCCGTTAAGTAGCGCAAGGCCAATGCTAAACTCGCGGCCTTGTATAAATTCTTCTACCAGTATTTGGCTATCTTCGTTAAACGCTTTTTGCAGGGCAGTTTCGAGCTGGTGGGCATCGTTTACTTTGCTCATACCTACACTACTTCCTCCATTATTGGGTTTAATAAATAGTGGAAATTTTAAATTATCGCTAATTAATTGTTGTACTTGGTTGGTATTTTTGTACAGCGTTAATGAATTGGCTGTAAATAAATTAGCTATGTTATGCACTACGGATTTTGTATAGGCTTTGTTCATGGTAAGGGCGGCTGTGGTAGTATCGCAGGTATTATAAGGTATGCGTAGCAAGTCGAAATAGCCTTGTAATTTACCATCCTCGCCTGGCGAACCATGTATGGTAATAAACGCAGCATCAAAACAAATAATGCCCGTGGGTAGGTGTAGGCTAAAATCGTTTTTATTTATCTCGTATTTTTGATTGTTAACATCAATATAATACCAGCTTTGTGTATCAATAATAATTTTATACACTTGGTAAAGTTGCTTATCTAGTTCACGTTCGATGTTTTGTGCACTGTTTAATGATACCTCGTACTCGCCTGTATAGCCACCTGCAACAAGCGCAATGTTTTTTTTACTCATAATAGCAAATATAAAACTATGAAGGGGTTAAAAAAAATTGATAATTATTTTAACAAAATTAACCACTAAAAAAACAGCGCAAAGAAAAATTTAAAGCCTTTAACACAAAATAAATTAAACAATGGGTATATCAAAAATGTGAGTTTTTATACCCGAAACCGAAATTTTTTAATTAAAATTGGGCTTCATAAATTAGGTGCGTTTATTATCTAATACAATTTTAATTTATACCAATTATTCACATTTTTATCTATGATGAAGCAAGAAGAAATTTTAAAAAAAACAGGACAAATTATTGATGATTTAAAAGATCAACACCAATACCTTACACAAACACAAAACTACAACCTTTTAGAGTTAGAACTTTTTACGGCTAATGCCGATTTTTTGATTGATCATATCGAGATACTAAAAAAACTTCAATTATCTAAAAATCAAAACAATGAAGCTACAGTAGTGGAGAGCAAAAGTACTGATGATAACCTTACAATTGCTCCTAAAATTGAAGCCTCGATTAAAAACGAAACTACCAATTTTGTTAGGCCTGCACCAGATAATTTATTTGCATTGCCCGAAAAACCCGAAGAAATGATGTTTGAGTTTGAGCAAAATATTGAAGTGGGCCGTATTTTTGATAGAGAATTAACAGCCGATGAAACCAAACTTTTACAAGAAAAACAAGATTTATTTGCAAAGTTAAATGCCGTTAATACATCACTGATTTTACCCGATGTGGCAAACAAAAATATAGTTTTACCAGCAGCTACTGATGGTGCCGAAAGCGAGGAGATACCAGAACTAGAAGCCAAAAATGAGGAAGAAACATTGCCATTAAGCTCCAAAAGTGAAACCCAAACTACCCATAACATTATTGAAAACGAAACTATTGACGATAAAAAAATTACCCTTAACCAATTTTTATCGAACCAAAACAATGCGCAAAATATATCATCTCGATTAAGTAATATGGCTACCGCCGATTTAAAATCGGCGATAAGCCTAAACGATAAAATGATTTTTATTAAAGAACTTTTTAACGGTTATAACTTGGCGTATAGCGAAGCTTTAGAGATTTTAAACCGTTTTGATTCGTTTGAAAGTGCCGATAATTTTTTACAAAAAAACTATGCCTTAAAAAATAAATGGGTAGATAAACAGGAGGTGGTAGATAGGTTTTATGAGGTTTTAAACAGGCGGTATGTGAAGTAGGGCGCAATAAATGCCAAATTATTAATTCGGATGATTGTAAAATATAATTTTTAATCGCTTAATATACATTTATATACCAAGTTTAATAACGTTATTAAAACAATACAAAACCAAATAAAAAAATATGGACAATTAAATATTATCCACATTTTTTAGTTTTTTTAAGCAAATTCTTTGGCTGCCAAATAACGCTCGGCTTCTAAAGCCGCCATACAACCTGTACCAGCTGCTGTTACGGCTTGTCGCCATAGCTTATCTTGGGCATCGCCACAAGCAAAAACGCCTTCAATATCTGTTGCGGTGCTATCGGGTTTAGTAATTAGGTAGCCTGTTTCGTCCATTTTTAGCCAATTTTTAAAAATTGCAGTATTTGGGTTATGGCCTATGGCTACAAAAAAGCCTGTTATGTCTAAATCTTGTTCTTGCTTGGTGTGGTTGTTTATAACTTTTACAGCGGTAACTACTTTGCCGTCGCCCAGTATTTCTTTGGTTTCGGTATTGTAAAGCACTTCTATATTGTGGGTGTTTAACACACGGTGTACCATTGCTTTAGAGGCCCTAAACTCATCTCGGCGAACAATCATATACACTTTTTTGCATAGCTTAGCAAGGTAGGTTGCTTCTTCGGCGGCGGTATCGCCCGCCCCTACTATGGCAACGTTTTGGTTTTTAAAAAAGAAACCATCGCAAACGGCACATGCCGAAACGCCAAAACCGTTGTATTTTTTTTCGGAGGCTAAGCCCAACCATTTTGCCGATGCGCCTGTAGAAATTATTACCGTATCGGCGGTTATGGTTTTACTATCATCAACCACTATTTTGTGTACATTGCCCGAAAAATCGACCGACGAAACGTAACCAAACCTAATATCGGTACCAAAACGCTCGGCTTGTTTTCTAAAATCTTCCATCATATCGGGCCCCATAACACCGTTAGGGTAGCCAGGGAAATTTTCTACATCGGTGGTTTTTGTAAGCTGGCCACCCATTTCCATACCAGTTATCATTACTGGTTTTAAATCGGCCCTAGCCGCATAAATAGCTGCTGTATAACCTGCCGGCCCCGATCCTATAATTAAGCACTGTACGTGTTCGTTTTCTGTTATCATTTGTTTGGTTTTGTGTACAAATTTATTTTTTTTTAGGTAAAGATATGTATGCTTAATGTGGTTATTTGTAAAATTTGAGTAATTCTTCTACAGTTTTACTTTACTTTTTTTATGATTGATAATTACTATTTAACATCAGTTACGTTGTATAAATATAGTTTTATTTTAACAATTAGAGCGTTTTAACACGCTGTACATTATATCTTTTTCTTTATAGTCCCACCCTTTTTCTCCCCTTTGGGGTTTAATGGCACTAACATAGGATAATTTATTTATATTTTCTATATTTACCCATTTTGGTTTTTCTATCATATTGTCTATATAGTTTTCTGTTAGGGAGTATT
>RDXP01000061.1 GCA_004292865.1 Sphingobacteriales bacterium
ATTAATACAAAAGGAAAATATCGCAGTTCAAAGTATTGCTATTCTTCAAACACGTGGACAGGCTTTAGCGGTTGAATTAGAAACTTTAGCTCAATCAAAAAATGTTATTGTTAAGCGAGGTGCAACTATTGCTCAATGGGCCTTAAACGCTGCAATGAATGCTAACCCTGCGGTGTTATTACTTACTACTGTTGTTGCTTTAACGGCTGCATTTGTTTATTTTACACGAACAACGGAAAGCGTTACTGCTGCAACTCAAAGATTAAACGAACTTCAAAAAGAGCAAATTGATACTCAGAAAGAATCTATTCGTTCATTCGAGCAATTTGCAGATGCTCAAGTTTCGGCTGCTCAAAAGGAGTTGGATATTGCAAATGCACTTAAAAAACCATTATCAGAAAGAATTGCTTTAGAGGAGAAAGTTGTTCAAGCCAAATTAAACGCTGCTGAAACATCAACTCAAATAGTAAGTAATGAGATCAAAAACTTAGAAGCAAATCAAATTAGAGTAAAAGAACTTGAAGCTAATTACAAGGCTTTAGCTACTGCAAAAGCGGACGAAAAAGTTCTTGATTCGGCTAAACTTGAAATTGATAATTTAAAGGCTCAAATTGATTTAGCTACTGATGCAAAAAAGAACTTTGAAGAGGCCGCAAAAGCGAAAGAGTTGTTTAATATTAATGCTGAGAATCGGCTTATAGAACAAGCATTACAGAACGCGAAAAGTATTGCAGAAGGTAGATTATTAGCTGCAAAAGAAGGCACTAAAGATGAATTGGATTTAAAAATTCAAGCATTAACAAAAGAATCTAAAATTGAATTGTTTAATGCACGCGGAAACTCTGCTGAAATATTTAGGATTAATGAAAAACTAAAAAAAGATATTTCAAATCTTAACCAAGAGTTTAATTTAAAGAACTTAGAAGATCAAAAAACAGGAAACGAAATACTATTGCAAGAGGCGATAAATAACGCTCAAGATACTTTGGCTATACAGTTGCAGATTATTGAAGCGAAACGTCTTATTGATGTTGCAAAAGCGAAAGAAAACGCGGTTGAAATAGCTAAGATTAACATTGATGCTGACAAGGAGTCAAAAGAATTGCTAACACAAAACGATTTAGATTTATACGCTAAACGTGCCTCATTAGCTTTACTAAACGCAAAGCAAGGCACTCAATTTGAAGTTGAGGCTCAGAAGGATGTTATTGAAGCGAAAGCGGATGCAGATAAATTAGCCGTTCAAAATTCTACGCAATCAGCCGAACTAAAGAAAGTTGCTATCGAAGAAATTGATGCAAAGGCACGTGAGGATAAGGAGAAGTTGGATTTAGAGTTTATTGAGAAAACGAAGCAGGCGGAAATTCTAGCAGCGCAAAAAGTAGCTGACGAAAAACGTCAAATATTAGAACAGTCTTTTGGATTAGCACAACTTTATTTAGATAACATTTTTAGTCTTGAAAAAACGGCTCGTGATAAAAATACAAATCAGGCTTTAGATGATAACAACAAACTAAAGGACAAAGAACTTTCTAATAAAAAATTAACCGAAGAACAAAAGGCAAAGATCAATGAAAAGTATGCAGCCCAAGAACGTGCTATAAAAAACGAGGCGGCACAAAAAGAGTTTGATGCTAAACTAGCACAGGCCACATTGAACACATTCTTAGCGGTTTCGGCTATCTTAGCAGATCAGACTGTTCCTACACCTGCAAAGCCTTTGGCAATTGCAGCAGCAGTTTCTCAAAACTTATTACAGATCGCTGGAATTATTGCCGTTGGCCCTCAAAAGTTTGCTAAAGGAACTGAGTACGTTACAGGACAAGGGACTTCAACATCCGATAGCGTACCTGCAATGCTTTCCGTTGGTGAGCGTGTTGTAAAAGCAAATACGAATAAGAAGTACCGTAAA
>RDXP01000062.1 GCA_004292865.1 Sphingobacteriales bacterium
TAAATTTGTAAACAATGTTTTAATATATCACCATTACCTTCGCCGTTAAGGTTAAAAAATGCGTGGTTTGTTAGGTTTATTACCGTTGGTTTATCGGTAGTAGCTTCGTATTCCATTTTTAAACCTTGGCCGCCACATACGCTGTAAGTTACAGTAACATTTAAGTTGCCCGGGTAGCCTTCTTCGCCATCTTTGCTTAAATATTTTAAAACCAAGGTGCTATCGTTAGGCTGCTGGGCATCCCATACCACGTACTGAAACCCTATTTTACCACCGTGTAATGTATTAGGGCCGTTGTTATTAAAAAGGGTATAAACATTGCCATTTAATGTAAACTTACCTTTGGCAATGCGGTTACCAAAGCGGCCAATAGTAGCACCAAAATACGGTTCGGTTGACGTTATGTAATCGTTTACCGATGAAAAACCTACCACCACATTTACCATTTTTCCGTATTTATTGGGTACTTGTAGGCTTACTAGCCTGCCACCGTAATTGGTAAATTTAGCTTCAATGTTTTTGTTTTTTAGGGTGTAAAGTTTTATGGGTTTATTATTGATGGTAGTATCAAAACCCGATGTGTTTTTGGGTTGCTGTTTTACATTTTTAGCGTTATTGTTACAAGCAGCAAAGGCTAAAAGTGTAAGCAATGGCATCAATAAAATTATTTTTAAATTTTTCATTTTATGGGGGTTTATTGTAAAATTTTAGTGTTGTTTTTTCTGTTTTCCAAAAACTCGGATGGTGTTAATTGAAACTGTTGGTAAAAGCATTTAGAGAAATAGCTATGCGAATTAAACCCAACTAGGTAACCAATTTCGGAAATATTATATTGATTTTCGCTTAAAAGTTTGGCGGCATACTTTAGTCTTATCAAGCGTATAAATTCGTTAGGTACATGGCCTGTAATGGTTTTTACTTTTTTATACAGGCTCGATCGGCTCATGCCTACCTCTCGGCCCAAATCCTCAACCGATAGCTGAGGGTCGGTAATGCGGTCTTCTATAGCTTGGGTTAATTTGATCATAAAATTTTTATCACGATTGCTCGATGGTAAAATATCGCTTGCTGCAAAAGGGTGCTGGGCAAAGTGTTGTTTTAAGTTGGTACGAAGTTCCAGTAAGTTTTTGGTTATTAACGATATTTGTTTCCACTTAAATGGTTTGGGTATATAGGCATCGGCACCGCTTTCTAAACCTTCAATTTCGGCATCCGAATTTGTTTTGGCTGTTAATAAAATAACAGGTATATGGCAATAATTAATATCTTTTTTTAGGGTGCTACAAAAAACGATGCCATCCATTACAGGCATCATCACATCCGAAATAATAATATCTACTTTATGGTTTTCTAATTGTGTAAAAGCATCGGCACCGTTTACGGCTTTTATAGCTTGGTAGCCATCTTCTAGCAGGCTTTTATAAATAAAATTTAAAAGCGCAGGATCGTCTTCTACTACTAGCACAGTTTGCTTATCGTTGTTAAATAGCAATTCATCTTCATCGCTGGAGGTAAGCTGGGCAGGCAAAATTTGTTCTTGAACGTGAGGCAACAAAACCGTAAATGTTGTTTTTATATTTGGCTTACTTTCGACCAATAATTTACCTCCGTGTTTTTCTGATAAAGATTTTGCCAGTGCCAAGCCAATGCCTGTACCTCCTAGGTTGCTATAATGGTGTTCATCGGAGGTGATTTTAAAAAATTTTTGAAAAATATGCTCCAGTTGTGCTTGGGGTATGCCAATGCCATCGTCTTGTACGCTAATAGATAACATTTTATGTCCATTTTCGATAATGGGATTATGTATGCAAATTTCTACGCTAGTGCGGGTAAATTTAAAGGCGTTTACTAATAAATTGCTTAATATTTTGGTTAAAGCTTCGGGGTCGGCTTG
>RDXP01000126.1 GCA_004292865.1 Sphingobacteriales bacterium
GCAATGCAAGTACTGTCTAATGTATATGTTCCACTTTCATCGTAACTAAAACGAAGCTGTGAACCTATGCGTTTCCAAATCAATTTTGGCTTTTCAAAACCTCATAAAAACACCTGCACTTTTAAGCCTTTGCACCCCCATATTTTTAAAACCCTTTTAGGTTTGTGCATTAAAAATAATCCCCAATAAATAGTAAACACACCAGGGTTAACGCATTTAAAATAATATTGGGTAACTTTAAAAAAAGGCGATGGAATACCCAATCCAAAAGAAAAGTTTGACAAAAATATTTTTGTTTTTTAAATGCATAAGTCCTGCTAATACACGCTAAAAAAATATTTTAATATGAAATTGCCATTATTTACAGTAAAATAAATTAATCTCAAAAAAATCAACTATTTATTTAAAGCTAAAATTAAAATAGAAATTTTATTTTTGCATTATGAAATTACCCATTGTTGCTTACGGACACCCCGTTTTAAGAAAAGTAAGCGAGCAGATAAATAAAGATTACCCTAACATATCGCAGTTAATTGCCGATATGTACGAAACCATGTATGCTGCCAATGGCGTAGGGCTAGCCGCACCACAAATAGGCTTGGCAATAAAACTATTTATTGTGGATTGTAACCCATTTGCCGAGGACGAACCTAGTTTAAAAGGATTTAAGAAAACGTTTATTAACCCCGTTATTGAGCAAGAAAGTGGCGAAAAATGGGATTTTAACGAAGGTTGTTTAAGCATACCACATGTTAGAGAAGATGTTAGCCGCCACGCCACCATAACAATAAGCTATTATAACGAAAACTGGGAACCGCAACACGAGGAATATAGTGGCCTTGCCGCCCGTGTAATACAACACGAGTACGACCATATTATAGGCAAATTATTTACCGACAAAATTAGCCACTTACGCAAAGCCATGATTAAAGGCAAACTAACCGATATTGCCAACGGACTGGTAAAAGCCGATTATAAAATGAAATTTGTAGGGCATAAGAAAAAACGGTAGAGTGCTGGCGAGTAGGCTGCGGGCAACGGCAGAGATATTTATACGCAATTATAAAATATAAAAATTTGCAGTTTGGCTAATGTATCAATGCGTTTTATACCTTTATAATTAAAAATAATACCCAAAACATAAATTAACTCCTAGTGAAAAAACGCTATCAACAACGTTGTGAAACTTTACAGATACCAACTTAAATTTAACTGGCAACAGAGTTCTACAAACCAACGTAGTTAAATATTACGGTGCCGATAATAAACTATGCGAAAACTCGCCAAGCAAACTGCAATATCTTAAAAATATTGCCATAAAAGATGGCACAATTACCCTAAAACCAAACGAAAAGTACGAAACCCTTAGCACAAAAAAAAAGAATTAGATATTACCTTTTTGCTGATAACACTGATTTCTTTTACAGCAACGGGTTTAAATTAAGATTTGAGCGTTTCCTTGCTTGCACAGGCAAGTATCTTTTTTTCTTTGTTTAGCCCTACGCAACAGCATTTTTTTCAAAAATTTAATATATTACATTAGCATTGTTTTTTTGTTTCGTTGAAAACACGAACCAATGCGTAGAAACAACTGATAAATAATAAGGAAATGGAAATAATTTTTAAACCTATGACAGCCGACGATTGGACAAGAGTTGCTGAAATTTATAGACAAGGGATTGAAACGGGAAACGCAACCTTTCAGCAAGAAACTCCTACTTGGGATGACTGGGATAGCGTACATATTAAATCTTGTAGAATTATTGCTATAATCGAAAATGAAATTGTTGGTTAGGCTGCTTTAACGCCAGTTTCTGGACGTTGTGTTTATGCTGGAGTTGCGGAAGTAAGTGTTTATGTTTCTAGCAAATATCACAGGCAAAAAACAGGAACTAAATTACTTGATAAGTTAATTTTTGAAAGTGAAAACGAAAATTTTTGGACATTACAAGCGGGAATATTTCCAGAAAACAGTGGAAGTTTAAAAATTCACGAACAACTCGGATTTAGGAAAATAGGATATAGAGAAAGAATAGGTAAAATGAAAGGTGTGTGGTTAGACACCGTATTATTAGAACGAAGAAGTAAAGTAATTGGTATTGATTAATAAAACAACAGCTTCCATGTCTCCTCGCAACACCAATTTTAATACCCTAATAAACAGTATAATAAACTTTTTTTTCGTGTTTTTAGTCTATTCCACTACTTTTAATAATAACCAAATAAATTTTTTTAGTAAAAAATTTATTTGGTTATTCAACAATCCACTTTTATCGGCTAAAAATATAAATTAAAAAAAAGCAAAATATTACGGTTTTTTATTTGCTAATACAACTAAAGGCAATGAAGTAAAATATGATTCATTGCATTTGAATTTCCAAATTTCTGCCCCTGTTGAGCTGTTAAATGCGTAAAAAAATCTAGCACCACCAACATAAACCCTATTATTTACAACAAAAGGACTAGATGAATTTGGATAAATTTTATTTTCCCAAACCGAGTTTCCAGTAGTGGCATTTAAGCAATGGGTTTTAAAATCGTCACTTGTAATATACAATTTATCATTTACTATGTAAGGGTCGGAACTAATAGCAATATTGTTAAGTTTTTCCCAAATCAACTTTCCTGTTGTAGCATCTATTGCATAAAGACTTCCGTTTTCTTTAGTTTTTAATAACGTTTCATAAGGTAACGAATGATTATAAGCCCCTCCAATATACACAACACCATTAGCAACTGTAGCGTTTGAGCTTTCTAAGGAATTATTAAATTTATTTGTTAAACATTTCCAAACTAACGAGCCCGTTTCTGCATTAACAGCATACAGGTAACTATCTCTACCACCAAAATAAATTATACCTTTATCTAGCGTTGGTGCAGACAAAATATTGCAATTACCTGCTATATACTCCCATTTTAACTCACCTGTTTGTGGGTTTAGGGCTCTTAATCTTCCATCAGAACTTACAAAATAAAGAACATCATTATAAATAATTGCTTTATGAGACACGTTGCCGCCAGTAACATAAGTCCATTTAAACTTACCTGTATTCTCGTCTATAGCATACAAATAATCATCATTTGTTCCAATATAAACAGTACCGTTTGTAACAATTGCACTAGACTCTATACCTGTTGTAGAAATATAGCTTTTCCATTTAATTTCTCCATTTAATGCATTAAATGCGTAAATGTAACCATCAATGCCACCAACAAATACAATCCCTTTACTGTATGTTGGCGCAGAATATGCGAAACCTCCTTTGCTTTTGTATTTCCACTTAAGAAAACCATAAGTTTCATTCAAAGCATAAAAAGTACTATCTGTTCCACCAAAATAAACCATATCCGATGGGTAATCAGGCGTAACTTCTGGGGGTTTTTTGCAGGAGTTTAATAAAAAAAAAGCTACAAATAAAATAACTAAATTTAATCGAAACGAATTTTTCATAACAAAATTTAAAGCGTTTAAATGAAAATTAATAAAAAAGTGGTTTAATTGGTGTTTTGTAAATATATGAAAAATAAATTAACATATATTAAAATACAGAAAAAAACCTTATAAATTAATTTTTTTAACCCCCATCGCCCTGACGCGTTTTTCCAAGTAACACTAATTTTAATACCCATACAAAAAACACAATACGTTATTTTTTATTTCATGGAAACACGAACAAATGCGGAGTAAAAGCTAAACATCTTATTTAATGATGCCACTAAAATAATTTTAATATTTCCAAAAATTAGGTGGATTGATAAACTACAACCATACTCATATTAAAATTGTACGTGATTATTTCATTGTTTACAAAGAATATGAACCCCCAATTGCCATAATTACAATATGGTATAGGTGGCAAAACATAATAAAAAATCAAAAAACTTCATAGATAAGTTTATCCTTATGAATTAGCGTAGCACTCTAAGGAGTTGCAAATGCTAGGGAGCAAATTTTTACCCTGTTTAATGTAATGAAGCCAAAAAACCTTCTACAGCCTTGCGTACACTGCCGTATTGGGTTAATAGTGCTTGCGCTTTGCTAGCACTTAAACCCGTTTCGTTTATTATCATCAATATACCACGTTCTACCAGTTTATGGTTGCTTAATTGCATATCTACCATACGGTTACCTTTTACTTTGCCTAGTTTTATCATAATGGCAGTGCTTAGCATATTTAAAGCTAGTTTTTGTGCTGTGCCAGCTTTCATGCGGGTGCTACCCGTTACAAATTCGGGGCCTACCACAATTTCAATAGGTATATTGGCAACTGCGGCTACGGGGCTATGGCTATTACATACAATACAGGCAGTTAATATGCCATTTTGTTGGGCTTGTATTAAGCCCCCTATAACATAAGGCGTAGTACCCGATGCCGCCAAGCCTACCAAAACATCGTTTGTATTAATATCAAATTTTTGTACATCTAACCATGCTTGCTGGCTATCGTCTTCGGCGTTTTCAACAGCTTTTCGTATAGCGGTATCGCCACCTGCAATAATGCCAACTACGGTATTAAAGGGCACACCAAAAGTGGGTGGGCATTCCGAAGCATCCAATACGCCCAGCCTACCACTTGTACCCGCACCTATGTAAAACAAGCGGCCACCGTTTTTCATACGTTCCACAGCGGCATCTACCAAAATGGCTATTTGGGGAATTGATTTTTGTACCGCATAAGCCACTGTTTGGTCTTCGGTATTTATATGGGTTAAAAGCTGGGTAACCGATTGGTTTTCTAAATTGTTGTACAATGATTCTTGTTCGGTGGTTTTTTCCATCTGATAGGGGTTTTGTTTTTACTTTCTCAAAATTACAAAACATTATATACCATTGTAGAAACACAAGGCATATTTAATGTAAAAATAATGCGTAAAATATTTTTTACACCATCAGTCGCCGCATTTTTTCGATACTTATGCTATTTTTGTGTGAATTGATGAAATCTCAACATAAAAAAAATATCCTTTTAGCCTTTTTTTTCGCCATTGCAGTAGCTGTGGGTATGTTTTTGGGTTCGCTTTACAGCGGAAGCAAGCTGGGTGGCGAAACTGGTTTTTTGGGGTATTTATTTACCCGAAACACCAAAGTAAGCAATATTTTAAAGCTGGTAAAAAACAAATATGTGGATTCGGTTAATGTGGATTCGATGGAGGATTTAGCCGTTAACCAAATTTTAAGCAACTTAGACCCACATACCGTTTACCTAGCACCGGCCGATGCGCAGCAGCAAAACGAAAGCTTAGAGGGTGGTTTTGAGGGTATTGGTATCGAGTATTTGTTAATAAGCGATACCATAATGGTAACTGCTGTACGCCCATGGGGCCCAGCCGAAAAAGCGGGTATCCGGCTGGGCGATAAAATAGTGGCAGTAAACCCCCAAAATACAGCCACCCATAAAATAAGTGCAGCCACAATGTTAAAAAAACTAAGGGGTAAAAAAGGCTCCGAAGTACAGGTTACCATTTTACGCAAAGGTGTAAAAGCACATATTGTAACTTTGGTGAGAGATAAAATACTAGTAAGCAGTATTGATGCAGCGTACCCTCTTGATAACAAAACGGGCTTTATTAAAATATCCAAATTTGATGCCAATACCGCCGAAGATTTTTTGGATGAACTACAAAAAATGGAAGTAGCAGGCATAAAAAATATAATTTTGGATTTGCGAGATAACGGCGGTGGCTACTTGGATGCCGCTATTGAAATGGCCGACCAGTTTTTGGATAAAAATAAATTGATTGTTTATACGCAAGGCCTACACCAACCCCGCACTTATTACAAAGCCACCGATGCCGGCTTATTTGAACGTGGTAAACTAGCCATTTTAATTGATGAAAACACGGCATCGGCAAGCGAAATAGTGGCCGGGGCAATACAAGATTGGGGGCGAGGTGTAATTATTGGTCGCCGTTCGTTTGGCAAGGGGCTGGTGCAACAGCAATTTTTGTTTAACGATGGCTCGGCAATAAATTTAACCATTGCAAGGTACTTTACCCCCAGCGGCCGCTCTATCCAAAAATCGTACAAAAATGGAAATATACCTTACAAAAACGAGTTAAATCAACGTCTAAAAAAAGGCGAATACACATCACTTGATAGTAACCTAGCCGATACCACAGCATTTTCATCTAAATTAAAATATAAAACCGCCACAGGCAAAATCGTGTATGCAGGCGGAGGCATTATGCCCGATGTGTTTATCCCGCTAGATACCCTTAACCATACGCCATTTTACGATGCGGTAATTAACGAATCGCTTATTACAAACTTTGTATATGCCAAGTTAATATACCAAATAAAAACTGAACAGTATAAATCATTAAATTATTTTATTGCCAATTACCACATACAAAACCAACAATACCAGCAATTTGTAACTTATTGCCAGCAATTTAAGGTAATAGCCTCGGCGGTGCAAACACAAAACGCTAAACCACTAATCCTAAAAAACATGAAAGCAATACTGGTAAAATATTATTATGGCCAGCAAGCCTACTACCGCTACATTAACAATAGCGACGATTGCGTAAATGCGGCATTAAAACAATTTAAAATGTAAGGCACTTTAAATGCCTATATACCTCAATTCGATTATTAAACCATTGTTTTATGATGATAGCTTTCCTTTTTTTATTTGTGTTTAAAATAGTTTATCAAAAAAAAATTATAATTTAACCACCACACCTTGGCAATTAAATCAAAGCAACAGCTCTACTTCTTTTAAATTAAAATGTTGTTGCCCAGCATCGTTTTCTAAAATTAACAATCCAGTATTGCTAACACCTATAATAGTTGCCCAAAAAATTTGTTTGCCATCGTAAAATTGGCATAACTGCTTAAACCTAAATAGGCGTTGGGTAAAAGCAATATCTAAAACGCTAAGGTTGCCTACTGCCAATTCTAAATATCGTATTTCTATAGCAAGTAAAATATCGCCCAATAAGGCCATCAAATCAAAATCAACACCTAAAATATTGGCTAATGAATTGGCGTTTTTTAATGCCGTATCAAACTGGGTTTGGTTAACATTTAAGCCAATACCAATTACGCTTTCGCTGATTTTATTGCCTCTAACCGTATTTTCAATTAAAACACCCCCTATTTTATCCTCATTAAAATAAATATCGTTGGGCCATTTTACCTTACAATTATTGCCCAATAGTTTTATCAAACAATCGGTAATACCTAAAGTAATGGCTTGGTTAAGTTTAAATTGCTGGTGTACCGCTAAAAAATGTGGCACTAAAAAAATGCTAAAGGTTAAATTTTTGCCTGCTTGGCTAAGCCATTTTTGGTTACTTTGGCCACGGCCAGCAAATTGCTCGTCTGCCATAATTACAGTACCTTGCGGCAATGGCTTAAAATTTGACAATAAAGTTTTTAAATAATTGCTGGTAGAGTCAACTTTAATTAATTTTACCAAATGATGTCCAACAAAACGAGTAATAAAAACGTTACTTTGCAATATGTAATGGTTTAAAAATTAATTATAATCACAAAACTAAATATTTTTAATGTTAAAAAACAAAGTTGCACCCCTGTCAACTTCCCTCTCCGAAGCCATAGTTTATGGCATTCAAGAAAAAAAAGGAAACGAAATTGTTAGGTTAGACTTGCGCAATATACACAGTTCTATTGCTGATTTTTTTGTAATATGCCATGCCGAATCAACCACACAAGTAAAAGCAATAGCCAATAGTGTTGATGAAGAGGTGTTTAAAGCATTAAACCAAGAAGCTATCCGAAAAGAAGGATTGCAACATGGCGAATGGATTTTATTAGATTATGGCGATGTTATCGTACATATTTTTAAAACCGACAAACGCCAATATTATGGCATCGAAGATTTATGGGGCGATGCCGAAGTTAAAAATTATTTATTACCTATATAATAGGTTTAAAAGAAAAAAATGGAAAAAATTGTAGAAAAAACAGTTAAAATAGAAAAACAAAAAACAATAAAAAAAGTACCAGGTAAAAAAATAGTACCTAAGCCTCCTAAATTTAATTTTATGTGGATTTATGGTATCATTATACTTGCCATTTTAGCAGTACAATTTTTAATGAGTGCCAATACATCACGCACCATTACTTTTCAAAAATTTGAAAACGAAATGTTAAAACCTGGCGATGTAGAAAAACTAGTGGCCTATAAAATGGAAGATTTGGTAGTTGCCGAAGTTTTTATAAAAAAAGACAGCCTAGGTAAAGCCCTATACAAACCTTTGCAAACCAAAAACGAATACGCTATAAACAACAACGCCGCACAGTATAACTTTACCGATGGCACTTTCGAGTCGTTACAAGCCCGGTTAAACGAAGCGCAAAAAGACATGCCCGAAAACAAACGTGTTGCCATCACCTTTGATACCAAAAGCAACCCTATATCAAGCTGGTTTTGGACAATCATTTTCCCTATAATACTTTTTGTACTAGTGTGGATGTTTATTATGCGTAAAATGGGCGGTGGCGCAGCTGGCGGTGCAGGGCAAATATTTAACATTGGTAAATCTAAAGCCACTTTATTTGATAAAGAAGCGCAAATATCAACCACGTTTAACGATGTTGCAGGCCTCGAAGAAGCCAAACAAGAGGTAATGGAGATAGTAGATTTTTTAAAAAATCCTCAAAAATATACCAATTTGGGAGGTAAAATACCCAAAGGAGCATTACTAGTAGGTTCGCCAGGTACAGGCAAAACCTTACTAGCCAAAGCGGTAGCTGGCGAAGCGCAAGTACCTTTTTTCTCCATGTCAGGGTCTGATTTTGTAGAAATGTTTGTAGGCGTAGGTGCATCGCGGGTGCGAGATTTGTTTAGAGTAGCCAAAGAAAAAGCCCCATGTATTATTTTTATTGATGAGATTGATGCCATAGGCCGAGCCCGAGGAAAAAACAGTATGGTAGGCGGTAACGATGAGCGAGAAAATACCTTAAACCAATTATTGGTAGAAATGGATGGCTTTGGTACCGATTCTCACGTAATAATTTTAGCAGCTACCAACCGAGCCGATGTTTTAGATAAAGCTTTGCTACGGGCAGGTAGGTTTGATAGACAAATTTATGTTGACTTACCCGATGTGATAGAACGCAAACAAATTTTTGAAGTTCACCTTGCGCCACTTAAAAAAGTTGATGACCTTGATACCGAGTTTTTAGCCAAGCAAACCCCTGGTTTTTCGGGTGCCGATATTGCCAACGTATGTAACGAAGCTGCCCTTATTGCCGCCCGTAAAGATAAAGTAGCTGTTGAAAAACAAGACTTTTTAGATGCTGTAGATAGGATTGTGGGCGGTATGGAAAAAAAGAATAAAATTGTAACCCCAAGCGAAAAACGAGCCATCGCCATACACGAAGCTGGGCATGCCACCGTAAGTTGGTTGCTGGAACATGCTGCACCACTGGTAAAAGTAACCATTGTACCCCGTGGCCAAAGCCTAGGCGCAGCCTGGTACCTGCCCGAAGAACGCTTGATTGTTCGCCCACACCAAATGCTCGACGAAATGTGCGCAACCATGGGTGGCCGAGCAGCCGAAAAGGTAATGTTTGATACCATATCAACAGGTGCATTAAGCGATTTAGAAAAAGTAAACAAACAAGCCCGAGCTATGGTTACCATTTACGGCTTAAACGAAAAATTAGGAAATGTAACGTATTATGATTCATCGGGCCAAAATGAGTATAATTTTTCTAAACCATACTCCGAAGAAACCGCCATATTGATAGATAAAGAGGTATCTAACTTAATTGAAGGACAATACCAAAGAGCCATTGCCCTATTACATGACAATAAAGATAAACTTACCCTGCTTGCCGATATTTTAATAGAAAAAGAGGTATTGTTTAAAGATGACTTGGAGGATATTTTTGGCAAACGCTTATTTGGCGAGCAAGCCGAAGAAGAAACACCACACATTAACCAAACCAAAACAGCTTCGGTAGAGGCATAAAACAGTAAAAATGTATATTAAAACCATCTTAATTTAATTATTAAGATGGTTTTTGTTTAATGTTAGAAATGGTGGATTCAAGTAATAAATGCGCTACATCCAATTGCAGTAAATAAATCAGATTTTGAGTAAATATTTGTATAAACAATAAAATATTAGCCATAAAAAAAGCAATTACTTTATATAATATTGAAAAAAAAACTTTACATAGCCGCATTTATAACTTCCCCAATTATTGCAATGTATGGAGCAAGTCCATTTTTTATTTTCGAAAAAATAGACTTTTTTAATTGGATAAAATTAGTTGGAGGTATAACAATTGAAGTAGTAATAATTTGGTTAGTTCATATCTACTTTGAGATAAAATTCTCAAATCAAAAAAAGCATTGGCGTTTTATAATAACGTATGTAATTAGTACTATTTTACGGGTACCCTCGTTGCTAATAATTCCTGTTTTTAAGCCCTCTCTTCCTTATTTAGTAGAAAAATATATTGCTTACCCAATTCTTACATCATTTGCAGTTAATGTAATTGTGCTAGTTATTGTACAAGCCATAGTAAACGGTTATAAAAAAGCAGAGAATGAAAAAAAAATACAGGAACTAAAGTGGCAAAATACAGAAGCTCAAAAACAAGTATTGATACAGCAATTACAGCCACATTTTTTATTTAATGCCTTATGCGCATTGAAATCCTTAATAAGCGAAAACCCTGTACAGGCAGAAAATTACACTTTAAAGTTAGCTGATTTTTTACGATATACAGTACAGTCTAGTAACCAAGAATTAGTTACATTAGAAAAAGAATTGCAGTTTGTGAATGATTACCTCAATCTCCAAAAAATACGCTTTGGAGATTCTTTTTTGGGAAATGTAGAAGTTTACGAACAGTTTAGCCATAAAAATATTCCTGTTTTGGCAGTGCAAATTTTGGTAGAAAATATTTTTAAACATAATTATTTTACCGAAAAAAAGCCTTTGCATTTTTCGATTAAAATAAAAGGAAACTCATTGATTGTTTGGAACGAAAAAACATCTGTAAAGCTGTCCGAAAAAAATAATACCGGATTAAGCAACCTCAATGCCCGGTATCAATTAATAAGTAATAAAAAGATTGAAATCAAAGATACTGAAAACGAATTTGAAGTTACTATACCTTTTTTATAGCTATGAATATACTTATTATAGAAGATGAAAAATTAACTGCTCGGGATTTACAAAAAGCTATTTTGAGTGTGCGTCCTTACGCTCAAATTGTTGGCATGGTGGCCAGCGTTGAAGAAGGGATAACGTTTTTTTCAACTCCAAAAAATATCGACCTTGTTTTTTCGGACATACAATTGGGCGATGGCCTTAGTTTTGAAATTTTCGAACATACACAAACGCAATTGCCCGTTATTTTTTGTACCGCTTATGATGAATATGCTTTAAAAGCGTTCAAAACTTTCGGGATTGATTATATCCTAAAGCCTTTTTCTACAAATGCCATTACACGGGCTTTTGATAAATTTGAAAAACTTTCTTCCCCAAACAAATCGAACCCAACAAACGATTACAGCAAAATTTTTGAGGTTATCAAACAACAATTAATTCCAAATAAAACGAGCTCTATATTGGTATACCGTAACGATAAAATAGTACCAATAGAGGCTGATACGATTGCTTTGTTATATATTGAAAACGAAACCGTGTACGCCCTCACTTTTGAACAAAAAACAGTACATACAAATTACAAACTGGATGTGTTAGAACAAAAACTCTCCCCCCATTTTTTTAGAGCAAATCGACAATTTTTAATCAACAGAAAAGCTGTTAAAGAAGCTTCGCAACATTTTCATCGCAAATTGCAAATCCACCTTACCATACCTTTTGCAGAAACTATTTTGGTAGGAAAGGAAAAAGGCACTTCGTTTTTATATTGGCTTACGAATTAATTTTTACCTTCTGATTTTTGCTGATTGAACGCTTGCTGATTTTTGCCGATTTTTTGCTCCGCTAAGTAGCTGTAAAACCCTTTACTGATTTTGGGTTCTAATTAGTGTAACCCGTCCACTTCAATTTCATTTTGTCCACTTGAGTGTAAGATTCATTGTGTAAAATAGATTCTTAAAAGATTTTTGCACTTGAATTAAATAAAATTATGACGATGTACAAAATCATAAAAAAGGTAAGTGCTACTTGCTTGATGCTATTAATAAGTAACCACCTTTTTGCTCAACAAAAATTAACGATAAGCGGTACCATCAAAGATGCTCAAACTGGTGAAACTCTTATTGGAGCTACGCTTAGGGTAGAACAAAAAACGAACATAGGTGTAGCTGCCAATGAATATGGATTTTATTCACTTTCATTGCCCCAAGGAAATTATACTTTAAAAGCATCGTTTGTAGGCTATGAAGAGCAAAAAATTGCTGTAAAACTTGATACTGCCATCGTAATAGATTGGAAATTAGAAAATAAAAAAATGTTGTCCGAAGTTGTAATAAGTTCAAAACGAAAAGGTGAGAATCTTACCAAGGCTGTAATGGGCACAGAAACGCTGAATATGAAAGACATCGCTAAAGTGCCTGTTATATTTGGCGAAAAAGATATATTAAAAACCATTCAACTTTTACCTGGCATAAAATCTGCTGGCGAAGGCAATAGCGGCTTTTATGTAAGAGGAGGTGCCGCCGACCAAAACCTTATTTTACTAGACGAAGCTCCGGTTTACAATGCCTCACACCTATTAGGTTTTTTTAGTACGTTCAATAGCGATGCGATTAAAGATGCAACCATAATAAAAGGCAATAGCCCTTCAAATTATGGCGGTCGTTTATCATCGGTATTAGATGTAAAAATGAAAGAAGGAAATAATAAAGATTATAATGTAAATGGAGGCATCGGACTTATCAGCAGCCGATTGAGTGTGGAGGGCCCTATTCAAAAAGATAAATCTTCTTTCATCGTTTCAGGCCGGAGAACCTATGCCGATTTGTTCTTAAAAGCTTCACCAGATTTTAAAGACAATAAGCTCTATTTCTACGACCTTAATGCTAAAGCAAACTACAAACTAAACAACAAAAACCATATTTTTCTTTCAGGGTATTTTGGTAGAGATGTACTGGCTTTTGGCAATAATTTTGGGATAGATTGGGGCAACGCTACGGGTACACTTCGTTGGAATAGTATCTTAAATTCTAAACTATTTTCTAATGCATCACTCATTTATAGTAATTATGATTATAACGTGAAAATAAAAAGCGGAGAAACCAATTTCAATATTAACTCAAACATAAAAGATTGGAATTTAAAGCAAGATTTTTCGTATTATCTTAACCCCAAAAACTCGCTTCGCCTTGGGTTTAATGCCATTTATCACACCATAACACCAAGTACTTTTTCAGGCACAGTAAACAATAAGGAAAGCAAAGAAGGACGTAGGTCTTTAGAAAATGCAGTGTATGTGAACAACAATTTTAATGTTTCAGAAAAACTTACGTTGGATTACGGATTAAGACTTTCTGTATATACACTTTTAGGAGGCAATACCTACAATATTTATGATAAAGGGATAAAAACAGATAGTATAGTTTTGAGCAAAGGATCATTAGGAAAAACATACTACAACCTTGAACCACGCCTTACGGCAAATTATAGATTAAATGATGTAAGTAGCCTAAAAGCGGGTTATGCAAGAAATACGCAACATTTACACTTGCTCAGCAATTCTACATCATCTAATCCTACCGACCAATGGATTGGGAATTCATACAATATAAAACCTGAAATTGCCGACCAATATAGTTTAGGTTATTCAAGAAATTTCAACAATAATAAATATGAATTTGGTGCAGAAGTGTATTATAAAAATATGCAAAACCAAGTGGATTATAAAGATGCTGCCGATATTAATACAGCACCCGATGTGGAAAGTGAATTGCTCTACGGAAAAGGAAGGGCTTACGGTTTGGAATTGATTGTAAAGAAAAAAGAAGGCAAATTTACGGGTTGGGTTAGTTATACCTTGTCAAAAACAGAAAGGTTAATTGAAGGCATCAACAACAATAACTGGTACAACGCCAAACAAGACCGTACAAACGATTTATCAATAGTAGGTATTTATCAATTATCGCCACGTTGGTCGCTATCAGGTGTTTTTGTGTACAATACAGGTAATGCAGTTACATTCCCTACAGGTAAATATAATCTTGATGGACAAACGGTATGGCAATATGGCGACCGCAACGCCAATCGTATGCCGGCAAATCACCGGTTAGATTTGAGTGCCACTTATGAAAAAGCCAAAAAAGGACGTTTTGAAAGCTCTTGGAATTTCAGTTTGTATAATGTATATGGTCGTGAAAATGCTTATACCATTACCTTTCAGGACGATCCAAAAAATATTACCAAAACACAGGCCTTACAAACATCCTTGTTTAAATGGGTGCCGAGTGTAACCTATAATTTTAAATTCTAAAAAACACCAATACAATGAAATCATTAATCGCATTAGTTATAACAGCACTTATTTTTTCCAGTTGCGAAAAAATTGTAGAACTGGATTTAAGCAATAACATAAATAAGATGGTAGTAGATGCTAACATTACCAATCAGCCTGGGCCTTATTTTGTAAAGCTTAGTAAGTCTGTAAATTTTAATGAAATAAGCACCTATCCAGCAGTTAACAATGCCGTTGTAATAATTACCGACAATACAGGCCAAAAAGACACATTAAGCTATACATCAAGTGGTATATACAAAACAAATAACTTGCAAGGAGTAGAAGGAAGAACATATTACCTTACCATAAAATTAGAAGGTAAAAACTACACTGCACAAAGTACAATGCCATCAAAAATACCATTAGATAGTCTTCGGATAAATACGTTCAAGTTTAACGGTAAAGACCAAATTAGTGTAATACCTATTTATAAGGATCCTACATTTTTAGGAAATAATTATCGATTTATACAAACTATAAATAGTAAACCAGACGAAACCTACTTTGCTTACAATGACAACCTCAATAATGGCGAAACTAATCAACGCCCTTTACGAAGTAATGATCAAGACCTCGAACTTAAAACTGGCGATAAAGTAAAAGTAGAGATGCGATGCATAGATTTGCACACATACAATTATTTTCTTTCTCTAAGCCAGCAAACTGGCGGCGCTTTCGGCGGTGGTTCAGCACCAGCTAATCCTCCTAATAATATCACAGGCGGTGCTTTGGGTATTTTTTCTGCCCATACTATGCAAACCAAAACAATTGTAATTCAATAGGGTAAGTAAAAGAAATATGCCTCGAATACACGAATAAACTATTCGTGTATTCGAGGCATATTTCCGTCCAATTTCATTTTGTCTACTTCGCATCACAACTCGTTGATAGGCTTCGTTTTTTAATACAATTTTGTTTCATTAATAATAAAAATTATGGCAACAAAGAATCGGAAATTTATTAACCCCAATTCGATTATTAAACCATTGTTTTTTTATAGTTTCGAATATGATTTGGGTGTTACCTGCCTGCGCAGGCAGGTAACACGCCGTTCGCTACCTGCTTGCTAGCTGGCAAGTATCTTTTTTTATCCACCTTTTCTCCCCCTTTGGGTGCTGTCGGGATAAAAAAAGGATGCCAGCCTATTAGCCGGCAGGTCGTTAACGCCTTAAATCGTAAAAAACACTGATTTACAGCAAATTACACTATATTATAACAATCAAACTCAGGTTATTTAGCAAAAGATGGCTTTTATTATTTGAATCTAAATTATGTAAAATCTCTTGAAGAATCTTAATCGCACCATACTGGAATTAAAATATAAAGCCAGCAAATTATCCACACTCGTCAAAAAAACCTTAATCGCACCATACAAAAATTAAAATATGCAGTCGATATTCCCCCTTTGGGAGATAAAGGAGCACACCATACAGGATTTGAAATAGCCCCCTGCTTCACAAATCCCAAAAACAGAATAACATACCAAATAAATATATTTTATATATTTGTGTAACATTTTTGTTACAAATGACTATACTTGTTAAATATTTAATGTATTACGCTAACAGAAGACCCTACAACCTATCTTATTTAACACTTAATTTAACCTGAAAAATAGTATGAAAAAATTTTTGTTCTTATTGCTTTTAACTAGCCAAAGTATTTATGCCACAACTTTTTATGTAAGTGCGGACGGTAACGATGCGCAAAATGGGCTTAGCACCACCACCCCTTGGAAAACACTCGCCAAAGTTAGTCAAGGAAACTATAACGATGGCGATATTATTTTATTTAAACGTGGCGATACCTTTAGGGGAACGTTGGAAGTACCCCAAAACGGCTGCCAATACGGGGCTTATGGTACAGGTGCCAATCCTATAATTAGTGGCGCAGCGGTTGTAACAGGCTGGACACTACATACAGGCAATGTTTATAAAGCAGTTTTGGCTGGTGCTAAAGTGCCCAATCATTTATTTGTAAACGGCAAGCTAATGACCATAGCCCGCTACCCCAACACTGGCTGGCTTAAAAATGCTACAGGAAGCCCCGATAAAAAAACCCTTAAAAACACCACATTAAGCGCATTAGCCAAGCCCAGCGGCTATTGGAACGGGGCAAGTGTACATGTGCGTAGCTTTAGCTGGCTATTCGAAAACCGAACCATAAGCAACGACCAAGGCAATGGCACCCTGGTAATGAACCAAGACCTTAGCGAAACCCTGGCCAATAACATTAACCCAGGCTGGGGCTTTTATTTAGATAATAAACTAAGCGAGTTAGATGCGCCAGGCGAATGGTTTTTTGATACCAATACCCAAACAGTATATTTATATGCCCCTAATGGCGGCAATCCATCCGCACAAGTGGTAGAGGTAGCCGTTGAAGATATTGGTGTAAAAATATTTTTTAAAAATAATACCAAACTGCAAGACCTTAGCATTACCATGCAAAAACAAAGTGCAGTACAGCCTTGGCTAAGCGATGGTGTAACTATAAATAACTGTATATTAGAAAAATCGGGAGCTTTTGGTATTGAGCAACCTTGGAATTGTAAAGACCTAAAAATAACCAATAACAAAATACGAAACTGCTTAAACTATGGCATTTTTTGGAACGAAGCCGACGATTTTAATAACGGCGCAAACCTAATACAAGGCAATCAAATAAGCAGTATAGGTATGGTAGCCGGCTACGGAGGCAGTGGCTCTGTACAGTATTGCGGTGTGCGTACCCGTGGTAAAAATATCAACTTTATAGAAAACACCATTGATAGCACAGGCTATGTATGTATGCTTACCGAAGCCAATAATAGCCTTATCGAAAAAAATGTATTTAACCACTCGCAGCTATTGCTTGATGATGGCGGCGCACTATATATTAACGCCAATAACCAAACCATTCGCAATAATTTTTTTTTAAACAGCTTTGGTAACCGCGATGAAAGTAGTGGCTTATATAATGGCCAAGCATTTGGCATTATGGGAATGGGAATTTTTTCGCAAAGCGGATACAGTGGCAGCATTATCGAAAACAATGTATTTGCCCACAACCGCGATGCTGGCCTATACCTAGATAACCACGCCAATGCCACCATAAACAATAACTTAATGTATAACAATAAAATACAATTAAGCCTTACCAGCAACGGAGGCGGTAAAGCCACCCTAAGCAATAATATCTTGTACAGCTTGTTACCCAGTCAAGTAGCTTTGGAAATGCAAAATAAACCGCTGGACTATGCCAACGTATTTAACAACGCTTTTTATGGCAACGCGTATAACAACAATAATTTACTAAAGGCCGAAAACAATAGCTACACCTTTAACACTTGGAAAGCCGCTTTCCCCGGTGTAGATGCAAATGCTAGTACCACTACCGTTACTTTCACTTACTTGGATAGTTTAACGGCTATTGCCAAACATTTATTTATTACCAACCCCTCCAGTATAGCCCTAAATGTAGATTTGGAAAATAAAACCTACCGCCAGCTAGATGGTAGCTACGTATGTGGTAATAGCATTACGGTAGCCCCGTGGAGTGCCAAATTATTGCTTTGGGACGATGAAGCCCCCACACCTATATACACCACCGCATCGGCCCTAGCCGAAACCGCCACCAATGTTAACACCTGTAAATGGTACAACGTAAAAAAAAATAACCAAAACCTAGTTTCGGTTAAGCCCAATAACAATAACCTAGCCACCCTTACTGTTGATACCTATTTAAACCCTAGCAATCCTGTTGTGCTAGGTAGCAAAAGCCTAGGCCGTAGCTGGGTAGTAAAAGCAAGCAATGCCCCCACTAGTAATATTACGATACGCTTGTTTTTTACCAGCACCGAGTTTAATGCCTTAAAAGCATTAGATGCTACTATAAATACAGTAGATGATTTAAAAATTGTAAAATACAGCGGCCCAAACGAAGATAATGTATTTACCAATAATACTGGCGCAGCAGCAACAACGCTTGCCGACGTAAGTTTTGTAGCATACCAAAATGGTTATTATGCACAATGCGAAGTAGCAAGCCTATCCGAGTTTTGGATAGTAAGCAAAACCACAGGCACATTGCCCATAACCTTAACCAATTTTACCGCCCTTGCACAACAAGAAAACATACGCCTAAGCTGGCAAACTAGCCAAGAAAAAAACAGCAGCCATTTTGATATAGAAAGGGCCGAAGACGGTGTAAATTTTGTAAAAATACAACGTATCGAAGCCGCTAAAAATAGCAGTACCTTACAGCAATATAACTTTTTAGACAATAATATACAAAGCCTTAGCGGCGATATATACTACCGTTTAAAAATGATTGATAACGATGGCAGCGCCAAGTATTCGGCTATAAAAGTGGTTAAACTAAGTTTAAAGCCCTCGCTAGCAATAAGCATTTACCCCAACCCAGCCGTAAATACGCTCACCATCGAATTTATTAACGATACACCCAGCACCGTAAACTATGCTATCCATAACACAGCGGGCATAACCGTATTAAAAGGAGTGTACGAACATGGTGCTATAAAATCGCATCAAAATTTTGATATTTCGGGCTTAATATCAGGGCTTTACTTTATAAAAATTACAAGCAACAATAGCCAAAAAGTATTAAAATTTGTAAAACTATAAATATAGCCTTGCTGTTTACAGCTTCCGCTAAAAAAAACCGAGGATATTTATTCTCGGTTTTTTTTTGGATTAATAAGTAATAGTGAAGCACAATTGTTTAAATTTGAAATATGAATATCAGTAATGCAGATACCCATACACAGCAAGAAACGTTTACACTCGACGAAATTTTAAACGCCATAAAAACCATACGCAGGTTGATATTATGGAACGATGAAGTAAACACATTTGAACATGTAATATATTGCCTAGTTAAATATGTAGATTATAGCACTAAACAGGCGCAAAACATTGCCCAAAAGGTACATAACGAAGGCAAATGCGCTATACTGGAAGGCTCGTTTACCGAAATGGAAGTGTATCGCAAAATATTGCAACAAGAAAAATTAACGGTATCTATCGAATAAAAACTATTTTAGTTGGCATGCTTATTTTAAATCCATCATTATGAAAAAAACTATCTCACTATTGCTTTTGGCTATCGTTTTAATTTTTACAGGCTTTATTTATTTTCGCTATTACTATGTATTTGGCGAGGGTGTAAAATCGGGCGAGCTTAATTACTTGGTAAAAAAAGGCAATATTTTTAAAACCTTTGAAGGCAAGCTCATTCAAAGCGGTTTTAAATCAAAAAGCGTAGGCACAGTGCAATCGTACGAGTTTGATTTTTCGGTGGACAACCCCACAATTGCCGATAGCTTAATGAAAAACTCGGGCAAATATTTCGATTTACATTATAAAGAATACCATAACAATTTACCTTGGCGAGGCTTTAGTGTATATGTGGTCGATTCGGTTTACGCCATGCGTAACACACCCGATGGGCCTAACTTATGGAAATAATGCTAGGCCGCTACCTAAGGCTCGTTTTAATTTTATAGCTTATTTTTTAATTCCATTTTTTTATTTAATGACGGTAATTATCATTAGCTGCACACTGCTTATTATTGCTTATTTTTTAGATATTGCATCGGCTTATATTAAAATTCCATCGGTAATTTTATTGCTTGCTTTGGGTATGGTGGCCAAGCAATGTTGCTTATTTTTTTCGATTAGTGTACCTAACCTTAATCCACTATTGCCTATATTGGGCACAATAGGGCTATTATTAATTGTTTTGGAGGGTTCGCTAGAGCTAGAAATTAACAAATCTAAAATTAAACAAATAACCATTTTTTCGTTACAGGCTTTGTTGCCCATGCTTGCTTTAAGCCTTGGCTTAGCCTTCGCTTTTTATACATATAGCCAAGCGAGTTTTAAAGTTTGCTTGGCTAATGCCATTCCGTTTGCCATTATTAGCAGTGCTATTGCCATACCTAGCGCCAAAAACATGGCCCACCCCAGCAAAGAATTTATAACCTACGAAAGCAGCCTATCAGATATTTTCGGGGTGCTATTTTTTAATATTGTGGCTTTAAACGAAACCCTTGATATTGCTTTTGCAGGTTATTTTATCCTACAACTAGGGGCTATATTGGCATTTTCGTTCGTTGCTATTTTAACACTTGCCTACCTGCTACAAAACCTTAAACACAGCGTAAAATTTGTTCCCATTATTATTATGGTGATATTAATTTATAGCCTAGCAAAAGTGTATCACTTACCCGCACTTATTTTTATACTACTATTTGGATTATTTTTAGGAAACTTGGGCGAGTTAAAACACTTTAAATTAGCGCAATACTTTAATTTGGCTAAATTTAACCCCGAAGTGGCTAAATTTAAAGCGTATAATGCCGAAATAACTTTTTTAATTAGGGCCTTGTTTTTTATTCTATTTGGGTTTTTAATACAAGCATCCGAAATCTTAAATCCGCACACCATCGTATGGGCTGCCATAATTAGTGCAAGTATATTTTTACTACGCTTTTTGTTTTTAAAATGCTTTAAACTACCCCTGTTTCCATTATTGTTTATTGCCCCACGAGGCTTAATAACGGTATTGCTTTTTTTAAGTTTAGCCCCAAGCCAATATGTAAGTTTGATAAACAAATCGTTGGTTACCCAAGTAATAATTATAACCGCACTGGTAATAATGTGTGGTTTAATAAAATTAAAAAAAAATGAAAAAAACGATTAGAAGCCATAAAGTTACTCAGCTATTTACCGATTTTTTGGAGAGCGAAAAAGCGGGAGGTTTAATTTTAATTGCTTGTACAGCAATATCTTTGCTGGCGGCAAATTCGGCCTTTGGGCTTAGCTACCAGCAGTTTTGGGCAATGCCACTTGCGGGGCATAATGTAGTACATTGGGTAAACGATGGCTTAATGACGGTTTTCTTTTTGCTGATAGGGTTGGAGCTGGAGCGAGAGGTTTACCAAGGCGAATTATCAAATATAAAAGACGCTTTGTTGCCATTATTTGCTGCATTTGGGGGCATATTATTGCCCGCTGGCATTTATTTAACCTTTAATTGGGGTAGCATAACGCAATCGGGTGCGGGCATACCTATGGCCACCGATATTGCTTTTGCATTAGGCATTTTATCCTTATTAGGTAAGCGAGTGCCGCTATCGTTAAAAATATTTTTAACCGCTTTGGCCGTTATTGATGATTTGGCCGCCATCATTATTATCGCTATTTTTTATACCCAAACCATACATTGGGCTTATTTGTACAGCGCATTAGGTGTTTTTTGTGTTTTACTTGCCTTTAACCGATTAAAAATTCGCAACCTATTTCCTTATCTTTTGGGTGGTATGGTTATGTGGTACTTTATGCTACACTCGGGCGTACATGCCACTATTACAGGTGTTTTACTTGCTTTCGCTATCCCTTTTGGCAATGGAAACGCACAATCAACTTCATTTATTCTTCAAAAATTTTTACATAAACCTGTTGCCTTTGTTATTTTACCTGTATTTGCCTTGGCCAATACGGCCATTGTTTTAAGCTCGGATATAGGTGCAATTTTAAGCCAAAAATACAGCTTGGGTATTGCCCTAGGCCTTATAATAGGCAAGCCTTTAGGTATATTTTTATTCTCGTTTTTAGCCGTATCCTTAGGGTTGTGTAAGCTGGCTAGCGATTTATCGTGGAAACATATTGCAGCCACAGGGCTTTTGGGAGGCATAGGTTTTACCATGTCGATATTTATTACCCTACTCGCTTTTGATAATGCAGAGGTAATTAACCATGCAAAATTTGTGATTTTAGCGGCTTCGCTTGTGGCTGGCCTTGTGGGTTATGTAAGCCTGTATTTTTGTTTAAAAAAGGGATAAATTATTTTTATACAAGTATTTAAAATTTTGGAGCAAATAAAAATAAAGTCTTAAAGATATACACTTTATAAAAAAATTTGGCACCAAAATTCGTGTATTCGAGGGTAAACAAATAAAGGCGAAGCCTCAAAGTAAAATAATAAATAGCCACGAATACGAGGGTATAATTTTAGAGATTTATACTATCTAAAGTTTCGGAGGTAAATAATGAGGAGGTTTTTTATCACTAAATGAGGTTTTTTCGCTAAAATTGAATGTGTTGCATTTATCACTTGAATCCGCCATATTTCAATTCCAGTATGGTGCGATTAAGGTGAGCGCAAAGCCAACTGGCACAACAGCCCGCCAATTATTTCAATTCCAGTATGGTGCGATTAAGGTTTTTATTACCGCTTTGGCGGGATTTTGGTAACGCTATTTCAATTCCAGTATGGTGCGATTAAGGTAATGGTAAAGCACTTTATCATATTCAAAATGCAACAATTTCAATTCCAGTATGGTGCGATTAAGGTTTTATTAATAATAGTGTGTTTTACTTTTAGACCATAATTTCAATTCCAGTATGGTGCGATTAAGGTTTTCAATCTTTCACAAAAAAAGCCGAAATTGATTTTATTTCAATTCCAGTATGGTGCGATTAAGGTAGTTATTAAAAGAGGTTGTAAAGTAAAAGTATATACATTTCAATTCCAGTATGGTGCGATTAAGGTCGTTACCGTGTTGTATGCCAATAGGCATATTACCAGATTTCAATTCCAGTATGGTGCGATTAAGGTTGCCAAAGGCGAACCCATAGACGATATAAACGATATGCATTTCAATTCCAGTATGGTGCGATTAAGGTTTTTAATAAACCACGATAACCAGTTTCCCGATTATTTCAATTCCAGTATGGTGCGATTAAGGTCAGATATGTTAAAAAACTGGAAGATTTAGGCATTCCTATTTCAATTCCAGTATGGTGCGATTAAGGTAACCAAACCGATTTGGTAACTATTATAGACACCAATGATTTCAATTCCAGTATGGTGCGATTAAGGTTTGCAATAGCAGGGCTAACGGAAGTAGGCTCAACATATTTCAATTCCAGTATGGTGCGATTAAGGTCAATCGGAATCCCTCCAGTCGCCTTACAGGTTATTAATTTCAATTCCAGTATGGTGCGATTAAGGTGAAAAAGATTCGGGCGATGGTGGTTATATATGGGAGATTTCAATTCCAGTATGGTGCGATTAAGGTGGCATATCGGGATCTGTAAGGTTTACTCCGTTTATTATTTCAATTCCAGTATGGTGCGATTAAGGTAGTCTATACAATCACTTAGACCTAAAACACCCAAAAATTTCAATTCCAGTATGGTGCGATTAAGGTAAGACTTGCAACTAGAACTACAACAAAAAAAGGAATATTTCAATTCCAGTATGGTGCGATTAAGGTTGTAACGGTTAGTTCGTCATCGCCTTTTAAATTGATAATTTCAATTCCAGTATGGTGCGATTAAGGTTTTATCAGTATCAGAATATAAAGCAGATATTTTGTTATTTCAATTCCAGTATGGTGCGATTAAGGTGGGATAAACAATATAGCTATGAACTCATTTGCCATATTTCAATTCCAGTATGGTGCGATTAAGGTAAATGTTAAGCGATACTATTTTTACCCTTACAGTAGAATTTCAATTCCAGTATGGTGCGATTAAGGTAGAAGCTGTACCAGCCGAGATACTAAACGATTACAAATTTCAATTCCAGTATGGTGCGATTAAGGTGTTACCCTCTAAACGGTTTTTTCGTCTTTCTAAATATTTCAATTCCAGTATGGTGCGATTAAGGTCTACCGTATGTTTAACAATAGAACTATGGATGTTACATTTCAATTCCAGTATGGTGCGATTAAGGTCTGTTGAAAACTTCGGTATTGTTTACCAATAAGTTAATTTCAATTCCAGTATGGTGCGATTAAGGTAAGTTTGCCTGCTTTAAACAGTAATGCGCCTGTTTAATTTCAATTCCAGTATGGTGCGATTAAGGTTAAAAGTCATTAGCGTAGGCTGATAAAATCTTTTTATTTCAATTCCAGTATGGTGCGATTAAGGTAAAAGTAGATACCACCAATAACTTGAATTATCCAAGTATTTCAATTCCAGTATGGTGCGATTAAGGTATTTCGCTCAGCCACTTTATCATCTGACCGTTTAGACATTTCAATTCCAGTATGGTGCGATTAAGGTGCTATATGGAAACCTCAACCTTACTACCTATTTTAATTTCAATTCCAGTATGGTGCGATTAAGGTAACTACAAAAAAACGTAAACGCCAATAACGATAAAGATTTCAATTCCAGTATGGTGCGATTAAGGTCATAAGCGGCAAATATGACAGTAACCGCTTATTAAATTTCAATTCCAGTATGGTGCGATTAAGGTCACCATAGAACCCTTTTACGAAGTCCTTGAAAACTGCATTTCAATTCCAGTATGGTGCGATTAAGGTGCTAACAACCCATCGCAAGTAAAATTTAGAAAGAGTATTTCAATTCCAGTATGGTGCGATTAAGGTGTTGAGGGTGCGCCCAGTATTTGTAATATTCTCCGATAATTTCAATTCCAGTATGGTGCGATTAAGGTGCAATCAATTATAGATAAAAAGGAAGCTATAACCCAATTTCAATTCCAGTATGGTGCGATTAAGGTCTATTGTGTAGGGTGCTAACACTTGCCTGTAACACGGATTTCAATTCCAGTATGGTGCGATTAAGGTGTACATTGCCAGTAACTCTCCCACGCTTTTCGCCTATTTCAATTCCAGTATGGTGCGATTAAGGTGACCCGCCGTATGTAGATAGCAACCAAGGCCATTAATTTCAATTCCAGTATGGTGCGATTAAGGTGGGCTTTGGCGTGTGGTTATGCTATATAATTAGGTATATTTCAATTCCAGTATGGTGCGATTAAGGTATAACCGCATAACTATCTCCCAATACCACTTTATTATTTCAATTCCAGTATGGTGCGATTAAGGTATTAGTGGTTATGCCGAAATAGAAACCGCCTTTGAAATTTCAATTCCAGTATGGTGCGATTAAGGTCGAAATAAGCTGATATACGAGGCTTATTGTGAGCAAATTTCAATTCCAGTATGGTGCGATTAAGGTCCCTCGGCAAACTCCGAGTTTATAAAATCTAAAATAATTTCAATTCCAGTATGGTGCGATTAAGGTGGGTTAACCATCCACGCTACCAGTATAATTGTTTTGCGATTTCAATTCCAGTATGGTGCGATTAAGGTATTATCGAATGTTTTAGAAGGCGTTATATTGTTATAATTTCAATTCCAGTATGGTGCGATTAAGGTATCACTAACACTAACACTAACAGATAGGGTTTCGTTATTTCAATTCCAGTATGGTGCGATTAAGGTATTGCCATTTTCGTCTTCTCTTATTCCGTAATATTCATTTCAATTCCAGTATGGTGCGATTAAGGTCGTAAATCATTTAATTTTTCGCCATTCAATTCCCAAATTTCAATTCCAGTATGGTGCGATTAAGGTAATCGAACCACTTGGTAGCAATTGGGATGCAACCATATTTCAATTCCAGTATGGTGCGATTAAGGTAAGCAATAAAACAATCGCCCATGTACACCGTTACGCTATTTCAATTCCAGTATGGTGCGATTAAGGTTGGTGTGACAAAATTTAACAAAAAGCATATGTTCTATTTCAATTCCAGTATGGTGCGATTAAGGTAGTGCTTGCCTTATTTCTGTTACATCTTGCTCAATTATTTCAATTCCAGTATGGTGCGATTAAGGTCTGTATTTTTAAAGGCTTTAGACTCTCACGAAAAACGATTTCAATTCCAGTATGGTGCGATTAAGGTGGTCGGAGTCCTGCTCGATTTGTCCCGATTCGCGAATTTCAATTCCAGTATGGTGCGATTAAGGTTATATAATTTAAACAAATGAAAACTGCAAATATTAAATTTCAATTCCAGTATGGTGCGATTAAGGTGTTTTCAAACATCCACATAACATAACTTTCTTCATATTTCAATTCCAGTATGGTGCGATTAAGGTTCCCTCTTTTTAATGCGTTATTAACGCATACAGGCTGATTTCAATTCCAGTATGGTGCGATTAAGGTGGGGCTATCAGAGAAAGAATATTAAAATATGTTAATATTTCAATTCCAGTATGGTGCGATTAAGGTTATGTATCATAATGCTTTTGAAGTAAAAGTAGTAGAATTTCAATTCCAGTATGGTGCGATTAAGGTGTTTAACGTGTTTTATGATATTTACGCCTACAAAGATTTCAATTCCAGTATGGTGCGATTAAGGTTAATTCTTTTGCTATCCCTTTTAAACTCCTGCTAATAATTTCAATTCCAGTATGGTGCGATTAAGGTCACCACACGGGCGACCGCTCGGATGCGTTTAGCCAATTTCAATTCCAGTATGGTGCGATTAAGGTATTCTTTTGCTATCCCTTTTAAACTCCTGCTAATAATTTCAATTCCAGTATGGTGCGATTAAGGTTGTA
>RDXP01000063.1 GCA_004292865.1 Sphingobacteriales bacterium
CCACATTACTACGCACCATTTTATGTTTTCCCTTTTCGGGGATAAAACTAATGCGCTTACCATAAAGTTGCATGGTGGCTAGGGTGTAAAAATCTTGTTTACAAGGGTGGCTGGGCGCAACGCCGTTGATAGTTTTATGCCAAAAATCACGTTCGATAACCGTGGAAATTAATCCAATACAATCCGCCAAACAAATTAAATTTACGGGAACCAAGCCATCAGCAATATTTTGTTTACCAGCAAAAAACCTCCCAGGATGCCTGTCGGTACCTATTAAGCCTGCCATTCTAATAATGGTTGTTTGCAGGTTGGGGTTGTTTCTAAAAACTTGTTCGGCATTAAACATGCGTAATCCATTAACCGAGTTTTTGTCGATTTCGGTTTCTTCATCTACCCAGTCATTACTTTCTGGATAAACCGAAGTAGAAGAAATAAAAATAATTTTTTTAATTATGGAGTTATTTACGGCATCATTTAAGTTAATAATTTTTAAAAGATAATCATCCACCAAAGAATTTCTACCCGGTGGGATGTTTACAATTAATACATCTGAATGCAAAAATTCGCTTATATTATTTCCATTTAAGGTAGGATTTAATTGTACTACAAAAGCCTCGATACCGCTGGCGCTAAGGGTAATTGTTTTTTCGGGCTGGGTGGTAGAGCCTTTAACAGTATAACCTTGGGCGAGTAAAAATTTAGCCAGCGGGAAACCCAACCAGCCACAACCTATAATAGAAATTGATTTTGTAGCGTTATTTAACATATAAAAACAAAAAATTAACCTAATTTTGGCATTATTTTGTAAAAGTAAATAAACAATTAAATCTAAAATCATGAAATCGAACAAATTAAAAATTACAGCGTTAACTTTAGCCTTTGTATTTGCCGTGGTAGCTATATTACCTGGGTGCAAATCAATGTCGAAAACACAAAAAGGAGCCGGTATTGGCGCAGTTGCAGGGGGCGCACTAGGTGCATTAATTGGTAAAAAAGCTGGTAATACCGCCGTAGGCGCACTTATTGGCGGTGCAATAGGTGGTACAGCGGGTGCTTTTATTGGCCGTAAAATGGATAGGCAGGCTAAAGAGTTAGAACAATCAATACCAGGAGCCGAGGTAACAAATACTGGCGAAGGTATTTTGGTAAAATTTGATTCGGGCATATTGTTTGGTTTTGGCAAATCGGAGCTAACCGTTACCGCAAAGCAAAATATTGATAATTTAGCTGCTTCGTTAAATAAATATCCCGATACCGATATTATGGTTGTAGGCCATACCGATGCCGTAGGAACCGATGCTTATAACAATAAACTTTCTTTAGAACGTTCGTCGTCTGTACGTAGCTACGCAGCTAGCAAAGGGGTTGATTTCGGCCGTTTAAAAGTATTAGGAAAGGGTAAAAGCGAGCCTATTGCATCAAATGAAAGCGAAGATGGAAGAGCAAAAAACAGAAGGGTAGAAATTGTAATTACGGCCAACGAAGCCATGAAAGCCGAAGCTAAAAAAGCAAGTGCAAACTAAATTTTTTAAGCCTTTATACGCTGCCCATTATCAAGGTTTTTATTGCCTTTAAAATATATAAGCTACAAGTAAAACACCAAAGCCGATGCAATTTGTATCGGCTTTGGTGTTTTACTTGTATTAAAAAATTAGCTCTTATTTCCTGTTTTGTGCGCTGGGACACCCGAGCTAAATTTTGAGTTGAAACAGGTTGATTAATTCTGTTTGTTCGTTATTTTTTAGAATTAATTTAGTGTGTAACGTATTTGAGTATGTAGTTATGAAGCTGATTTTGTAAATTGTTTTAAGGATATCAATAGCTTTTTCGGGGCTCAAATCACTTTTTTTCTCTTTTAGTTGT
>RDXP01000097.1 GCA_004292865.1 Sphingobacteriales bacterium
CAGGCCGCGACCCATTAAACAACCCAGTAACCGATGTATCGGGAACAAGCACCACTAACGATACGCCCACGGTAATTGTTTTTCCAACAAAAGCTAGCATTACACTTGGCAAAAACTGTGTGGTAGTAGATGTTAACAATAACAAATTTACCGATGCGGGCGATAAAATAGATTACACTTTCCAAGTTACTAATACAGCAGACGTTACAATTACTAATATTATTATTAAAGACGGTAATAATAATGAAATAGGAAATATTGATAAACTTTTACCAAAAGAAACCAATACTTCTGTAAAAGTAAGTTACATTATTACACAAAACGATGTAAATACTGGTTCAGTAAGTTTTACTGCAAATGCTAAAGGTAAAAACCCTAAAGATGAAGATGTTGTTGCAACTTTAACAAGTGATAACCCAGCGTATAGTTGTTTTTCACCAGTTGTTATTACACCTGTTAGTACAATTTCTTTAATTAAAAAAGTTAAAAACGTAGGTTCTGGTATTGGCGGTGCTTTTTTATTAGGCGATGTAATTACATATAGCTTTGAAGTAAAAAATACTGGTAACCTAACTATTTCAGCTATTTCAATAGCCGACCTTGTACCAAATGTAACCTTAACAGGAAGCCCTATTGCGAGCCTTGCACCAGGGGCGTTTAATAATGTTGCTTATACAGCAACCTATAAAATTACCCCAGCAGATGTAATAAATGGTAAAGTATCTAATACAGCAACTGCAACAGGTACAAACCCTAAAGGAGAACTTGTTACCGCAACATCAACAGATGGTAGTGGTGTAGCAGGCCAAACTATAACAGAACTACCTAAACCGCCAGTTGCTGATAATTTCACAGTTAAAATTAAACAAGGCACAAAAAATACAGTAATTAATTTTACGCCTTATGTTAAAGGTGTTAGCAGTTTAATAAATATTAAATCAATTGAGCCAACAAATTTATTACCAGCAAATGGTACAATAGTAAAAAATGCTGAAGGTGTAATTACATATACTACACCTAGTGCTACCCCTCCATTTATTGGCACATTTACATTTAATTATACCGTTAAAGATGCAAACGTACTAATCTCAAATACGGCAACAGTTACCATTATCGTAGGCAAAACAGAACCCGTAGCGGTTGATGATAATGTTAAAACCGAAATGGATAAAGAGGTAAAATTTGATATTATAACCAACGATATACCCGATGGCTCGCCTTTAGATGTAAATACGCTTGAGTTTACAAACCCCACAAATGGTAAAGTAATAGATAATAAAGACGGTACTTTTACCTACACGCCTAATCCTAATTTTGTAGGTATAGATGAATTTAGGTACAAAGTAAAAGATGGTAATGGTAACCAAACCAATACCGCAACTGTAAAAATTACGGTTGACGGTTTATTTATACCCAATGTATTTACACCTAATGGCGATGGTATAAACGATACCTTTGAAATTGTAGGTATTAATAATTATACAAATGTAGCAATAGAGATATATAACAGATGGGGAAGCCAAGTGTATAAAAACTTAAATTACCAAAATCAATGGTTAGCCCAAGGTTTAAACGAAGGAACGTATTACTACATTATTAAGTTAAAAACCTTAACCGAATCTAAAGTTTTAAAAGGTTGGGTGCTTATCAAACTTTAATTTTTTTTTTCAATAAAACTATCTTAATTAAGAAATATTAAAAATGCGAAATTTCAAAAAAAATATACTCATTATCCTTATTAGCATTGCGGGCTATAAAACGGCAAGCGGGCAACAAAATATACAGTTTACCCAATATATGTTTAATGCTTTAAGCGTAAACCCTGCTTATGCAGGTTATAAAGAAGAGTGGTTTATACAATCGGGCTTACGTACCCAATGGGTTGGGATAAACGGCGCACCTAAAACAGGCTCACTATCAATTGATGGTATTATTGATCCCGAAAACAAAAAAATGGGAATAGGGTTACAATTAACTGGCGATAAACTTGGCCCACAATCGTCGGTATCGGGTTATTTAAACTACGCATACCGTTTACAACTCGATGCTTTTGATACCAAACGTTTAAGTTTTGGTTTAGGCGTGGGCGTAACTAATTACAGCTTAGATGGAGGCATATTAAATTCGGTAATAAAAAACGACCCTAGTGTGCCAGCATCTCAATTTAGTAATTTTGTACCCGATGCCCGTATGGGTGTTTATTACAATACATCTAAATTTTATGCAGGCGTATCGTTAACCGATTTGTTTTCGGGCGGTATAGGTAATAACATCGTAGATATTAACTCAATAACCTATAACAACATTAAAAGAAGGCGTAACCTTTACCTTATTGTAGGAACCTTACATAGCCTAAACGAAGAATTAAAATTACGCCCAAGTGTATTGGTTAAAGAAGATTTTAGAGGCCCCACAAGTGTTGATATTAATACCATGTTTATTTTTAAAGATAAGTTTTGGGTGGGCGCATCGTACCGTACAGGTTTAAACATAAAGTCGGAAAAATACAGCCAAGGGCAATCTTTAAGTAGTTTAAACGCAGTATCGGGGGTGCTACAGCTTTTCGTTACCGATGAGTTAAGGGTAGGCTACTCGTACGATTATACCCTTAGTGGGCTTAGTAATCAGCAAAGTGGCGCACACGAACTTACCATTGGTTTAACTTTGCCAAGTAAAAACCAACGTATTTTAAGCCCTCGTTTCTTTTAACTAAAGCAAATTATTTTATTTAATTTTTTTTTAACATCCATAAAATGAACAAAAAATACCTAACTTTTATTTTAGTATTTATGCTAGCAATAGCAAATGTAACATTGCTTTATAGCCAAGATGCCGATAGTTTTCAAAAGAAAGCCGACAAAGCCTACGCATCATACAATTACAAAGATGCAAGCGAAATGTACGCTCAGCTTGCGCAAAACAAAGTGTTTAAGGTTAGAAATTTAACCCGCTTGGCCAATTGTTATGTAAAATTAAACAATACCCAAACTGCCGAAAAAATTTACGAGCAGCTAACCCTACTTACCCAAAACAGTGCCGACATACTTAAACCCTATGCAATGGTGCTTAAATCAAACGCAAAGTATTTACAAGCCAAACAAGTTTTTATCGATTATATTGTTGCATCCAAAGATACCGCATCGGTTATAATCGATTTAATAGGTTGCGATTCGGCAATTACCTGGATGGCTAAGCCTACAAGCCACAAAATAGTAAACCAAAATGCGGTAAATACCAACCTATCAAACTTTGGGCTTTTTGCCAATAACAAAAAAGCATATTTTGTTACCGAAGCAAAGCCAACATCAAAAAAAGACCAATATAAACGTACAGGTAACTCCTTTTTAAGGATTTACAAAGCCGATGTAGCTGATAATTTTTCGATAAATAACCCGAAATTAGATAGTGCCATTTACAATAAAGAGAAATACCATATAGGCCCTTTAGTTACCAATAAAGCGGGCGATAAATTTTTTGTTACTACCAATTACGAAGGAAAAAAAGGTAAAAAAATAAAAGAAAATAAATTAAAGTTTAGAAACAACAACCTCGAATTATATATTTACACCCTAAATGCGGGCAAATATACCTCCCAACCGTTTGCTTATAACAATGTAAAATTATACTCGGTAGGGCAAGCCGCTTTAAGTAACGATGAGCAAACACTGTATTTTACATCAGATATGCCGGGTGGTTTTGGTGGTACCGATATTTGGTTTAGCAATTTAACAAGCGAAGGAAAGTGGGATAAACCCCAAAATGCCGGAAACGCTGTAAACACAATTGCTAACGAAATGTTCCCAACAATTACTGCCGATACTTTGTTTTTTGCAAGCAATGGCCATATAGGCATGGGCGGTTTAGATATATTTAAAGCCACAGGTAATAAAACCAATTGGATAAATGTAAGCAACCTTAAATACCCAATAAACTCATCGGGCGATGATTTTGGTTTATCAATTTATAACATAGCCGCTGATACTACTAACGGTTACTTTTCATCAAACCGTTTTGCAGGCTACGGTAGCGACGATATTTTTGCTTTCACTTTTATCAAAGAAAAACCACCTGTATTTGCCGTAAAAGGTAAAATATTAAAAAAACCAACAACGGTTTCTTTGCCTGGCACCACAGTTTCGCTGTACGAAAACGGTGTTAAAATAGTTGATAACGTTAAAACCAACCCCGATGGCAGCTACTTATTTGATTTAAAGCCCGAGGTTGATTATGCCCTAATAGCTAAAAAACAAAAATTTCAATCCGACTCTGTTTTATTAAGCACCAAAGGGTTAAAAAAATCTCAAATTTTTACTGTTGATTTAAGCCTAGATTCGTTGTTTGAAATAGGTAAAATAATTAACCTTCCCAATATTTACTACGATTTTGATAAAGATAATATTAGGCTCGATGCCGCAAATGTGTTGGATGGTTTAGTACAAACAATGTTAGACAACCCAACCCTAAAAATAGAACTTCGCTCGCATACCGATAGCCGAGCTAAAGATAATTACAACCTTGCGCTATCTCAACGACGAGCAGCATCGGCAGTAAATTATATAGTTGAGCGTGGCATTAGTGCAAAACGAATTAAAGCCAAAGGCTATGGCGAAAAACTATTGGTAAATAAATGTAAAAACAATATAGAATGTACTGATGAACAGCATCAAGCCAATAGACGTACAGATTTTAAAATATTAAAATTCTAAATTATATTAGTTGCGAATTTTAAATGCGAAACGTAATTATTTACGTTTCGCATTTTTTTTTAAATTTTAGTTACGATATAATAGCTTAATATATAACAACTTATTTTTTTTTAATGAGATAAAATAAGGTTTGTAGGATTTGTGTTGCTAAAAATACACGCACCACGGCTTGGGATTAAAGTTTCGGAGCTTAAATAATGAGGTATTTTTTTGTTTTTTTTTACTGATGATGCTTACAACCAACTTTGTGTTCTTTGCGCTTTTCCTTTGCAAACTTTGCGGTAAAAATAATTTTAGGTTTTACCGCAAAGAACACAAAGATTTACGCAAAGCCTATAAATTTATACCCAGCTTGTTTTATAAATACGCTGCATTGTAAGTACATGTATAAGTTTTAAATTAACGCATCTAAATAATTTAATCCTCCGAAAGTTTAGTATATAATAACTTAAAATCTGCCAGAGATAAAATAAGACTTGTAGGATTTGTGTTGCTAAAAATACACGCACCACGGCTTGGAACGTATTAAAAACAGCGTTTTTAAGGCTTGCTTTTTAATTTAATATCTTTAAAATTAGCTATTTACTTTAGGGTAAATTCTACCTCCACATTTCCCCATTTTAGTTCTATTTCGCCATCTTTTTCTATTTCAATGGTAAACTGTTCGGTTAAGGTTTTTTCGGTTTCGACCTTAACTTGTACACGCAATACATCCAACTCTTTTTTATACTCGAAAGCACCCCACTGGTCCCATGTTTTGTTAAAAATTATTGTCCATTTTTTTTTGCCCGGTATAGTAAATAAAGCATATTTACCAGCTGGCAATAGCTTACCTTTTATTTTTGCATCTTTTTTAAGCTCAATGGTTGTAGCTTCATTAGCACCAGTACGCCATACCGAATCTAAGGTTGCCACCTCTTTACCTACCGTTCGGTTTTTTAGGTAAGGCCTGCTATAATCAATAGTTACAACATTGCCATTGTATAATGTATCGCATATTGTGGCAGGCGGGCTAAGCCTTTTGCTTTTATCTATTTGTGCAGTTAAACTACCCGAAAAAAGCACCAAGGCTATTAGGGTTACATATAATTTATTCATATTGTTATATTTTAATTTGATGTTAACGGCTTTTTGTTTTATTTGTTATTTGGCTACAAAACTAGTTACGAATATACATATACAATCAAAATGTTTGGCACAAAGGCAAAAAAAAAGGGCACTTACATAAGCGCCCTTTTTTTTAAAATATTATTGTGATTAAAATGCGTAAACAACAGCTAAAGAAGCTTGAGTAGCTTGTTTAGTCATATCAGTTCCATTTTTTTTCATAAACTGAGTTACAGAACCATTATCCAATCTAACCTCTGGAATAAAGGTTAAACCACCTGCTTTAAAGTTAGCAGTTAAGGTTGCAGCAATAACTGACTCTTTAGGAGCAACTCCAGATAATGTATAACCAATTTCCATACTATCCATATCTTTAACAGATTTAGAGGTAAAGTATTCGCCTCTTACACCTAAACTGAATTTTTCTGTGAAAGCATTTTGCAAGTACAAAGCACCGCCAGTATAACCACCTTTCTTAGTTGCAGCAACAGTAGTATTACCGACACCCGCAGTCCAATCGGCTGCATTAACACCAACTTTAAATGATTTTGTTACTTGGTAAGTACTTGTCAAATCTAAAATAGTACCTGATACGTAACCAGAAAGCACATTTAAGTAAGCACTCCAGCCTTCAACTGGTGCAAGCATTAACTGAGCTCCTAAAGTTGAGATACCAAATTTCGACTCAGCTTTGTAAACGTTCCAATTATCGTTGAAACCACCCACCATTAAACTAACTTTAGGAGAAAAAGCGTAAGTTGCTTTTACTCCTGCATTTTGGAATGGCCCGTTAGTGAATAAATAAGAAGTAGAGTAGTTAAAATTACCAGTAGGTGCAATAACTTCGTAACCCACAAAAGTACTAAAGAAGCCAGCGGCCATACTAAACTCAGGCGTAAAAGCATAAGTCATGTTTAAATTTTGGATGTTAAAACCGTGTTTGCTTTCGTCAAATAAACTATTAATGTTGTAAATGGATTGCCCCTGACCACGTGGACCAAAAGATAATTCACCTACAAAAGATGCTTTACCAGTAGTTTTCTTTAAAGCAACACCAATCATACCTAAAGAAACAGAGTTTTGGTCTGTTGCAAAACTAGTTTTAATGTTTTCTCGTTCAGCAAAATCAAATTTGTAATACGTATCTGCGTAACCAGAAATAGAAAGCGGTGTGTCTTGAGCGTTAGCTCCAATTGCAACTGCAAATAAAGCAGTTAAACTAAGTACGATT
>RDXP01000020.1 GCA_004292865.1 Sphingobacteriales bacterium
CCCCTATATACTACTTAAAAATACAATAAAAATCTCGTATATAAAAACTATACTTGATTAAAAAATTAACTATTTTTGCTTAAGTAAACGACATTGAATCATAAATCCAAAATATTTCTTGCATCTTTACATTATTAATGTACATTTGCATTCACAAAAAAATAAATGACTTTAAACAACACATATTACTACGTTTACTTTTTCTATCGCAATAGAAACGGGGCTTAGTATGTAAAAAATATAAACACATACAAAAAAGACCCGGCTGTACAGTTCGGGTCTTTTTTTATTTAACATAAATAACAAACCAAAAATAAAATATAAAACCTTAAAATACCCATTAAAATGAAATTAGACTTAAATATTGCGCCATTAAGCAGCTGGATGCCAGCTACAAGCGAACCATTAATTATTTCGGGCCCTTGTAGTGCCGAAACCGAAGAGCAATTATTAGCTACTGCACACTTGTTAAAAGCAACTGGTAAGGTTAGCGTTTTAAGAGCTGGTATTTGGAAACCACGTACCCGCCCAGGCGAGTTTGAAGGCATAGGTGCCGAAGGTTTAGTGTGGCTTAACCGAGCAAAACTAGAAACTGGCTTTCCTACTGCGGTTGAAGTAGCTACGGCAAAACATGTAGAAATGGCTTTAAAAGCAGGTGTTGATATACTTTGGATAGGAGCGAGGAGCACTGTAAACCCCTTTACCGTACAAGAAATTGCCGATGCTTTGAAAGGTGTAGATATCCCAGTAATGGTAAAAAACCCTATCAATCCCGATTTATCGTTATGGATTGGTGCTTTAGAACGCATTAATCGAGCAGGCATAACCAAATTGGCTGCTATTCACCGTGGTTTTTCGAGCTACGAAAAATCGGCGTTTAGAAACGAACCTATGTGGGATTTGGCCATCGCCCTAAAAACCATTGCCCCTAATTTGCCAATTTTAAACGACCCTAGCCATATATGTGGTACTAGAGATTTGATAGGTTTTATCTCACAAAAGGCTTTAGATTTAGATATGCAAGGCCTTATGATTGAGGCGCATATAGACCCTAGCGTAGCTTGGACAGATGCCAAACAACAATTAACCCCAGCAGCTTTAAGCGAATTAATTGATACCTTAACTTTGCGTACGCCCGATTCGGAAAACTCTGAATTTACCAACAAGCTTACCGAAATGAGAGGCAGCATTGATAGGATAGACGACCAAATTTTCCAAAAATTGGGCGAACGTATGTCGATTGTGGAAAAAATTGGCACTTACAAACGTGATAACGATGTTACCATTTTACAGGTGAACCGTTGGGACGAGATTTTGCAAAAACGTACCGCCATTGGCGAAGCCTTAAAATTAGATAAAGACTTTATAGAGAAAGTTTTAGAACTAATACACAGCGAATCTATCCGTAAGCAAACCGCTATTATGAACGAAGAAAAAACGGCTGTAAAATAAATTATGAGCAATATCCTGTTAAAGAAAAAAACGTTTAATACCAATGCCCTTATACAACTTACGGGTTCTAAAAGCGAAAGCAATAGGGCATTAATATTAGCCGCATTAAGCGAAGGAAGGGTTAAAATAAACAACCTTTCTACCGCTGCCGATACCGTAACGCTAAACCATATTTTAAATCATCAGGCTACTGCCGATGAAGTAAATGTAGGGCCAGCGGGTACTGCAATGCGTTTTTTAACAGCTTATTATGCTACAAAAAGTAACAAAATTACACTAACCGGTTCCGATAGGATGAAACAACGCCCTATCGGAATTTTGGTAAATGCCTTGCGAGATTTAGGTGCCGAGATTGAATATGTTGAAAACGACGGCTTTCCGCCGCTTGCTTTTACAGG
>RDXP01000127.1 GCA_004292865.1 Sphingobacteriales bacterium
CTGTTTGCTTGCAACAGCGATGTTAAAATCGCCAACCCCAGAAAAACTACTACACCAAAGTTACCAGCCCCTTTTCGTAACCACCAAAAAGTAGAGGTTGGGCCAGGCTTAATTTTTGATATTTTTAGTTGGGGGCGTGGTGCCGATTCCACCTCATCGCTGCTAATCCTAAAATCCGATTCGTTAAAAAACGATTTTGCGGTAGCCGAAACCGATAACCTAAACGGTAAGCTATCCGAAGTTTTTAATACCGATATGGATATAGACGGCAACCCCGAAGTAATAGTGGTTTACCAAAAAAACGACAAATATAAATCGGCAGAGGTAATGTGCTACGAATTTTTAAAAGATGCCAACAAAATACGCTTCCCCGATTTAAGCTCAAAAACCAAAAAACAATACCGAGGCAACGATAAATTTTATGTAAAAGAAGGCAAACTTTTTAGAGAAATAAACCTTTTTGATGAAGCCGATACCATTAATAAAAAACCTATTGCTAAAAAAATAGTGCGCTATGGCTTAGAGGGAAATGGGTTTACGGTAAATGAGGAGGAGTAGATTTTTGATTGCGGATTGGGGATTTGTGATTTGGGTGAGTGGGAGTGGATTTTTGATTTTTGATTGCGGATTTATGATTTGGGCGAGAGGGGACACTAATGTTTAATTTATTAAAAAGCAAAAGATGAATAAGAGTAAATTGGTGTCTTTTTATTTGATATTTCACACTATTTATATTACGTTTTTCTGTTTATGGTATTTTATTACCGATGCTTATTTTGGTTATGAACTTGGCGATCAACTCATAATTTTAAGCATAATTGTTTTCACTTGCTTGTCTTTTGTGGTATTAGTTTTTAGGAAACGACTGTTCTATCTTTTGCTATGTATTTTCATTGTGATAGCTGTTTTTTTTGATATACTAATGTTTTATTTGTTTTTAAAATGATTCTAACACATAGGGTTTAAGAATCATCAAATCGAGTAAAAAGAGTACTAACTTAGACACAAAAAAAAGGGAAATGGAAAATTTTAAGGTAAGTGTTAATAATGTTTTTGGGAGAGTAATGTCTCTTTTAATAGGTAGTTCTCCAATATGCTTTTATTTTACGCTATGGATTTATTTTGAATGGAATGTAAACGTATCATTTGGAGTTTATTTGTATTGTTTACTATCCATTTTTTTTCTTGTTTTTTTTATAAAATTTGGCTGTTTAGATTGGGATTTTTATGTTTTAAAAGAAAAAGGTTATTTATTCAAAAGAATCAGTAAAACCGAAATTATTGACATTAATTTAACCTATACAATTGACTCTATTTTCTTTGCCTCGTTTTATTTGAATGTTTTTTTAATAAAATTTGATAATGGTCAAAAGTTCTACTTTCGCTATAATTTGTATAAAATGCCCGTTGTGTCTTTTAAACCCGTTATAGAAAAGATTAATAAAACAATTATGATTAATATTTAAGTTAAGCTAGAAGATTTAAGAATTAATCTTCCTCCACAGTTGGTTGGGCACACCAAACACGAAAAACTACCCATGCTGTACAACCATCAACGGGTAAAATCATATAAATACCAATTCACTCAGAAAAAACTATTTTAATCCCGGATTTAAAATACTATACAAATATATTAGTACTTTTAGATTAAAAATTTTATGTGATGAATATTGAATTAATACAAAGCAAAAAATTAGACTTAATACAATGGCTTTCAACTCTTGAAGATTCGATTATTATAGAGAAAATAATAGATTTAAGGAAGAATGAAAACAAGGATTGGTGGAATACCATTTCCGAAATCGAAAAACAATCTATTGAACAAGGTTTACAAGATGCGAATTCGGGGAAATTAAACCCACATTTAAACGCTAGAAAACTGTATGAAAAATGGTTATAAAGTTTTTTGGACTGATTTTGCACTAACAGAATTACAAAACACTATTGAATATTTAGAAGAAAATTGGACAGAAAAAGAATTAAGAAACCTTGCTATTAAACTCGAAGCAACTTTAATCTTATTGTCTCAAAATCCAAATTTATTTCAAGTTTCTGATGATGAGAATAAAATTAGAAGAGTCGTTATTTTAACACACAATACACTGTATTACAGAATAATAACCAATAAAATAGAAATTCTCTCATTTTTTTCAAATCGTCAAAATCCCAATAAAAGAAAATTTCAATAAAATAATATTACGATTTTCCTCTTGATTACCTCTACACACCAAATGCTAAAAAATAAAAAGATAGGTTTATGATTTCAGCGTAATAAAAACAGCTACAAATTTCCTAAAAAACAAAAATTATGGCAACAAATATAACTAAACAAGCATTACCAATTTTTGAACAAATAAAACAGTTAGATGAAAATGGCAACGAATACTGGATGGCAAGACAGTTAGCCAAAGCATTAGAATATACTGATTTTAGAAATTTTACAGCTGTAATTGAAAAAGCAAAGGAAGCTTGTAAAAATAGTGGGCAGCCGGTGGAGAACCACCTCGTTGAAGTCAACGAGGTGGTAGCTGTTGGTTCTGGTGCAACACACAGCTACTCAAGCTATAAACTTAGCCGGTATGCCTGTTACTTAATAGTACAAAATGCCGACCCAAGCAAGCAAACTGTTGCATTAGGGCAAACCTATTTTGCTGTACAAACCCGCTTGCGAGAAATACAGCAAATGGACGAATATAATCGCCTAAGTAACGAAGATGAAAAACGTTTGTTTTTACGGAACGAATTAACAAAACATAATACCCAACTGGCCGCTGCGGCCAAAGATGCTGGCGTAATAAACCCTTTGGATTATGCTATTTTTCAAAACTATGGCTACAAAGGCTTATATGGAGGTTTAGATGCTAAAGCCATACATCATAAAAAAGGCCTTAAAAAAAGCCAGCAGATATTAGACCACATGGGCAGTACAGAATTAGCAGCCAATCTTTTTAGAGCCACACAAACCGAAGAAAAATTAAAACGCGAAGAAATAAAAGGAAAACAAAATGCTAACCAAACCCACTACGAGGTTGGTAAAAAAGTGCGTAAAACTATTGAGGAAATTGGCGGAGAAATGCCTGAAAATCTCCCTGTTGAGGGTAGTATTAAAAAGGTAGAAAAAGCGCTGGAAAACAAGAAGATAAAAGGTGATTAATGAGGATTTTTGATTGCGGATTTTTGATTTGAGTGAAAGGAAGTAGATTTTTGATTGGATTTTTTTTAGTGGTTGGCGATATAAGAAAAATTTACTTTTCGTGTGCCACTCACCACGGTTAAAACAAACACATTTTCAAAAAATAAATTTACTGGTTTCCTAAAATAAGAAACAATTACCTTTCTGAAAGGTAAAATGAAAGCTAAATTTACCACCATATTTTTAGAAGAAGCTAATTGGTTTTTAAATAACTTGGATGAAAAACCAAGAGATAAAATTTTTATAAGATTTGGAAATCAACACAAATAACAAACAATGAGCTTTTTAAAAAACTTGAATACAAAATAGGGGAGTTTAGTTTTATAATATTCAAAGCTACGTTATTAATTAAGGAGAAATTTCGAACCACATTTTTTTTTGCGGGTAGCATACCAAACAACAGCGGAGTATATTTTATAGCTGTATTGGTTGGTTTTTATCGTGTATAGTGGCACACCAATGGGGCGAAACGCTCAAAAAGCAGTGCCATCCACATACTCAAACACTACTCCAACTCTCCAATAAAAAGAGCCTTTTTAATTTTTATTTTTACTTCCCATCACCTCCATTCCTTATACAAATTTATCAAGCCATTGGTGGATGAATCGTGGGAGTTTATTGCTTCATCGTTTTTTAGTTCGGGTAATATTTTATTGGCCAGTTGTTTACCAAGTTCTACGCCCCATTGGTCGAAACTAAAAATGTTCCAAATAACGCCTTGTACAAATATTTTATGTTCGTACATGGCTATAAGCGAGCCCAAAGTGCGGGGTGTAATTTTTTTAACCAATATAGAATTGGTAGGGCGGTTGCCTTCAAAAACTTTAAAAGGTGCTAAAGTTTCTATTTCATCGGCACTTTTATTTGCCATAACTAATTCGGCCACTACTTCATCGCTGGTTTTACCGTTCATTAAGGCTTCGGTTTGTGCAAAAAAATTGGATAGCAACATGTTATGGTGTTGGCCTAGCGGGTTGTGTGATTGTGCGGGGGCAATAAAATCGCAAGGAATAAGTTTGGTGCCTTGGTGTATAAGTTGGTAAAAAGCGTGTTGGCCATTGGTGCCAGGTTCGCCCCAAATAACTGGGCCTGTTTGGTAGGTTACTTTCTCCCCATTTCGGTTTACATATTTACCATTGCTTTCCATATCACCTTGTTGAAAATAGGCTGCAAAGCGGTGCAAATATTGGTCGTAAGGTAAAATAGCTTGGGTTTCGGCTTCAAAAAAGTTATTGTACCATACGCCTAATAAGGCTAAAATTACAGGTATATTTTGTTCGAAATCGGTTTCTTTAAAATGATTATCCATTTGGTGTGCGCCTAGCAAAAGTTCCTCAAAGTTCTCAAAACCAATAGATAAGGCAATAGGCATCCCAATAGCACTCCATAACGAGTAGCGGCCACCTACCCAATCCCAAAAACCAAACATATTTTGGGTATCAATACCAAACTCGGCCACAGCCTTAGCATTGGTAGATAATGCGGCAAAATGTTTGGCCACATCGGCATCGGTAGCACCAGCATTTAAAAACCAATTGCGGGCACTTAATGCGTTGCTCATGGTTTCTTGGGTGGTAAATGTTTTTGAAGCTACCAAAAACAAGGTAGTTTCGGGGTTTAAATTTTTAAGGGTTTCTACAATATGGGTAGCATCTACATTGGAAACAAAATGTAGGTTTAGGTGGTTTTTATACGCTTTTAATGCTTCGGTAACCATTACGGGGCCAAGGTCGGAGCCACCTATGCCTATATTTACCACATCGGTAATGGCTTTGCCTGTGTAGCCTTTCCAATTACCCGAAATTATGGCGTTTGAAAAATCTTTCATCTTACCCAAAACAGTATTAATTTCGGGCATTATATTTACACCATCCACCAATATTGGCGTATTGCTACGGTTACGTAAGGCAGTATGTAGTACAGCTCGGTTTTCGGTTTGGTTTATAATATCGCCGTTAAACATTGCTTTTATGGCATCGCCTAGGCCACATTCGTGGGCCAGCTGAAACAGTAAAGCCATAGTAGTATCATCTACCCTGTTTTTCGAATAATCTAGGTATATATCGTTAAACAAAACCGAAAATTTTGCGAAGCGGTTTTCATCGTTTTTAAAAAGCTGGGCGATATGCTTATCGGAAATATCAACTAAATGGTTGGCAAGGTATTGATAGGCTTGTGTTTGTGTAAAATTTATTTTGGGTAGCATTGTTTTAGGATGTTTTAAGGTTCAAATGTAATTTTAAAACTTTAAACCCGCAAATTCAATAGATAACCAAAATAAAAAAATTATGGTTGTGAAACTTGATATGTAACTAAAGTTTCGGAGGTAAATAATGAAGTGGTTTTTTATCTTTTTTATTTAAGATGGTGCTTACAAGCAGCTTTGTGGTCTTTGCATTTTTCCTTTACGGTAAAAATATATCACAAAGCACACAAAAATTTACACAAAGCCTGTTTGCGTATATATCCAGCTAATTTTATAAATACGCCACACTATAAGTATATTTATGCGCTTTACTTACTCCGAAAGTTTAGTATGTAACACTTAAAGCAATTAAAAAATTTTGGTATAATGGTAAAGGGATTTTTTAACCTATAGGTAGCGTTAAAAAAAGTAGCGGGGAGCAGGATCGAACTGCCGACCTCAGGGTTATGAATCCTGCGCTCTAACCATCTGAGCTACCCCGCCAATTAAGGGCTTTTAAAATCGTTTGCAAATATAGGGTAATTTCCCTTTCTTTATGAAAAATATTTTAAAACTTCCAAATTGTTGAATTTGGACATTCGGATAGATGGTAGAAAAACTAAAATACATTTTAGAGTACGAGATAAAATCGTCGGCAAAAATATTGTATAATTTTATAAGTGAACCTAATGGGCTTTCGCAATGGTTTGCTGATGATGTGCGTGTAAAAGATTACGTTTATACTTTTGCTTGGAACGATGGCGAACAGCAAACCGCCAAGTTGTTATCAATTAAAGAAAATAAATTGGTACGGTTTAAATGGATTGATGACGAGCCGCATACTTACTTTGAATTAGAAGTAATTAAAGACGAACTTACCCAAGATGTAGCCTTGCTGGTAACTGATTTTGCTACCAAAGAAACTATTAAAGAAAAAACCTTGGTTTGGAATATTCAGATTGAAAACCTACAAGGCGTGTTAGGCGCTTAAATTTTGTACCTGTGAAAAAAATACATCTGCTTTTAATAAAGGCATTTATACGGCCATTTATAGTTACTTTTTTTATAGTAATGTTTGTATTACTGATGCTTTTTTTATTCAAATATATTGATGATTTGATAGGAAAAGGCTTTAAATGGTATGTAATATTGGAGCTAATGGCTTATGCTGCCGCAACCAATGTGGCCATGGCTTTACCACTTTCGTTTTTGCTATCCAGTATTATGACTTTTGGTAACCTAGGCGAAAACTTTGAACTGGTGGCCATAAAATCGGCTGGTATATCGCTACAAAAAGCCATGATGCCTTTATTTGTTCTTATATCTTTTTTAAGTGTAGGTGCTTTTTTTTATTCGGATTATATTTTACCCAAAGCGTTTTTAAAAATGGGCGCTTTACTGTACGATGTAAGAAACCAAAAAGCCGCTTTTTTAATCGAAGAAGGCATATTTAATAACAGCATACCAGGCTACTCTATCAGGGTAGAAAAAAAAGAAAAAGATGGTGATGTGCTTAAAAAAATAATTATTTACGACCAAACCAAGGGCGTGGGAAACACCAATGTTACCCTTGCCCAACAAGGCGAAATGTATAAAACCCAAGATGGAAATTACTTGGTTTTAAAACTTAAAAACGGCGTAAGGTACGAAGAAAGCCAAGGCGACCGTAGCTTCGACCCACGCCAGCGGCTTACCCGATTGCGGTTTAAAGAAACCGAACAAAAATTTGATTTATCAAGCTTTAGCTTTAAACGCGAGGATGAAAGTTTGTTTAAAAATAATTACCAAATGCTAAATTTAAAACAATTGGTACATTCTAAAGATTCTATTATTAACCAAACCGATAGTTTAAAAAACGCTATTTTTATAAATTCATTTGCTTTTTACCGCATACTTAACGAGGCTAAAACGTACCGAAAATATCGCCCCAAAAAAATATTTTTAAAAGGTGGTTTATTTAATGGTTTAAATAAAAACGAAACTAAAAAATCAACCTACACGTATGCCAAGGATATGGCAAAATCGGTAGTAGATAATAACACCATGAGGGTGGTGCAATTAGAAGAATCTATTAAAAATATACGCCGTTACTTGGTGGAGTATCATAAAAAGTTTACGCTTTCGTTCTCCTGCTTGGTATTGTTTTTTATTGGTGCGCCGCTGGGGGCAATTATACGCAAGGGAGGCTTAGGCTTACCTGTGGTGATATCGGTTGTGTTTTTTTTACTGTTTCACATTATCAGTACTGTGGGCGAAAAATCGGTAAGGGAGGGGAATATGTCGCCGTTTTTGGGCATGTGGCTAGCCGTAATTGTACTAACTCCACTGGGTTTGTTTTTAACGTATAAAGCCACTTCGGATTCGGCCTTGTTTGATGTAGAAATTTATAAAACATGGGTAAAAAAAGTTTTTCGCATTAAAAATAAGCGAGCGTAAAGGGTTAAAAAATTGCCCGATTTATGGCAAAAGCTTCTAGCTTAGGCATATAGTTTAATTGGTCGTTATTTTTTATACTATTTAGTAACTGAGTAGTATTAATTTTTTTAATATTATGATGGCAACAAACAATTAACTTGTGCATTATTTCGCTTTGGCTTTTCCTTGAGCAAGAAGTTTGTCCAAGTAGGCTCTTTCTTGTTCGTAAGTCATATTCATTATCTCAAGACTTATTTTGTCTCGTATTTCACGCATTGTTTTAATGGCGTCAAATTTTTTTTCTGTTTTTTTAGTTTTCGTTTCCATACTTTGTTATCTCTTTTGGTGTTCTAATTTCTATCATTTTGTGTCCATTTTGATAGTTGATAGCGTTGTAACCTCTAATTCTATCAAGATTTACAATGTGTTTAAAATTCCAACTTATCAAAACATCTGCGTTGCAAAGTGTCGCAATGGCAATATGTTGGCAGTCCGCTCTACTTGTTTTTCCAACAACTTTTGCTTCAATATACTTGTCGGCAAGTTCAATAGCTTCACGCGAAAGTTTAATTTTTTCAATTTGTATTTCAGGCATGTTTGTTAAGAGTACTCTTACAAAGTCGGGAGCTCTCAAAAGTTCAGCTTCCAAAATATCGGATACTATTATTGTAATTTCACCATTTTTTACACGGCTAAAAAATGGAATTGTGTCTGCCGAAAATTCATCGTCAAAATAGCCGCCAACTACCGAAGTATCAATGTAAATACGTTGTTTCATTTATTTTATTAAAATCTATTTGAATTTACAATCATTTTTTAAATTCTTGTAGTTGGTCGATGATGCTGTTGGTTTAGCTGCATTTTTGCCAACTGGTATATAAATAGATTTTATTCGTAATCATTTGCCAAATCACGGTTAAATTTAAAATTTGATAAATCAACTTGGTAGCCAACTAGCGATTGTTCTAGTTTTTTTATTCTATCAATTTTTGCCTCCTCCGAGTTTTTAATTTCTACAACCACACGTTTACCAATAAACTCATCCGGAATTGTAATGGTAAGGTTTGATTCTTTAGGTTCATAAACTTCGCTGTACATATATTTTTAAATTTAAACTCAAATATAATATTTTATTAATGCAACTAATATAACCGTTAATATTTCAATTAAATCAATCACCTTCAATTATAACACTCTCTGTTCATAAAGTATAAGGGGCAAAATCAATCATTTCATCTTGCCCCCAAACTAGGGTATTATGCTTTAATTTAAAATTTTTAAAAAATATTTCGTTCAAAAGAGGTTTAAAAATAGGATAATTCAAATAAGGAATTACCGAAAACGATTTCCATATTTTATGATCGAATTCTAATTTAATACTAAAGTTAGATTCGGGTATTGCTTTTGTTAATTGAGGTATCATTTTTAAATTATTTTAGAGGTTTTATATAAATTATAACCTGTTTTCTGTCAATCATTTATATCAAACAATACTCTAATATACAACAATTATAATTTAATATCCCCCTCAATTTAGCCCAAACGTTACGCCAAAAGCCATATTTTTTAATCCTTTTTGTGGCGCACTAGCAAACATATCGTTGGCGTAATATTTTACAAATAACCCAATACCATCGTAACCCATACGCAGCGTACCTCCAATACGGAAAGGGGCAAAATTATAATCGTCAAATTCTTTCTGTTTCCCCCGTTCACTGCTAATTTGTTTTAGCTTGGCGTTTAATAAAAACGCTACTTCGGGGCCAGCTACTACATAAAATCGGTTACCTTTTTTATCGGTTTTTGTGCGGTATTCGAAATTTAAAGGAATATGTAAATAACTGCTCGAAAACCTGTTTTTACTAAAATTTACATTATCATTTACATACGTTAAAACAGGCATATTTTTTTGCATCGTAATATTTTGGCGTAGCCGTATAAGTGTCCAATCAAAACCTGCAGCAATATACATTTTAAATTGTGGCGTAAACCTGTAACCCAGTTGTAATACATCAAACGATAAATGACTAGTTTTACTGGCCCTATAATCTAAAAACTGGTTAGCTGGCGATAGCGCAAAACTGCCATTATCAATCAATTTAGAAAAACCAAAATCTAAACGGGTAAAGGTAATACCGCTAAAAAAACCTACATTATCCTTTTTATCGCATTTTTTTAAAGAGTCTTTTTTAGCAACAGTGCCACTATCTAGTTTTGCCAAACTATCTGTTTTTTCTACTTTAATTATTTTTCCTCCGCCTAAAGTGATACTATAAGCATGTTTTTTTCTTTTAATGCTATCTTGTTTTTGTGCAATTGCATACTGGCCTACCAATATAATAAGTGCATTTAGCACTACTGTTTTTAAAGTTAAATTTTTCATTTTATGTGTTTTAATTATTGTACGATTTTTTTGAGTTTAATTGTATAATGCCAATATTAATGGCAGCAATAGATGAATTTCCTCCAGCATCGGTATTAAATTTTATAAGTTTTTTCTCACGTTTATCCACCTTGCTTACCAAAAAATTTACCAGTTCGCCTATGTTTTTTATTCCCTTTTGGGGGATTTTAGTTTGTGTAATTGTGTTTTTATTAATGCTTGCGGTATCTGTTTGGGCTATTGCTGTTGCCTGCTGTGGAGGCAAAATGCTTGCAATTAAAAGCGTATCTGTGGCATTTATTTCAACTTTTTTTGTTGGGTTATAAGCAGTTTGTAAGTTTGGTGCTATTGCTTCTTTTTCCGCTAACTTATTATTTTTAAAAGTTTTACCTATTTTGTTTTTATCAATTTTTGCGTTTATAATTTTAGCCGATACCCAAATTTTAACCGCCTGTTTTTTATCATCAGGTTTTACAGTAAAAAGCGCATCTGTTTTACTGGAAGGTTTTGAGGATTTATTTTTTGATGCAATGGTTGAGGTGTGTTTAACACCATTAAAATCCGTTTTATTTGTTTTTGTAAATACAAGCAAAGTTGTAGTAACCACCACCATGCTAGCCGCCACCCACCAATAAATAGGTAAAATCCGCCTTTTTTTAGTAGATAATTCAGCCTCAATATTTTTCCATACACTTGCCGATGGTGTAATTTCGGCATTGTCAAATTTGTTTTTAAACAAATTATCCCATTCATTATCTGGTTTGTGTTGCATAACCAAAGCCCTCCATTTTAATAATTTCTTGTTGCAATATTGCTCTCGCCCTCGATAGTTGAGATTTACTTGTACTTTCGCTAATGCCTAAAGTTGCGGCAATTTCTTTGTGGCTATAACCTTCAATCACGTACATATTAAATACCAGTCGGTAGCCATCGGCTAGTTTTTGTATCAATTTTAATAAATCTTGCATCGCTAAATTGCTACAATCAAATCCCGTTGTGGCATGTTCAAAAGCATCATCAAGCGATACTACATTTAAAAAACGCAAATTTTTGCGGTAACTTTCTATGGCCGTGTTTACCATTATTTTACGCATCCATCCTTCAAAATTTCCCTCGCCACGGTAGCTGGCTATTTCTTTAAAAATTTTTATAAATCCTATTTGCAAAACATCCTCAGCTTCCATTTTATCTTTTGCATAGCGCATACATATTGCCATCATTTTGGTTGCATATTGCTGGTAAAGCATTTCTTGCATAAGCCTGTTGTTGGCCTTACAGCCTTCAAGCAGTTGGGTTAATGTATGTGTGTTGCTTAGCTTCATTTAATGTTTTGTATTAGGGTAGATGAAGTTTTGGCGTAAAAGGTTGCAAATGGTGTAAATTATTTTTTTTATTCAAATATTTTACAAAATAGCGTAAAAAAATGAAATGATGGCCTACAATCAAAGCCATCTTCTCGCTACATTTGTTTTATTACCTTCGTTAAAATAGCCAGATAAAAAATGAACAAACATTTATTATACCCCATCCTAAAATACCCCTTCGTTTTTTGGCTGTTAATTTTAACCTATACATCCCTAGCCCAGCCCTTTACCCACGCCGATAGCTTGCGAGGTAGCCTAACCAGCAATTTTAGAACCTGTTACGATATTAACTATTACCATTTAGATATAAAAATGGATATAGATAAACGCTTTATTACGGGCAGTAACCAGTTTAATTTTACCGCCACCCGCAATTTTAAAACCCTTCAGTTCGATTTATTTGCGAATATGCAAATACAGAAAGTAGTTTATAACGATGCTATTATTTCGTTTACACGAGATTTTAATGCCGTATTTATTACCTTTCCCGATAGTATAAAAGCCCAAAGTAAACAACAATTTACGGTTTACTATTCGGGTTACCCAACCGTGGCCAAACACGCCCCTTGGGATGGCGGTTTTGTGTTTTTATCCCATAATAATGGTAGCCCTTGGGTTGCAACCGCTTGCCAAGGTATTGGCGCAAGTGTATGGTGGCCTAATAAAGACCAGCAAGCCGACGAGGTGGACAGCATGCTTATCAGCGCAAGCGTACCTAACAATGTAATAAATGTTTCGAATGGTAAATTACGCAATACCACAATTTTAAATAATGGCTATACCCAGTACAACTGGTGTGTGGCAAATCCTATAAACAACTATGGCGTAGCCCTAAACATTGCCAATTACGCCAAAATCAGCGAAAGCTATAATGGTATAAATGGGGCACTTGGCGTGGATTTTTACGTACTACCCGAAAATGTGGAGAAAGCAAAAACACATCTTACCAAAAATATAAAACAAATGCTTACCGCTTTCGAATATTGGTTTGGCCCATACCCATTTTATACCGACGGCTATAAAATTGTAGAAACACCTTATTTAGGTATGGAACACCAAAGCTGCATTGCTTATGGTAACAAGTACCAAAATGGCTATGCCGGAACCGACCTTTCGGGAACTGGCTGGGGACTTAATTGGGATTTTATTGTTGTACACGAAAGCGGCCACGAGTGGTGGGGCAACAATATTACCGCCAAAGATATTGCCGATATGTGGATACACGAAAGTTTTACCAATTATAGCGAAGCCCTGTTTACCGAATATTGGTACGGCAAACCCGCTGGCAAAGCGTACATAATAGGCCTGCGCAAAAATATTTTAAACGATAAACCTATTATTGGTACTTACGGGGTAAGCAACCAAGGCTCGGGCGATATGTATTATAAAGGTGCTAATATGCTGCACACCATACGCACCATAATTAATAATGATAAAACCTGGCGAGCCATTTTAACAGGCTTAAACACACAATTTGCAAAGCAAACCGTAACTACACAGCAAATTATAAATTATATAAATAATATTGCCAAATACGATTTTACCCCACTATTCGACCAGTATTTACGTTACAAAAATATCCCCACACTGCTTTATAAAATAAAAAATAACATTTTATATTACCGCTACAAAGCTGATGTTGTTGCTTTTAAGATGCCTATCGAAATACTTATTAACGGTAACTACCAAAAAATTTACCCTACCACCCTAACCCAAACGATGCCCCTAAAAAAGGGCGTAGCAGTTGTGAAAATTAAAAACGATTATTATCTGGAGCTGGCAAAGATGTGAGCGTATATAGATAAATTAAAATTTTTTATTTTAATAATATTGATAACTGGGCTAGCCTGTGTATTTTAAATGTATAACAACGGTTTTATATTTTGTGTTTCTATACGGGTTGCTTTTTTTTAGGTGTAAAAATAATTCATGCTAAAATTACGCCGTATTTGGTTAAGCTCCTTAAAATTTAAAAATTTATTTAGTCCTGCTTTTATTCGTAAATAGTGCCTTAATATGCTTTTTTTGGCGTTTTTTATAATAAATAAGCTATGTGGTATTAAGGTCAAAAAAATTTTTTTTATTTTAATGTTAATTTAATATTAAATTTTTATTAATTTAGTGTGAACAAATAATATAAAAATTATGAAAAAGTTACTCATCCTAGGTGTTTTATGTATGGGGTTACAAGTTGCTTTAAAAGCACAGGAAACCACTATTTTTTATCAAAGCAACAATATAGTTGCCAATTCAAAGGACAATGCTAAGTTTTATGTGGTGTACAAGCCCGAAAACAATACACTTATATCTTACCAAAAGTATTCGGTTGATAACATACTTTTAGAAAAAGGTAGCATCGTAAACATGCAATCACTAATTAAAAAAGGCCAAATTACCACCTATTATACAAATGGAAATATTAAAGATGTGGTAAACTACGAGGATGGCTTACCTAGTGGTAGCAAAACGCATTATTTTATTACAGGAGGCATAAATTATAAAATTAATTATACCGCAGCAGGTTATGGTAAAGGCAATGCCGCTACATCATCAACCAAGTACATATACTGCGCCACCCCAGATGGTAAAATAATTTTGAAAGATGGTAACGGCGAATTTCAAGAGTACGGCACCAATCAGGAGTTATTACAAAAAGGAGTGGTTACGCATACTTTTCCAGATGGTATATGGAAAGGTTACGAAGATGGAAAATTAATGTTTATAGAAGTATATAAAAAAGGCAAACTGATAAAAGGAGAAAGATACGGGCTAAATGGCAGTACCCAGTTTTATACAATCAGAAACAGCCGCCCTAAACCTCAAGGCGGAATAAACGATTTTTATAGTTATGTGGCATCTGCAATGCAAGAAATGACCCAATCGCAAAATGGCGAATTACAGGGCGAAATTATTTTGAAATTTATTGTTGAAGCAACAGGCCAGTTAAAAGATATTAGGATTGTAAAATCGGCAAGTAACTCATATATAAACGCCATGGCAATCGAAGTTTTAACTAAGGCACCTAATTGGGCACCAGCAACCGAGCAAGGCCAACCTATCAATACAGAATTTTTTATGCCTATAAGTATGCGTTAATTTTTTTCAAAATTATGCGACAATAATAGTACATTTGTGATGTAAAAAAATCAACCTTGGGTTTAAACCAGCCTAGGTTGATTTTTTATATTAACCAATTAATTTTGAAAAAAACTTTTTCTTTACTCTTTGCAAGTATTGTACTTATGAATGCTATTGGCTTTCAGTTGTTTTTTTCGGTTTATAATTTTAAGATAAATACAACCCTAGATGCCAAAATAGACGAAGGTAAAATTGCCGATATACAAACTATTACCCTAAAAATACCCATTATTAGCTTACCTTATTTACCCACCAAAGCTATAGAAAACGATTTAAAAGGGGAACTAAATTATAAAGGAAACACCTACCGCTATGTAAAAACCACCATACATAATGATACCATTTACTACCAATGTATGGTAAACCTAAAAGGGAAAGCAATTAAAAATGCCTTTGCCGATTACATTAAAAAAAACAATAACGAAACCTCCAACACCAAAAAAAGTGGGCAATTTGGCCAAAAAATGGCAAAAAATTATTTAGCTAATCCTAGCTTTAGCCTTTCGGATATAAATAGCATCAACCTAATAAAAAGCGAGTATTGCCGCTATAATAGCTCGCTTATAGCGTTTAATATTGATAAACCATCGCCACCGCCACGGCATGTTTCTTAGCTATCTAAGAAATTTTAATTACCCTAATTTATTAATTTAATAACCGCCATTTGTTAAAAAATACCTGGTGGTTATAACCGCTGTACGTACATATTCGGCAGCTAAAACTGTATTCAAAAATGAAAAAATTACATATATTATTCGCATTATTATTTACCTTATTTACACAACAATTATTTGCACAAGGCTGCGTAGCCGTTCGCCAAATGGGAGGTTTAAATCCCTTAGGTACTATGAGTTACAATTTATCAAAAGGCGAAATGCAAGCAGGTGCTAGTTACCGTTATTTCCACTCGTTTAGGCATTATGTGGGTAGCAAAGAGCAACCTTATCGTCAGAACACACAAGGCGGCTTTAATGCCGATGGTACCGAGCGAGGCAATGCCGTAAACATTTATTCACACGCAGTAGATTTTAATTTTTCTTATGCTTTAACCAATCGTTTACAAATTAATGTTTCGGTGCCTTACGTACATAACGAACGCTCGCAAGTTTTGGTTACCAAAACGGGTGGCCAAGTTTTAATAAACGGAGAAAGTAAAACCCAAACCTTAGAAGGAACACGGTACAGCGTGTATGCCCAAGGTTTAGGCGATATTCGCCTAAGTGGTAATTACTGGGTATTCGACCCTAAAAAAGCTACCAAAGGAAACCTAATGTTAGGGCTGGGGGTTAAATTAAATACAGGCAGCCATAGCCGAATGGATGATGCTTTAAAGTATGATAAACCCACAAATACATTTTTTACCGAAAGCGCAGTAATGGATCAAGCTATTCAGCCAGGCGATGGTGGTATAGGTTTTTCTGTTGAAGCACAAGGGTTTAGGGAATTAAATAAAAATATATATGGTTTTGCTAATGGTTATTATTTGTTTAACCCTCGTGAATCTAATGGTACATTTAAAAGCGCACCTAAAGCTGGTTTAGAGGGTTATAATGTTTACGCATCGCCCGACCAATATTTTGCCCGAGCAGGTGCGATGATAAATGTAGGCAAACCTAAAAACATAACTTTCTCATTAGCTGGTAGGGCAGAGGGCATACCAGCCTACGATGCTATTGGAGGCCAAGTGGCTTACCGTAGGCCAGGTTATGTTATTGCTATTGAGCCTGGGGCATCATACCGCATAGGCAAACATACATTAAGTTTATTTGTGCCTAAAAATATTTACCGCAACCGCATACAAAGTGCGGCTGATATTGCCGACCAAAATCTACAAAACGCTAAAATAACCGACCCTGCAAAGTTTGTACACGTACAAGGCGATGCCGCATTTGCCGATTATTCTATAAATTTAAGTTATAGCATTCGTTTTGGTGGTGCGGGGCATCATGCTGCTACTAATATAATTCCAATGTAAAACCAGTAACTAAAATTTATAACAAGAAAAACCCAACACAAAATCTAGTACCCTTAGTTACAATGTATAAATATTGTTTTATGATGATGATTAGGGCGTTTCCTGCCTGCGCAGGCAGGTAACACGCTGTTCATTACCTGCTTGCCAGCAGGCAAGTATCTTTTTCTTTATAGCCCCATCCCCCTTTTTTGGGTTAGGGGGATGGGGCTATAAAAAAAAGGATGCCATTGCCATCGTTAACGCTCTTAAACAAATAAAATACTGATTAATAGCAAATTGTAATGCAATATAACAATCAAGCTCAGATTAGTATATTCTTTTTATCCCCACATTATCGGGTGGTGTAACCATTAAAGGCACTTTTTCTAGTGTTACAAAGCTAAGGTCGAGGCCAAAGCCTCGCTCTTCGGATAGGGATACTTTTTTGAGATGAAAATAAATAGACATTACTATTTTTTCCCAAAGCGTTAAATTATTAGACCGTGAAAGGGTTTTTTCCAGTATAACAAATTTAAAATCACCCACAATATTGTGTTTTTTTAACGATGTATAGTGGCTGGTAATATCTATTTCTTTGTTTTTAACCAATTCTTCTACCACTTTTCTAAACAATACGTTTATTTTTTGTTCTATCCTAAAGCCTAGTTTAAAGTCTATACGGATTAATTTTTCGGGTATTAGATATTCTACTTTATAATCGCAACGGTAAGGTTCATCAACCACATCAACATGTACTAGCCAATATACATCGGCTCGCTTGGGTTTTTTTTGCAGTATCGAGTAAATAATTTTTGTTTCAATTTCTGAGTTAAAGTTTGCGCTAGTTAAATATACCAATTGCGATGCGTACTTGGGTACACTTTCATCAACACTTAATTCTTTTAATATATCATAATATTTATCTATCTCTTCAAATTTTAAATACCTATTTTTAATTTTGCGGGCCGAAAACCAAGCCCACATTACAGCAAATAAAATGCCACCTAGCATAATGGTAAACCAGCCGCCGTGTAAAAATTTAGACATATTACCCACCAAAAAAGTAAGTTCAATACTACAGTAGATAATTAAAAATATTACAATTAAATAAGTAGGTATTTTTTTTCGTTTTAAAAATTCGGAAACTAAAATGGTAGTCATAAGCATTGCCAAGGTTATTGATAAACCGTAGGCACCTTGCATGTTTTCTTCTTTTTTAAATAATAAAACTACGATTACGCATCCTCCCCAAAGTAGCCAATTCATGCTGGGTACATATAATTGCCCTTTTTGCTCGCTAGGGTAATTTATTTTTACTTTGGGCCAAAGGTTTAAGCGTACCGCTTCAGATATTAGCGTAAACGAACCCGATATTAAAGCCTGGCTGGCAATAACAGCTGCTGCGGTAGCAATGGCAATCCCGAAAAATAAAAACCAACTAGGCATCATTGTATAAAATGGGTTTCGGTTGCCAATAAGCTGGTTTTGTATGCTCCATAAGTAAACCCCTTGTCCAAAATAATTTAGTAAAAGGCAGGTTTTTACCATTATCCAGCTTACCCTAATATTTTGCTTACCGCAATGGCCAAGGTCCGAGTATAAGGCTTCGGCACCTGTAGTACATAAAAACACAGCCCCTATAATGGTAAGTGCACCAGGGTTACCTGCCAGTAATTTATAAGCGTAATATGGGTTTATGGCTTTTAAAATCTCAGGAAAATGTATAATGTACGATACGCCTAAAACGCCCATCATACTAAACCAAATAAACATTATAGGGCCAAATGCTTTACCTACAAACGAGGTACCAAATTGTTGAATAATAAATAATGCCGTAATAATACCTATAACAATAGGTATAGTTTGTAAACCAGGGTACAATATTTCTAAACCTTCAATAGCTGCCGAAACTGTAATAGGAGGGGTAATAATACCATCGGCAAGCAAAGCGCAACCACCAATAATGGCTGGAATAATTAGCCATTTAGCCCTACGTTTTACCAATGAATATAACGAGAAAATACCGCCCTCGCCTTTGTTATCGGCGTTTAAGGTAATTAAAACGTATTTAAGGGTAGTTTGTAAAGTTAATGTCCAAAATATACAGGATAAACCACCCAATATAAGCGTAGGGCTAATAATATTGTTGCCTACAATAGATTTGAAAACATATAAAGGAGAGGTACCAATATCGCCGTATATGATACCCAAACTGATTAATACACCAGCGGCGGTGAGTTTACTTACATTTTTATGACCAGACACTTGAATAAATTTTTATATCGCACAAATCTAAATTAAATACCAATAAGCACAAACTATTGCTTTAAATTACGCATTAGGGCAAAAAATAGCCTATTCATTAAAACAATGTTAAAAGCTGTTAAAAATTAAAACATTTTTTTGCCAATAGTATAAATTTTATTTTTATTTTTATATTTGTACAATAACATTATGGCTTTAAACAATTACTTAAAATTATCAATTTCGGTTTTACTTGCAGTTACCTGCAATGTAGTAGTTGTTGCGGCTATAAATTTGGATAAACAAACAGATTCGGCCAAAACCATTTTTAAATTAAAAGATAACCGTAACAACCGCCCTGTTTTTAATAAAATTAATACCAGTTTCGAAACTTTTATGCTTAAAATTTCGGCCATCAAAAATTTTAATGATAACAATAAACCAATTGGCTTAAACCCTGTTGATAACCAAAAACCTATTGATAACGTTAAAATTTTCCCTAACCCTTTTTCAACCCAAATAAATATTTCGTTTTATTTAAAAAAAGAAAACAAAGTAAGCATTAAAATTTTAGATGTTTTGGGCAAAGAAATTTCTACCCTACTCGATCAAAAATTACCTCAAGGCGAGCAAGCCAATACTTTTACTATTAATGCCAAAATTCCTACGGGCTTTTATTTTATCCGAATAGTATCGGGTAACGATTCCGTTATTAAACGTATTTCGGTAATTTAATATAAAACTACCGCATATTACGGTAAAATACCCAAAACCTATTTTTTAACCAATGAAAATTATTGCTATTGGCCGTAATTATGCCGAACATACCAAAGAATTAAACAATACCACCCCCACACAACCCGTTATTTTTTTAAAGCCCGATACGGCTGTGCTAAAAAATAACCAAGCTTTTTACCATCCCGATTTTTCCACCAATATACACCATGAAGTAGAGGTGATTGTAAAAATAAGCAAAGAGGGAAAGTATATAGCCAAAAAATTTGCACATAAGTATTATAACGAAGTAAGTGTAGGTATTGATTTTACTGCCCGCGATATACAGGAAAAACTTAAACAAAATGGCTTACCTTGGGCAATAGCTAAAGCATTTGATAACTCGGCACCAGTAGGCTCGTTTATTTCAAAAGAGGGTTTAAACTTAGCCAACCTAAATTTTAGGTTAGAGGTAAACAATAGCATTAAACAGCAAGGCAATACCAGCGATATGCTTTTTACAATTGATGATATTATTGCATTTGCTTCGCAATATTTTACCCTAAAAAAAGGCGATTTACTGTTTACAGGTACGCCAGCTGGCGTAGGTAAAATACATATTGGCGATAGGCTAACGGGCTATATAGAGGATATGAAACTTTTAGATTTCGAGGTAAAGTAATTAAGGCTTTGGTACAAAAGTGCTTCCTGTTTTTGATTGTTAATAGGTTTTGAAGTGGGAAAGTGCCCTATATGCACTGCGTTAAACCCGCATTAATAGCACCAGCCCGCGTACCTAAACCCGACAGTAGCGAATACCTGCCTACCTGCGGCTGGCCTGATGCCTGTGTGCGTACCTGCAGGCCAGCAGGCGGGTGAGCGAACCTGCCTGCTTACCGCAGGTAGCAGGTGGCGGGGCTAGCTTGGGTTAATAAAGTAAGGCCTTGGTTTTCCCCAAAAAAAAATTACCGTTAATTTTAAAAAGTTACGCCATGTTTAAGTATATAACTTGGATATAGCAAAGTAAAAAAAATGTAAAAAAAATAAAATTAGCCTACAATAAATTATATTTACCCAAAAAAAAATATGGTATTAAGTAGATTTTGGCTCGTTATTTTTATTGCTTCAATTGCATTTGTGGTATTTGGTTTATTTGCTGGTAAAAGTTATACAATTGATTATGTATTAAGCGGAAAAAAAGACGACCCTGTTTTGATATCCGAAAAATATATTACCCAATTGCCTACTTATATTGCAGATAGCATTACAAATTCTCTTACAAAAACTTTTGTTATCAATAATGTAAAATCCGATTTGGATACAACCTATATTTTAAAAAACCAAACAGTAAAAATATACAGTGGTGTACAAAAATCGGATGGTTTATTGCCTACCTGTAAAAATAGTTTGATTGATTTAATTATCCCTTTGATTGCTTATTTAGCATTTTTTTGTGGTATTATGGAATTATTGATTGTATCGGGAGCATCGGAAAAATTAGCCCAAAGGCTAAGCCCAATGTTTGCCAAAATATTCCCAACAGTGCCCAAAAACCACGAATCGGTTTCGTACATGACTTTAAATTTTGCTGCTAATTTTTTAGGGTTAGATTCGGCAGCCACCCCTTTTGGCTTAAAAGCCATGCAAAGCCTACAAGAAATAAACCCCGATAAAGATAAAGCCAGCGATGCACAAATTATGTTTATGTGCTTACACGCCGCTGGTTTAACCCTTATACCTACCTCTATTATTGGATACCGGGCAGCCGAAAATGCTGCCAACCCCGCCGATGTAATGTTACCATGTATTATAACCTCATTTATAGGCACCATTGCCGCTTTTTTGATAGTAGGTATCAAACAAAAAATAAATTTTAAAAGTGCATCGTTACTTATTGCATTAATTACAGCAATTGCAGCCATAGTGGGCTTGTTATTTTATATAAACAGATTAGATTTAATAGGTAAAAATTTTTTTACGGGTAACCTTTCGGGATTAATGTTGATTGCTATTATTGGCTTTGCGCTGATATTTTCGTTCGTTAACGAGAAAAAATTTGTAGCAGAAGATACCACCATCTTCGATACCTTTGTTACTGGAGCTAAAAACGGATTACAAACTGGGGTAAAAATATTCCCTTACGTTATGGGAATGTTGGTAGCTATTTCGTTTTTTAGAAACAGCGGTTTATTTGAGATGATTAGCAACGGAATTTCATATATTTTTTCGCACTTAGGGGTCAGTAAGCAAATTACCGATTCGTTACCTGTTGCCATGCTTAGGCCTTTTAGCTCCGGTGGCTCGCGTGGGTTTATGATAGATGCGATGCGTACTTTCGGCCCCGATTCGTTTACGGGTAGGTTGAGCGCTATTTTTCAATGTAGTGCCGAAACCACCTTTTATGTAATTGCCGTTTATTTTGGAAGCATTAACGTTAAAAACACACGCTACACACTTAGTACCATGCTTTTGGTAGATTTAGTATGCGTAATTACGGCAGTATTGGTGGCGGGGTGGTTTTTTTAAATGCCAAATTTAGTTTTGATTTACGAAGGTTAAAATAGGCACTTGTAAGGGTTATAACGTTGTTTATAGCGCATCTCGTTACTTTTTTTACTTCACCATCAATTTTTTATAAGCACTATAATTTTTTGATTTTAAATGTAATATGTATAAACCCGAAGTTAAATCAGCCTCAATTTTTCGAGTAAGCATTTTACCATCATAATCAAAATCAGATGCTTTAATTACTTTTCCAGTAGCATCTGTAATTGCTAATTGGTAGTTTCCTTTTGGTAATTGGTATAACTGTATGGTAAATGTTTTATCTACAGCGGGGTTGGGGAAAACAGTAAAATTAGTATCATTACTAAGGCTTAAATTAACAAATAATGTACTGCTTGTATCTGTGTGGGCATCGTTATCTACTATTTCTAAGCGGTAATATAGTGTGCTTACATTATGCGGTAACTGTGTATCTGTAAAGCTATATAAACCATCACCTTTAACTTCAATTTTTTTAACAGTGGTAAAATTTATACCATCAGCACTACGTTGTACATTTATATAATCAACATTTACTTCGTTATTGGTTTGCCAATTATTTATTACCGTATTTCCGTTTAGTTTTACCGTGTAATTAGATAAATTTAAAGGCACCGTAACAGGATTTATAAAAACACCTTGGCTTAAATTATAATAGCTTCCACTGTTTGATACTTCTAGTTTTTGCGCCCGTACCATATACGTATTGTTCTCGTTGCCTAGGTTTGTATCCTCGTAACTATTTATATTAGCTGCCGTGGTAGCAATTTTTGTATAAGCCCCCGAAGCATTATTTTTACGGTAAATGCAATAAGCGGTAACAGGTTCGGCACTAGCAAGCCAGTTAAGGGTGTTACCTGTAACTGTTAAATTTGTAGGAGGTGCCACAGGGTGAATGCGTAAAGAAGGGTCGCCCATTAAATTTATACTAGTTTGATTATAATCAGGCCCATCGCTTTGGTAGCAAGTATTGCGCATAGTTATCCATGCCGAGTAACCAATAGTTTCACCCAATGCGGTATGGTGATTAATCCAGTATGGCCTGCCCGCCCAGCAACTGGCCAAGCCCCAGCCTGCAGAGGCTAGTGGAGCTCGCAAAAAATTATCTTCACTATCCCAATCGCCAAAATAGCTCCCAAATAACATGTTAAACACTATTTTAGGTTTGTTGTTTAAAAAATAATCAGTGTATGCAACACCCCATGCCGATTTATAAATTCCACCACCTGCGCCATAAGCCCATAAAAAACTTTCGATTTTGCCATCAACAATATAATCACCGTCTTTAATTTTAGATGATGGAAACATAGAAACAAAACTTCTCCACCCACAACTGGCGTAATATGAGGCATCAAAACCGTTTAGTCCAAAATTATTATCAATAAAAGCTCTTGGTTCGGCAAAAAATACCTTGTGCCTAAAATCATGGTCTTTGTTTAAATATTGTTTCAATAGTGTCATTTCCGATTTACTAGAAGAAACCATTTTTGATAAATCAACTCTACCAATTTGCAATGTGGTGGGTGCAGGGAAATAATTTTGATCAAATTTTCCATCACCAATTGTATTATGATTTTCAACCCTTGATGCCTGGGTAGTATTCACCATATTATCAGTCCATACGCCAGTCATATCGGCATAATAGCCATCGCATGGCCAAGCACCACTGTGGTCAGGGTGGCTATCCCAAGCAATGCTTCCTGTATAAGGTACAGGAATATGACCCAATAAAAATACCATTTTTACATTTTCGGGGTCGGCATCGTAATCGTTTTTTATAACCTGTTTTACACTAGTTACCAATGCTGTACGTGATATATTATGCCTTATAACTTGCCAGCCATCACCCCTAAGATCCATTTCTAAGCGGTTTAACTCAGCTTGTAGTGGCGTTGCAAAAGTGTCGTCTATCAATAAAATTATTTTACCTCTATCATCTATCTGGGTTACATCAACCCCAGCGTAAATATAAGTGTAAGGGTTATAATCTCTACTATATCCTCTAAAAAAATACTCATAACTTTCGCCTGCTACCACTGTATTATCAGTATAAGCGGTTGCATTGCCAGCTAAAGTTGCTTTTGGGGCGTTTAAGTTCCAGTTCAAATCATTTTTTGCTTTTCTAAAAACCGATACTTGTGTCCCTCTATCTATAGCTGGCCAAGTAAAAGTAATAGAAGCCGGGTTACGGCTTACAGTTGTAGTAATATGTATAATTTTAAACTTGTTTTCATCTTGTGCCACCAAATTATTAATGGTAAATAGGCTTATGCCGATAATAAATCGTATTATTTTCATTTGTAAGATGTATCAATTATAAAAGATATAAAAATTGGTTTAACAAGCAATTAGTCGTTTTAACATAAAAAAACAAAACTAGCTTCATCAAATGTAAGAAAAAAAATATAGTATTTTTAGTGTAAAAAACAATGCATTTTACATCCCTATAAGCTACATTATTTATCTGGTTATAATTAATCAAAGCGCACACCTTTATATTAAAAGAAATTATCTTAACTTTGCACACCAAAATACATATTCAAAAATATGAAATTATCGCAATTCAAATTTAATTTACCCGAATCATTAATTGCTAACCACCCTTCCGAAAACCGCGACGAATCTCGTTTAATGGTATTGGACAGAAAAACTGGAGCCATCGAACATAAAATTTTTAAAGATGTATTAGGCTACTTTAACGAAAAAGACGTATTCATTTTAAATAATACAAAAGTTTTTCCAGCCCGCTTGTACGGCAATAAAGAAAAAACAGGTGCAACCATCGAAGTATTTTTATTGCGTGAACTAAACAAAGAACTACGCCTTTGGGATGTACTAGTCGATCCAGCCCGTAAAATCAGGGTAGGTAATAAACTCTATTTTGGTGATGATGATTTATTAGTTGCCGAGGTGGTAGATAATACCACATCAAGAGGCCGCACAATAAGGTTCTTATTTGATGGTACTGATGAAGAGTTTAGAGCAAACATCGAGTTGCTAGGCGAAACACCACTGCCCAAATACATAAAACGCCGCCCCACCGCCGATGATAAAGAACGCTATCAAACCATATTTGCAAAAAACGAAGGTGCCGTAGCAGCACCCACAGCAGGCTTGCACTTTAGCCGCGAGTTAATGAAACGACTAGAACTAAAAGGCCTTGATTTTGCCGAAGTTACCCTACATATTGGTTTAGGCACTTTTAGGCAAGTAGATGTAGAAGATTTAACCAAGCATAAAATGGATTCGGAGCAGTTTATAATTAACCAAAAAGCGGTAGATATTGTAAATAATGCGCTAGACGAAAAACGTAAAATATGTGCCGTAGGTACTACCGTAATGCGAGCCATCGAATCAGCAGTTTCGGCTGGCCATAGGTTAAAGCCAGTAACCGATTGGACCTCTAAATTCCTTTTTCCTCCACACGATTTTAGCATTGCCAATAGCATGATTACCAATTTTCATACCCCCGAATCAACTTTGTTAATGATGGTAGCCGCCTTTGGAGGTTACGAACACGTAATGAAAGCCTACGAGGTCGCCGTAAAAGAAAAATACAGATTTTATAGCTATGGCGATGCCATGCTAATTATTTAAAAATAAAAACATAATTTTAAAGGTCGGATTTTTTAATTCGACCTTTTTTATTTCATAATAAAATGGATAAACCCAAATTTTACGCAGTTATAGTCGCTGGGGGTAGTGGTCTGCGAATGCAAACCACTACCCCAAAGCAATTTTTATTGCTAAATGGCTTACCAGTATTAATGCACACCATTTTAAAATTTAGCAACAACAAATACCAACCCAAAATCATCTTGGTATTGGCCAAAAAACATGTAGCTATTTGGACTAAATTAGTAAAAGAATTTTCTTTTAAAACCGATATTACCCTAATATGCGGCGGCAAAGAAAGATTCTTCTCAGTAAAAAATAGTTTACCCCTAATTGAAGACAATGCAATTGTAGCCATACACGATGCCGTAAGGCCACTCTTATCCGATAGTTTAATTAGCAAAAGCTACCAAAACGCCCTCCAAAAAAACAACGCCGTATGCGCCATACAATCCAAAGATAGCATTAGGCTAATAAACAACAATGGGCAAAACAAAATGCTACCCCGTAACCAAGTCTTTTTGGTGCAAACACCTCAAGTTTTTAACAGCAACCAACTTAAAAAAGCATACTCAGTTAATTATCAAGCCTATTTTACCGACGATGCTTCGGTAGTAGAAAACGCCGGATTTGCCATAAACCTCATTGAAGGCGAAACGGATAATTTTAAAATAACACATCCAATTGACCTTAAAATTGCTGAAAGTGTTATTCTTCCACCAGCCAGTGTTTAAATTATTAAGCATCAAGTCTCACAACGTTGTTAATCGTTAGTTGATAATTTTAGTGCTTAATAATAACCCGAACTCAATAAATAAAACACTTTTTTTAAAAATGATTATGTTTTTTTCAGTCAGCTATACAGAGAAATGCGGAGCGCATTGCCCATTTCGAGTAGGT
>RDXP01000128.1 GCA_004292865.1 Sphingobacteriales bacterium
AGGCAGGTATCCGCTACTGTTGGGTTTAGTTACTCTAGGGCTGTGCTTTTTAATGCAGGTTTACCTTGCTGCTTCCCCGTGGTTGGTGTGCCACACCCAACGCTAAAAATTTAAGGCACTATTCCATTTTTTAAACAGTACGCTAGCTGTGCATTAATTGTTCTATTTCATCTGCCTCAATAGGGATATCGGCCATTAAATCTACTGGGCCATTGGCTGTAATTAAAATATTGTTTTCGAGCCTTATGCCCAAGTTTTCTTCCTTTATATATATACCAGGTTCGCAAGTTAATACATTGCCCACCGCAAATGCTTGGTAGCGGCTAGCCAAATCATGCACATCTAAACCTAAATGGTGCGAAGTACCATGCATAAAGTATTTTTTATAAGCAGGCATTTTAGGGTCTTGTTTTGCTACATCATGTTTGCTTAGTAAATTTAGTTTTACAAGTTCGGCAGTCATTATTTTACCTACTTCATCGTGGTAATCGTTCCATACGGTGCCGGGTAGTAGCATTTGTTTTGCTTCTTTCATCACATGTAACACGGCATTATAAACCGCTTTTTGCCTTTGGGTAAATTTGCCATTTACAGGTATAGCTCGGCTCATGTCGGCATTATAGTTGGCGTACTCGGCACCAAAATCAAATAAAACAATATCCCCGTCAGCACATATTTGGTTATTATCGTTGTAATGTAATATACAAGCATTTTTGCCGGATGCAATAATAGGAGTATAGGCATGGCCTGTGGCTCTTTGTTTAATAAATTCATAAATTACTTCGGCCTCAATCTCGTACTCGGTAACATTAGGCTTCACAAATTTTAAAACCCTATTAAAAGCATTTTTTGTAATACCACAAGCTATTTTAATTAAATCAACCTCGGCAGGCGATTTTACTGCCCGTAATTGTTTAAACAGAGGTGCTACCCGCAAAAAATGATGTAAAGGGTATCTTTTTTTGATTTCATTTATAAAAAACGAGTTACCATCTATTACCGAACTCGAATTTCGATCGTTTTCGTTCGTATTCAAATAAATATAATCACTATAAAACACCAATGACGATAAAATGTTATCAAACTCGGATAGCCAGTGCACATTTTTAATACCCGATTGATTTTGCGCCTCAATTAGGCTTAATTTATTGCCTTCCCACTGCGCAATTTGCGAGTTTGTAGGCTTAATAAACAGCACTTCGCGATAAATAGGGTTACTAAATGAAGGAAAAAGTAATAAAATTGTATCTTCTTGGTCGATGCCCGTTAAATAAAATAAATCGGCATTTTGCTTAAATACGAAACTTTGATCGCCACTTTTTAAATATTCGCTGTTCGATTTTATTATACATAAAGAATTGTTAATAAGGTTATTACACAAATTTTTTCGGTTATGTGTAAAAATATTATCACTTAATGTAAGGTATTTCATAAAAAAATAATATAATTGCAGTTAAAATAAAAACACAAATAATTACTTTTATTCCAATTTTTTTTGGGATGAAGTATGTTTTATTTGTACAAGTCAAACTTATAAATTATTTTTACAAAAAAATTTACAACAATACTTTAAATTACTTAACCTCTAAAAAGAAGAAATTATGAATTATTCTACATTAAAGAAAACTGTTGCCTTGTCGTTGGCCACGGCTTTTGCTGTTGCAGCAAATGCACAAGATTCAACGAGTACAGCAACCAGCAGTTCCGCAAAAACATTTGGCGGACGCAAACAATTTAGAACCATGTCTGTCGGTATATTCGCTGGCGCATCTGCCCCAAGTGTATTACTAGGTGGAAGAAATGACTTAGGAGCAAACCAAGAATTTGGTGATGTTTCACCCATGTTATATTACGGTATTAGCTTAAGAAAACAATTGTCAAACACGTTTGGCATTCAAGCTAACTTTGCTCGTGGTAAAGTACAAGCCTACAATAAAAAACAAGCTTTTACTTCTCCTTGGGCTCCAGGCAAGCAATTAAGTACCGCAGTTACCGATGTAGCCTACGATGTAAACTTAAGTGGTGTATTAAATGTATTTACCTTCGATTACCTTAAACGTACCAATGCCGCTAAATTTTATGTATCTGCTGGTTTTGGTTTAATGGCTTACGATGTTAAATTATATTCTACCTACGATAAAGGTAATGGTACCCCAGTTGCTAATTTTAAAGGCAAATACGGAAAAGATAAAAATAACGAGTACATTAAATCAACATACGTTCCTATTGGTTTAGGTTTCAAATTCAGATTATCAGAAATCATAACACTTGATTTAGGCTATGATATGAAATTTATTGATGCTGATAACTTTGATGGCTACTACGCTAAAAATAATTTAGATAAAGTATCTGTTTACCGTGGTGGTTTAGAGTTTGTTTTGGGTTCTAAATCAAAACCTGATATCAACTACGCTAACCCAGTAGCAATGATGTACGATGAATTAAAAGATCCTACATTACGTCAAGAAGTTGAAGCTTTAAAAGGTCGTGTTACCAATGTTGAGCAATCAGTTGTTGATTTGAAAAAAGATACAGATGGTGATGGCGTTGCTGATCAGTTTGATAAAGATAACAATACCCCAGCTGGTGCAGCAGTAGATGCTTCGGGTCGTGTTTTAGATACTGATGGTGATGGTATTCCTGATTACAAAGATACTTGCCCTACCGAAAAAGGTACAAGCGAACTAAACGGATGCCCAAGCGCAACCTCTATTGATGGTAAAGCTGCAGCATCAGGTGATAATATCCAATTTGAGTTTAACTCTTCGGTATTAAAAACAGATTCTTACGCCACTTTGGATAAAATGTCTGCCGAATTAAGAGCTTCATCATCTGCTAAATTATCTTTAGCTGGACACGCATCAGAAGAAGGTACTACAGATTACAACCAACAATTATCTTTAGACAGAGCAAATGCTGTTAAAACTTACTTGGTAAATTCAGGTGTTGATGCCAAAAAAATTGTAGCAATTGGTTATGGCGAAACTCGTCCAATTGCATCTAACGAAACCGAAGAAGGTCGTATGAAAAACCGTCGTGTTGAGTTTAGAAAATAAAATTTAATTTTTAAATTTTATAAAAAAAGAGTCTCGAAAAATCGAGACTCTTTTTTTATTTATACCTTATTTATGTATTTCTTCAGAAAAAAAGATCCCTCTAGGCCCACAAACTTTAACCTTAAAGTAATGCACTGGATAAACCGTATAGCCATATTGATGTTTTTGGGAGGCATTATTTGGAAACTTATTGATTGGTTTATCCTAAAAAAATAATATAATGCACAAAATCATCGAAACCACCCATGCGCCACAGCCCATAGGGCCATATAGCCAAGCAGTAATGGCTGGAAACACTTTATATGTTTCGGGGCAAATAGCCATTGTACCAGCAAGCGGTGCTTTAATTACCGAATCAATTGATAAAGAAACCATACAAGTAATGGAAAACCTACAAGCAGTATTATTTGCAGCGGGTATGGGGTTTACCAATGTTGTAAAAACCACTATATTTTTAAGTAATATGGATGATTTTGCCGTTGTAAATGAAATTTACGGAACTTATTTTACCGCCAATTATCCCGCCCGAGAAACGGTAGCGGTAAAAACATTGCCCAAAAACGTAAACGTAGAAATATCTGCCATAGCTGTTAAATAAAATGAAGCCGCAAAAAAACACATACCTTATTGCCATATTATCGGCAGGTGCTTTATGGGGATTTATGGTTTTTCCTTTACGAGCCCTTAAATTATACAGCGCACATCAAATACTTAATGGCCGTATTTTTGTTGCTTTTTTTATGGTTTGGGCAATTATTTTACTATTTAAAAAACAAACGTTAAAAAATAATTATGCAACCCTTTTATTATTAAACTACAAATACCGAAACAAAATACTGCTACTTATTTTACTATCGGGCATATTAATTACCGTTAACTGGCTTGTTTTTATTTATGTTATAAACCATATAAGTTTAAAATCGGGGGCATTTGCCTATTTATTATGCCCACTTATTACAGCTTTAGGAGGCAATATTTTACTTAACGAACCTTTAAGCAAAATAAAATATATTGCTTTGGTACTAGCCTTGTTTAGCGTTATAGGCTTAGCTACAGGCTCGCTTTACGAAATAATGTGGGCTTTTTTTATAGCCTTAACGTATGCACTTTTTTTAATTATACAAAGGCTTATTAAACAAATAGATAAACTGGTTATGCTTGGTTTACAATTGTTTATTTCCTTGGTTTTATTGCTGCCGCTTTATTTTTTTGAACATATAACTTTACCCATGGCTTTACCCTTTTGGGGATATGTATCTATAATAGCCTTGTTTTTTACTATTGTGCCCTTGCTTTTAAGTTTATATGCTTTACAAGGGTTGCCATCATCAACCATAGGTATAGCTATTTATATTAACCCATTTATTTCACTTTTGATAGCTACATTATACTACCACGAAGAAATTAAAAGCCAGCAATTGGTGTTTTATACTTTACTTTTTGTAGCAGTAATATTATTTAACCGAGATATTTTAGTAAATATTTTTTCGAAAAACAAAGGGAAACAAATTAAACCTAAACTCGCTTAAATTTTGGAAAACACGTTTCTAAAAACCCCTATCGGATTTTTAAAAGGCGTAGGCCCACAACGGGCCGATATGCTTAAAAAAGAATTGGGCATAACCTGTTACCACGATTTATTAAGGCATTATCCGTTTAGATATATTGACCGTACAAAGTTTTATAAACTTAACGAAATAGATGCCGAACTGCCTTTTATCCAAATAATAGTACGCCTAAAAACAGTTGAAGTGCTGGGCGAAAAAGCTACAAAACGGCTAGTAGCACAAGCGGTGGACGATACAGGCAATATTGAATTGGTTTGGTTTCAAAGCATAAAATGGATCGAAAAATCGTTACAGCCCAATAGTTTATACATTATATTTGGTAAGGTTTCTTTTTTTAATGGGAAAAAACAAATGACGCATCCCGAGTTGGAGCTTTACCTACCCAATAATCTCAATTATGGTAACCTTACCTTACAGCCCGTATATTCATCAACCGAGAAACTAAAAGTTTTTGGACTTGATACCAAAGGTATTCAAAAAATTATAGCTACCCTTATACCGCAATGTTTAGCGCAAATTGAAGATAGTTTACCTGCTTACATCATAAGCAAATACCAACTTTTAACTTCGGCAACAGCCATAAAAAATATTCATTTCCCCAGCGATGCCGATATATTAAAACATAGCACAAAAACACTAAAATTTGAGGAGTTATTTTTTATTCAACTAAAGCTATTGCGCAGTAAGCTGTTGCGAACCCAAAAATTTAAAGGCAATGTATTTGATAAAGTGGGCGACAAGTTCAATTTTTTTTATAAAAATTTGCTGCCTTTTAAACTTACCGAAGCGCAAAAAAGAGTAATAAAAGAAATAAGAAACGATACCCAAAAGGGAATACAAATGAACCGCTTGGTACAGGGCGATGTAGGCTCGGGTAAAACCGTAGTAGCTTTAATGATAATGTTATTGGCTATTGATAACGGCTACCAAGCCTGCCTAATGGCACCTACCGAAATACTGGCAAACCAACATTATCTCTCACTAAAAGCATTATTAAAAGATAATTTTTTAAATATTGCCTTACTTACAGGTTCGGTAAAAAAGAAAGATAGACGTATAATTCACGAACAATTAGCATCAGGCACATTACATATTTTAATAGGCACCCATGCCCTTATTGAAGACCCTGTACTATTTAAAAACCTAGGCCTAGCCGTAATTGATGAACAGCACAGATTTGGGGTGGAGCAAAGAGCTAAGCTATGGAAAAAAAATACCATTCCGCCCCATGTTTTGGTAATGACGGCAACACCCATTCCTCGTACACTTGCCATGACGCTGTACGGCGATTTAGATGTTTCGGTAATTGATGAATTGCCCGCAGGCCGCAAACCTATACAAACGTTGCACTTATACGAAAGTAACCGGCTGCGTATGTTTGGCTTAATGCGCCAAGAAATTGCAAAAGGCCGCCAAGTATATATTGTTTACCCTTTGATAAAAGAAAGTGCAACACTCGATCTTAAAAATTTATTAGATGGTACTGATGTGATAGCATCCGAATTCCCTTTACCACAATATAAAATTAGCATTGTACACGGGCAAATGAAGGCCAATGAAAAAGAGTTTGAGATGCAACGATTTGTAAAAGGCGAAACACAAATTATGGTGGCCACAACGGTTATAGAAGTAGGGGTAAACGTACCCAACGCTACGGTAATGGTGATAGAAAATGCCGAACGTTTTGGCTTAGCACAATTACACCAGCTACGAGGTAGGGTGGGCCGCGGGGCCGATAGTTCGTACTGTGTACTTATGTCGGGCAATAAATTAAGCAAAGATGGGCGCACCCGCTTGCAAACTATGGTACGCACACAAGATGGTTTCGAAATATCGGAAATAGATTTGCAACTGCGTGGCCCAGGTAATATTGAAGGTAAAGAACAAAGCGGTGTGCTAGACCTTAAAATTGCCGACCTAGCCCTCGACCAGCAAATTTTACTAGAAGCCCGAAAAACAGTAATACAACTTTTTGAGGATGACCCCGAACTTGGTAAACCAGAAAACACAATGCTTAAAAACTTTTTTGTTACTACCAAAATTGGCATTACTTTAGATAAGATATCCTAAATTTACTACATGGAAAAAGACCCTTACATTGCCTTAAAATACCCCGAGTTTAGGTTTTTTTTATCTATGCGTTTTTTTTTAACATTAGCCTATCAAGTGCAAGCTGTTATAATAGGTTGGTACGTTTACTCCATTACCCAAAACCCCTTATCGCTAGGTTTAATTGGCCTTGCCGAAGCCTTGCCAGCCATAGGCATTGCGCTGTACAGCGGTTACATTGCCGATAAAGTTGATAGGGCTTTACTTTTACGTTGGGTTTTAACCATAATGTTTACCGCATCAGCAGCTTTGTATTTTATTACGCTGCCACAGTTTGCAGCACAATTAGCTACACAAACGTTGGTTTTTCTAATTTATGTAATCATTTTTATAATTGGCCTAGCCAGAGGGTTTTATGCTCCAGCAGCTTTTTCGCTGATGGGTATGATTATTAAACGAGAGCATTACGCTAATTCATCAACCTGGAATAGCTCTATTTGGCAAACGGCATCAATAATTGGGCCAGCTTTGGGTGGTTTAATGTATGGCTTTGCTGGGTTAAACCATAGTTTTATTTTAGTAATAATATTTATGTTGCTATCTGTTTTTTGTGCATTTTTTATAAAAAGACGCCCTCCGGTATATGTACCCTCCACCAATATTTATGAAAGTTTAAGCCAAGGATTAAAATTTGTTTTTAACAATAAAATTATTGTAGGTGCGCTAAGCCTCGATTTATTTTCGGTATTTTTTGGAGGAGCGGTTGCGTTAATACCTGTTATAGCCCACCAAGTTTTAAACGTTGGTGCGCAAGAATTTGGCTTTATGCGAGCTGCCCCAGCTGTAGGTGCCGTAGTTACTATGTTTGCTATGACTAGGTTTTCGCCCATGAACAAACCTTGGCGTAACTTATTAGTTGCCATTACAGGCTTTGGTATTTGTATTATTGGCTTTGGCTTATCTAAAAGTTATTATCTATCTATATTATTTTTAGTTTTAGAAGGTGGGTTTGATAGCGTAAGTGTAATTATACGTTCCACCCTTTTACAAATGCTAACCCCTGATGAAATGCGAGGTAGGGTATCGGCAGTAAACTCAATGTTTATAGGTTCATCAAATGAGATTGGGCAATTCGAATCGGGCTTAACCGCCCGATTAATGGGAACTGTACCCGCCATTGTTTTTGGTGGTTGTGTAACACTTGGTGTAGTGGGTATTACGTGGTTAAAAACTAATACTTTTGTGCATAAAAGTTTAGAGGAATTGGCAAAGCGTTAATTATTTTGAGGGTATTGGCAGTGCTGCGCAAATGTAAAAATGCGTATTAAAATTACGGCGCAAAGGTAAATTACACCATCCGCAATCAAAAAAGCGACTTTTATTTTTGCCTAAAAAATATTTGAATAGGTGCACCTGCAAAATCAAAGTTTTCTCTCAACTTGTTTTCAATAAAACGTTTGTAAGGGTCTTTTATGTACTGCGGTAAATTACAAAAGAAAGCAAACATGGGCGATGTAGCATTTATTTGCGTAATGTATTTTATTTTAATGTGCTTACCTTTAGTAGCGGGTGGTGGTGTTTTTTCTATCAAAGGCAATAAAATATCGTTAAGTTTTGAGGTAGGTATTTTTTTAGTTTTGTTAATATATACCTTGGCTGCGGCTTCAATGGTTTTAAAAATACGTTGCTTTTCGGTTACTGATGTAAATATAATAGGCACATCGGTAAAGGGTTGCAGTTTATCTTTTATTTTGGTTTCAAATTCTTTTACCGAGTTATGGTCTTTTTCTACCAAATCCCACTTATTAACCACAATAATTACGCCTTTTTTATTTTTTTCGGCTAAATGAAAAATGTTAATGTCTTGCGATTCTATCCCGTCAACGGCATCAATCATTAAAATAACCACATCGGCTTCTTCTAACGCTTTTATGGTACGCATTACCGAGTAAAACTCTAGGTTTTCTCGCACTTTGGTTTTTTTACGTAGCCCAGCGGTATCAATAAGCATAAACTCGTGGCCAAACTGGTTGTAATGTATATGTATGCTATCGCGGGTGGTGCCAGCAATAGGCGTAACAATGTTTCTATCTTTACCAATTAAGGCATTTATCATTGATGATTTTCCCACATTAGGGCGGCCTACAATGGCATATTTTGGCAAGCTGTTTTCAGCTACCAGTTCGGTATCAAAATTTTTAATTACTTCGTCTAACAACTCGCCCGTTCCCGAGCCACTCATAGATGATAAGCAATAAATTTCGCCCAAGCCTAAACTGTAAAACGTACTCGCATCTGATTGTAGTTGAAAATTATCCACCTTGTTAACCGCTACAAAAACGGGTTTATCGCTTTTGCGGAGTATTTGAGCAATATCATCATCAAGGTCGGTAATGCCGGTGGTAACATCTACCACAAATACGATTACGGTAGCTTCTTCAATAGCAATTAAAACTTGCTCGCGTATGGCGGCTTCAAATACATCTGTAGATTGTGCTACATAACCACCCGTATCAATTACGGTAAAACTTTTATCCGTCCATTCGCCTATGCCATAATGCCTATCGCGGGTAACGCCACTTTCATCATCAACTATCGCTTTGCGGCTTTCGGTTAAACGGTTGTATAAGGTCGATTTGCCTACGTTTGGCCTGCCTACAATTGCTAAAATATTACTCATTTTGTGTGCTTTAAATTCCGATATCTATCATCGGTATTATTTTGAATTTACAAAAATACTTAAAATTTATTTGGGGAGGTTTTTTATTTAAAAAGTTATCAATATTTTTTAAATGTTGTTTTATAATAGCACATTTTTTAGAGTTCTTTCGATTTCTTTGTTATGCGTCACCAATTGGGACAGTACTAAATTTGACAATTTGTAATATTAATAACATTTGTACACCGAAAACCGCCCGAACGCAAAGCCCTAATTCGATTACACACTAGCCTGAAAAATCATGATAATGCAACATAAATATTTTGACAAAACAGACCATAAATATTGTATTTTTGACTTCATAAATGGCAGACAAAGCATTCATAACACCAAACGTTCTTAAATGGGCAAGAGAATCGGCCAGGATGGCCGAAGAAATTGCTGCTGCTAAAGCATCTGTACCCCTTAACAAATTAAAAGAGTGGGAAGATGGTGCAAGTCAACCTACCATAAGACAAGCGCAAAACTTAGCCAAAGCATACAAAAAACCCTTTGCACTATTTTTTCTACCAGAAATTCCTCGTGACTTTCAACCTTTACAAGACTTTAGAAAATCTGGCTCCAAATCTTTAACGACTTCTTCTATTTTCATAATTCGTGAAATTCAGCAGAAACAAGCTTGGTTAAGTGACGTGTATTCCGAAAATAACGAAGAAGAGTTATCATTTGTAGGACGATTTACAATCAATGACAATCCTCAAAAAGTTGCACAAGACATTCTATCAACATTAAAAATAAATCCATCATTTTATAAATCTGAAAATCCAATAAAAGAATGGATAGATGCAGCAGAAAAAAACGGAATATTCATTTCAAGAACTAGTTTCATTTACTCTCGACCTAAATTAGATTCTGAAGAGCTTCAAGGTTTTACTATTGCAGATAAACACGCTCCATTCGTTTTTGTAAATTCTGACGATTGGAATGCACCACAACTCTTTACACTTGTTCATGAGCTTGCACACATTTGGATTGCTGAAACTGGAATTTCTAATGAAGTAGAACCTGAATTAAAAAATAAAGATAAATTTAATCCGATTGAATTGTTTTGCAATGAAGTAGCTGCAAATGCTTTAATGCCAAAAGAAATTGTTTTCAATTTTGGCACATCTTCATTTCAATCTTCTAAAGATGTTTTTAAGGCTGCCAAGTTATTAGGGGTAAGTTCTTTCGCTTTATTGGTTAGGGCATTAAATCTTAACATAATTTCAACTGCAAATTATCAGAAACTAAAAAGACAAGCAGACATTGATTTTGCAGACTATTTAAAAAGAGAAGCTGATAAAAAAGCAAAACAAAAGGAAAAAGAAAATCCAAGCGGACCTAATTATTTTTTACTTCAATTAAATAGAAATAGTAGGTTATTTACCCAAACGGTTTTAGACGCATTTCGTGGTGGGTTTATTGAACCGACCTTGGCAAGCAACTTATTAAATGTTCAAGTAAACAAGTTTCAAAAATTAGAATCCCAATTATATAGATGAACACAAACGCAAACAAATATTGTTTGGATGCCAATGTGTTAATTCAAGCATGGCAAAAATATTACAATCCAAAATTTTGTCCCGACTATTGGAGGGTTTTAATTGAATTAGGCACTCAAGGTGCAATATTTATTCCTGAAGTAGTTTACGAAGAAATCATAAGAACAGAAGACGACCTTTCTAAATGGCTAAAGGCAAGTAAAATTCCTATTAAGAAAATCAGTGAACCAGTAACAATTTGCCTGCAAAAAAATTATCTAAATAATTCAGCACATCAAAATTTAGTTGACAATACTAAAGCTCGTTCATTGGCTGACCCTTGGGTAATTGCCCATGCTTTACATTAAAATGCAACAGTAGTAACAAAGGAAGAAAAGGTAACTGCATTAAGTTCAAACAAAATAAAAATTCCCAATGTTTGTGACAACATGGGAATAAAATGGATTAATGACTTCCAATTCATAGACGAGTTAGATATCAAATTCAAATGTTCGCTAACATAGTTACAAGCAGACAAAAAAGCCGAACGCATGACAGCACCTGCAAGAACCCATTAATGCAATGCCGCTACAATTTTAAATACGCTACCTAACGCCTTAAAAAAAACGATAATCGTAACCTAAGTTTTTGATTATTAATGAATAAAATTTACCAATAGGCTCCCTTTTGTTATCACAAAATTAAAAGCTAAATTCGCACATTAATTTTTTTGAACGATAAAATACATACAACTTGGATATTTTTGAAAAAATAAGTAAAAACATGGGGCCTTTAGGCCAACACTTAAAATGGTCGCATGGTTATTTCTCTTTCCCTAAGCTCGAAGGCGAAATTTCACCTAACATGAATTTTAAAGGCAAGCCACATTTGGTATGGAGCCTTAATAATTATTTAGGTCTTGCTAATCATCCCGAAGTAAGGGCCGCCGATGCGCAAGCTGCCGCCGATTATGGTTTGGCATACCCGATGGGTGCCCGTATGATGTCGGGCAACTCAACCCACCACGAAAATTTAGAAAAATCATTGGCTAAATTTACAGGTTACGAAGATTCTTTTTTACTAAACTATGGTTACCAGGGCATTATGTCGGCCATAGATGCCCTAGTTGATAGAAACGATGTAATTGTATATGATGCCGAGTCACACGCCTGCATTATTGATGGTGTACGCTTACATATTGGCAAGCGTTATGTATATCTACACAACGATATGGATAGCCTACGCAAGCAATTACAACGAGCTACCAAACTATCCGAAGCGCAGGGCGGTGGTATATTGTTAATTACCGAAGGCGTATTTGGCATGTCGGGCGCACAAGGTAAACTTAAAGAAATTGTAGCCCTAAAGCAGGAGTTTAATTTTAGGTTATTGATTGATGATGCACACGGGTTTGGTACTATGGGTGCCACAGGTGCTGGTACACACGAACATCAAAATTGTATCGAAGGAGTAGATATTTACTTTGGTACATTTGCCAAATCAATGGCGGGTATAGGTGCTTTTATTGCCTCAACTAAGGAGATAACCGATTTTTTACGCTACAATATGCGCTCGCAAACATTTGCAAAATCGTTACCTATGCCCATGGTGCTAGGCCTAGCCAAGCGCTTAGAATTACTGCAAACCCAACCACAATTAAAAACCAAATTATGGGAAATTGCCACAGCACTACAAAACGGCTTAATAGAACGAGGCTTTAATATAGGTATTACCAATTCGGTAGTAACACCTGTGTTTTTACAAGGTGGTGTTGATGAAGCAACAGCAATTACAATGGATTTACGTGAAAATTATGGTATTTTTTGCTCCATAGTTATTTACCCCGTAATACCCAAAGGCTTAATTATGCTACGCTTAATACCTACTGCTACACATACTTTAGATGATGTAAACCGCACCCTAGAAGCCTATAAAGAGGTACGTGAGAAACTAGAAAACGGTTATTATAAAGAAAACTTGGTAGATAGAAATACTGTACATGCCTAAAATGCAGCCGAAGTAATTATAGCTTCGGCGGTAGAAATTTTTTTCTGTTTTTTTTAATGTATATGTTAGTTTTCACAACGTTGTAAAAATTAACCCATTGCAATTAACCAAAAAATGCCTATTTGGCTTGTATGCAGCACTTTTCTTTTCTGGGTACAGTACCCTTACGCCATATAAAAGTGGGTAAATATAGTTCAAGGGCAATGCAGATAGTATTATTGGTGCTATGGGTAAAAAAAATACACTACTAAGCCATAAAGCCAGGCACACACGCCACCAAAATTTTTACAAAGTTAGATGATGGCACAGGCGAAATCAAAAATGCTTTCGAAACGTACAAAATCTATTACAAAAACTTTTTTTTTGCACATTCTTCTTTTTCAGAAGTAACAGCACCAACCAATATTGCAGATAAAAATAGCAAAATGAAAATAATAGACTTACCGTTTAATAAATTAATTGGCATAACTAAAAATAGAACTATTCGACATAAATAAAATAAATGTAATGGCTGGCGAATTTGACTGGTTTGTAACCGTATTAAGTACGGGGATGTAACATACTTTTTTTGATATTGCCTGCACTATTTGTACTAGAAATCCTTTAAATAGCTAAGCCGTGTGTAAAGAGAGTAGCTATTTAACAAATCAAATAAACCTATAAAATTTTTATTATATGAGTTACCCAACCCTACTTACTAAATTACAAGACGGTATCTTAATCATTACCATTAATAGGCCCGAAAAATTAAACGCATTAAATAAAGATGTATTTACAGATTTAAGTGCTGTAGTAGATGAAATTACACAAAACTCCGCAATACAATCGGCAATAATTACAGGCAGTGGTAGTAAGGCTTTTGTAGCAGGTGCAGATATTTTAGAGTTTGGTAACCTAAGCAAAGAAGCCGCAAAGGCATTATCTAAAAGAGGGCAAGATGTTTTTTTTAAAATCGAAAATTGTATAAAACCAATTATTGCTGCGGTAAATGGATATGCCCTTGGTGGCGGTTGCGAGCTTGCTATGGCATGTCATTTTAGGCTAGCTACAACGCATGCAAAATTTGGTCAGCCCGAAGTGAATTTAGGTCTAGTACCAGGATACGGTGGTACACAAAGGCTTACTCAATTAATTGGTAAAGGCCGAGCTATTGAATTATTAATTAGTGGTAACATGCTTGATGCTGATACAGCATTGCAATATGGGTTAGTAAATTATGTAGTACAGGCAGATGAGTTGCTTAACAAGGCAATTGCTATTTTAACCAATATAAACACCAAGGCACCATTGGCAGTAGGGGCATGCATTAAAGCGGCAAACGCCGTATTTAGTAAGGTGCAAAACGGGTACGATGTTGAAATAAATGCTTTTAGCCAATGCTTTGATACCGAAGATACGATAGAGGGCATCACCGCATTTTTTGAAAAACGAAAAGCGATTTTTACTGGTAAATAAATAGGTAAAAAAACTGTTAAGCAATTTTTAGTTTTAAAAAAGTATTCCAATTTTCTTGCATTTTCATTGAAGTATCTGTGGTGTTTAATTATAATAACCCGGGTTCGATTATTAAACCATTTTTTTTATATTTTTAATGATTATTTGGGCGTTTCCTGCCTGCGCAGGCAGGCCGCTACCATCGTTAACCGCACTAAACCGTACATAAAATTGGTTTTCGATTAAATACAATATAATTAAGCAATACATTAACTTAATCCCAATAAAATATGATTTTTAACACAAAAACACTCCTACTAACTCTCGTTTTTAGCAGTTTACTAACATTTACAAAAGCACAATATTACGGGCCAAACTGGCCAGGCAGTAATAATTTGGTTTTTAATATAGGTGTTGGCAACAATAAACTTATTACCTTAAAAACCTTAAAAAATTTTGTTAATTTACCTGTGAAATTCAAAGTTACTACCGTAAACGACAGCGTTGAAATTATAAAATCTAAAATTTATGTCGATACAATTTTAAACCAAACCTATTTGATTAAAGTGAATAGGAAGATACAAAAAAATATGCCTGGCCGCGAAACTAAAGTCTATATTAAAGAAACCAAAAAAATATTTACAGAATTATTTGAGGGCGGAATAATAAACGGAGTAATTACCGATAGTTGTTGGTTATTTAAAATTATAAGCGGAAAAATTAGTGCATACTCACCTATAGCTAATCTCAAATTACAAACTTATTATTTAAACGCCTTTCAGGTTGCTGATGGGCCCATCCAAAAATTTGACCCTAAAGAGTTAGAAAAAGCAATTGCCGATAACCCAAAAGCCAAAAAAGCTTTTGATAAAAAAAATTATTATAAGGCTATAAACGTGTATAACGGTTTAGAATAGTATAAGTGCCATAATTGCACTGCCTTGGCTTAGGGATAGTAGCGGAAATCCTTTTTGCTTTTTCTGCAAAAAGATTGAAGCGGATAGCCCGACCTAAAAGGGAAGCCCCCCCAAAATAGTGTTTGTTAAAATAGGGGTAAATGTTTTTATACGGCAAATTAATTACCCCGTTTCGATACTATTTTTAAAGCTGTTTTTAACCCCTCGGTACTGGTTAGTTCCATAGTTACGCTGCCAACAACTAATTCGGCTTGTGCTTTTACGGGTATATTGTTGCTATCGTCGGTTATCCAAAGGTATAGGCGGCTACTTTTGCGAAATATGCGGCCGGGCTGTATTGCTGGGCTGTACTTTCGGCAATTAAAGTAGCCCATATTGGTTTTTATTTTTTCTTTGCCCATATATTCGATGCCAAGGGCGGTAATACCATCTTCCAAAAAATAATTTAGGGTAATTTTATCGCCAATGTTGATGGTGCTAAGGTCTAAATTTCGTGAAAAATAATAGGCCGAAACTAAATCGAAAACTTGGTCGGCGGTGCTTTTAAATGTCCCTTTTTTGGCAATAACTTTTTTTTCGGTGGGATAAAAGCGGGCTTTATCGGTTCGGTGATAATCCGATTCGTTTACATCTTCGGTGTATAAATAGGGTACAAAAGTATCTTTATCGATATACGATTCGTAACGATTTCTGATTTTATAAAATATATCAAAAGTACCCGAGGTGCGCCCTTGTGCTACCAAGCGATAGGTTTCGTGGTTATCAAATTTTAAATCGGAATGAAGCACCTGCAAGGTAGCTTCGGCACCTGTAAAAAAGCCATATTTGAATTTATACTTTAGGGTTTCGCCGGCTTCAAAAGCCGAGGTTTGTAAAACAGCTAATTTTTGCGCCTGTACCACAAGCGACAGTAATAGGAGGATAAGGCTTAGTTTTATTTTCATTTAGGTTGGTATAAAATTAATCTTTGCGTTTAAACAGCGGAACGGTTGAACAGGGTTCGCCATACATAATGCTTTTGGCAATGGGGGTGATTTTGGCTGTAAAATCAACATAAGCCGTGGTTGGCACAAAAACATCTCCGCAGCCTTTAATTACCACTTTTTGGTCTTTAAATTGGCTAACATCAAGTTGCTGTATAGCTTGTTGGTAAAGGTGGATTTCTAGTTGTTCCAAGCTACCAAAAAACAGGTTTTTAACATAAGGGCGCAGCTTTGTGGCTAATAACATATAAGCCCATGTAGGTACTATAGCATCTGATGAGCATATAATGGCTACGTTTTTATTTTGGTAAACTGCCCAGTCGTTTTGTTTCACAAAATCTCTAAAATCTTTTTCTTTAAGCATTAACCCATGAAAAAGGTTGTCTTTAATATCGTACACCACCCTTTCGCCTGGGGTGTATAAACTGGCTAAATCGTAAGAAAGCAGGCTGCTTTGTGCCACTTTATTGATAATATTTGATTGTATATCCATAGCTATAAAACGCAAAAAACCGAAGATATTGGTTTATCTTCGGTTAATTTATCATTTTTTTATTTTGTTAATAAAATTTGCTTCGGTTATCGGTAATGTTTGCGCTTTTTTGTAGTGCTTTAAAAGCATTTCCTTCGGCACTGGTAGATAAGTTTTTGCTAAGTGCATCTTTGTTAGTAGTAAATATTAACGGTAGTGGTGCAGTAGAAAATCCTGTTAGGTTAAACAAATATACGCCACGTTCGCCATCAATAGCTTTGGATATTTTATTTATTTGGGAACCAAATACGGCACCTACTACTTTGTTTTCTTGCGCTAGGCCAGGTAATACGGGGTTGGCAAAAACAATGTTGCTTACGGGTACTACGCTTACTTTAAGTTTGGCGGCAATTTGGTTTATATTGCTAGCACCCGCTGTGGCGGCTTCGATTTTAGCTTTTAAAGCAACTGCTTTTACACGGTTTTTTACGGCGGGTTCTATTTGTTTTTTTACATCGTTTAGCGAAAGTGTGCCTTTTGGTTTTATGCTGGTTAAATAAGCTATTACATATTTATCGCCTATATCAAATATTTCGTTTGATAATTCGGCGATTTTAGATTTGAAGGCCCAGCGTACAAGGCTTCGGGCATCTTCAAGGCCTGGTACCGATGCTTGCAATGGGCCAATATCGGTAGCTTGCATTTTGGTGATGCCTAGTTTTTTGGTTTCTTTGTTAAATGCCGAAGTATCGCTAGCAATACTTAAAAACGATTGTGCTTTTTGGTAAGCCAATTGCTCGGTTTTAGCACTAGGCACAAGTGCTTTATCAATAATAGCTACTTTCACTACTTTTGATAAGCCTATTTGTTTTTGCACTTCGATAATGTGTACACCAAATTGTGATTTTACAATTACTAAGCTGCCTGGTGCATTACCAAAAGCAGCATCTTCGAAAACGGGTACCATTGCGCCGCGGCCAAATGTGCCTAAATCGCCACCTTTATCTTTTGAGCCATCAACGCTGTATTGGGCAGCTAATTTTGCAAAATCGCCGCCTTGGGCAATTACTTTTTTGATAGAATCGGCCTTAGCCATTGCTTTATCATCGCCACCAGTTGCTGCTGGGTTAATTAAAATGTGGCGGGCTTTTACCGAATCGGGGCCAGTTTTAAAATCTAATAGTTTGGCTACTTTAAAAACATTGTTGGCTAAATAAGGGCCATAAACGTAGCCTTTTGAGGCCTTAAACATAATGGTATCTAACGCGGGTTCCAAAGTGCCTTTTTTAACAAATGTAATGGGGGTTTTGGTTTCGGCATTAATGGCTACAAATAACGAATCGTTATTGCTTGCTTTAAAGCCATCGGCAATTTTAGTTATTTTGGCTTTAGTTTCGGCGGTATCGCTTTTTGAGGGTGCTGCATCAAAACTTACAAAATCGAAACTACGGGTTTCGGTAGTGTTTTGAAATCTGAATTTATTTTCATCATAATATGCTTCGTAATCGGCATCGGTAAGTTTTATATCCGCATCTTTAAGCGTTGCATAATCTAGTGTGATATATTGAAAATTGGCTAATTTATTACGGTTTATAAAATCATCTTTGGCATCTAAAGTATTGGCATACACCCCATTTTTTACCAATGCCTGAAACTTGGCACTTTTTGCTTGGTCAAATATGCTGTTTTCTAGTGCTACCCATTGTTCTTTTAGCTTTTCGTCGGTATCGGCACTTTTGCGTGATGCTATGGCCATATTTTTGTTAAACTGACCTGTTTTAGGGTCGGTAAATATTTGCGCCATTTGCGGGCTTGGGTTTACAAACATTAAATCGTACAACTCGGTTTCACCCACAGTTAAGCCTATTTTTTCGGTTTGCTTATCTAAAATGATTTTTGATGTCATTTGATTCCATGTGTTTTCTACCACGTAGCTCAACATTTGAGCGTTTAAATTGCCCATTTGTGCTTTAAATTGTTGGCTATTTTGGTCCACACGTTCGTTAAAACTTTTATAATCAATAGGCACACCTGCGGCTGTACCTACTTCACTTTGCGCATCGGCAATAAAACCTTTACCGCTTCGTACCACATCGCTTAGTAAAAATGCTACTATGGCTAAACCAATAGCGAATACAATAATTACCCCTGCTTTATTGCGCAAAAAACCCATTATTCCCATAACAACGTATTATTTAATTTATGTTTTGATTTATATTTTAGGGGCGCAAGATACAAATTAATAAAAAAAATACTAATTTTAAATTTGAGTATAAAGGGCTTTTTTACCGCCCAGTGCTTGTTTAAAAAACGTAAGTTTTTTTTAATCTAGTTTTACCTTACACCATATTGGCTCGTAATATGGCTACATACAAAATAGGTTTCGTTTTATGATTGTAAATATGCGTTTTTACAATATCCAAAATAGCTTTATTTTTGCCCCCTAAATTTTAAAAAAGTACTTTAATCAATATTTTTTGTACAAGTTCCATAGCACACATTTATCCCAATCAGATAATGTGGGCGAAACATCTATTTTTACAAAATGTAACTTAAACGCTACAATAGCAGCAGCCATATTGCTGGTATTATAACCTATTCGGCGAAGTGCGTTTTCTGTATCAAAATCTGCAGGGGGCGGTAAATCGGGGTTATCGTACCATAAACCAAAACCGTTATCGCTTAATAGTTTCCACGGAAAAAACACACTGGGGTCGGTTTTTCGCTGTGGCGCAATATCTGCATGGCCTATAAAGTTAGCAGCGGGTATTTTATAGGCTGTTTTTAAACTTTTCAAAACGCTTATTAGGCTATTTATTTGCTGGAGCGTAAAGGGCGTTAAGCCATTGTTATCTAGTTCTATACCAATAGAACAGGAGTTTATATCGCTAATATTACCCCATTTAGCCACGCCAGCATGCCAGGCCCGTAAGTTATTGTTTAGCAAATGAATTATTTTACCGCTTGCGCTGATGAGGTAATGGGAGCTTACCTGTGTACGGTCGAGGCTAAAGGTTTTTATCGTTTGCGCCACCGAATCTTGTGCGGTGTGGTGTATAATAACAAAATTTGGCTTGCGCAAGCCAAAATTTATGGCAGGTACATATTGCGCTTCGATGGGTTGCTGTAAACTATCGAGCAAAGGGATTTCGAACTTTAGTGATAATTCTTTTTTTAAACTATCAATTTTTTTGTTTTGCCGTTTTTGGATTATTCGGTATGGCTTATATGAACAGGAAGATAGCAGCACAGCAATATAAACGAAAGCGTATTTTATCATGTTTTTATGGGTAAGTTGTAAAATATTATTAACCTATTTTACCAAAAATAGAACTTTATTTTAAAAGTTAATTACCATATTGTGAAATAATGTGCGTTTTTATTAAACGCTTTGGTGTTGTGGTGCTTAGTTTTTATAAAAACAGGGATAGTGGTGCTGTGCCAAATTAATTAGCCATTACATATTAAAATAAATACAAAACCTAAACATTTAAAATATTGCCTTATAATTGCATACCAATTTAAAATAAAAATGAAACAATCTTTTTTAATAGCCCTCTTATTTACCAGCATTAGCGTAAGCGCACAAGTGCAACAAAGTACCATAAAAGTACAACCCGCCACAAGCAGTAAGCAGTTAACCATGCCATGGAGAAATATTATTGCGGTAGGCCGAGCCAATAATTTATTACGGGCCGATATTTTAGAACATTTGGCTTATGCCCAAAAAGTAATGGGCTACCGCTACTGCCGTTTCCACGCTATTTTTGATGATGAGATGAAGGTAGTACAACGAAATCCCGAAACAGGTAAACTGGTTTTTCAATGGCATGAGGTGGACCAAGTTTACGATGCTTTGCTAAAGCTAGGTATCAAACCTTTTGTAGAACTTAACCCAATGCCCAAAGCAATGGCATCGGGTACGCAAACAATGTTTAATTATGGCATGAATGTTACCCCACCAAAATCAAACCAAGAGTGGGGCTATTTAATAGAAACCTTTACCCGCCACTTGGTAGAACGGTATGGTATTGATGAGGTACGAACGTGGTATTTTGAGGTATGGAACGAGCCTAATCTTAGTGGTTTTTGGGGCGGTACACAGGCCGATTATTGGGAACTTTACAAAGCATCGGCCTTAGCCGTAAAAAAAGTGGATGCGCAAATACGCATTGGTGGCCCAGCATCATCCAAAGGCAACTGGGTAAAAGAAATTATTACTTACACTACCCAAAATAATTTACCCTTAGATTTTGTTTCAACGCACTTATACCCGCAAGATGAGCAAGTGCAATACCCCGACCGTGTGGGCAGCCCCTACCGTATAGGCGATTTTTTTAGCGCAACTGTAAGAGAGGTTGAGGATGTGGTTCGAAAATCAGAAAAACCAAATTTAGAAATACACTGGACCGAGTGGAACACCCAAACCGCCGCCACCGCAAAACAAATTACATGGGGCGATAATATTTATGTTGATAATTTATACGCTGCATCGTTTATCGCAAGAAATTGCCTTGAGCTGGATAACGCCGCAAAAAGCCTAGCCTACTGGGTAGTGAGTGATATTTTTGATGAAGGGGGCATTCCACACAGCCCGTTTTCCAGCACTTATGGTTTAATAAGCATACACGGCCTGCCCAAAGCATCGTTTAACGCCTTTAAAATTTTACGAAAATTAACGGGCGATATTATGACGGTTACTCCCAAAGAAGCCTTGCCTTTAGGTGCCGGTTGCTTTGTGGTTAAAGAACAAAGCGTAACCAAAGTATTGCTATGGAACCAAAATTTCCCTGAAATAAAAGATCAAAAAAGCTGGAGCGGTAGCGTACAAATACCCAGTGGCTTAGATAGTGCTTTAAATATAATACAAACCACCATAGGCATTGGCCACGGTAGCCCATGGGAAACTTGGCAAGTAATGGGTAGGCCACAAAACCTTAGCCCCACCCAGTACGATTTGCTAAAAGCACACGCCGAACCTGCTTATTTGTTTAGCAAGCTAAGTACCAAAAAACAAACTGCTACCATTAATTTTACTTTAAAACCTGGCGAAGTACAGTATTTTGAGTTAACACCACCCACCGAAACAAGCATAAAACGCAATGTGGACCCCGAAGAATTAAAACGTTGGGAATTATTACAAGGCGAAAAATCGAAAAGTAAGTAATGGAAACAGGGCGGCATTATAACAATGACGCCCTGTTTTTTAACTTATTATACGCTTTAAGCGAGCGCATTAATAAACAATTTTTTCATCTTTATTATTATTCAATCAAATTATCTTTCTTTAAAAAATTTGTAACGTTTTTGTTTTTTGATTACTTACAAGTGGTAATCAAAAAAATAATTGTTATGAAAAATTTAATTAGTGCCTTATTATCACTAACCGCAGTATTTTACAAGGTAAAACCAATATTTAACTAAGGGATTGAAAACCAAAGAGCAGGAGTTTTTAACTCGTATAGAAATACATAAAGGAATACTGTACAAGGTTTTTCTAAGAGCATTTCAATTTGACCACTATTGGGTATCCGAACAATGAATGTCCGCACAATATCAACCTATAAGCCTAGCCCACTACAACCCATCTCCATATTTAAAAAACGCATTAATGCTTACGGGTAATTTTCCTTTGGTTTTTAGCTTACCGCCCATAACTTTAAGGGCGGCAAGTTCCATTTCGTCGGTATCTTGGTAGGCCATTATTAGGCTTTTGCTTTTCTCTATTCCTGGCAAGCCAGCAAGGGTATAAGGATTTGCAAACACCACGCTTACAGTGTTTTTAGCAGCTATATCGGCAATAAAAAGTTTTACATCATTAGTATAATCTAGCGTACTAAGCGGGCGTTTGCGGGTATCGTGTATGGCCATAATTATACGGTCGAAGCCCGATAATTGGTTTTTAATAATCTGTAAATCAAGCACTGATGCGTTTTTAGGTATCACAAATATGCTTGCCTTTAAATCATTTTTTTTAATTTCTTTGGCAAAAAGCGAAATTTCTTTAGTTCCAATATTTAGGATGGCTGTTTTGCTTATAAAATTTTTGCCCAGCGTTAGGCTATCTGCGCCTTTTAAAAGGGTAATTGCGGCATCGGCCATTTGTTGTTTCAGGTTTTTTGCCTCTGGGCGATTAAGGTCGGCTGCTACATTTTGTGTATTTACAGGTTGATAATTATATAAACCCACCCAATATTTGGCATAAAGAATTTTTTTAACTTTTTCGCTAATATCGTCCCAAGTTAGTTTTCGTTGATGTATCGCTTTGCGGATGAGTTTTTCGGCCCTTAATGAGTTTTCTGATAGTTCAATTACATCCGTACCAGCCATTAATGCCCGCACATCTGCTTCCCCGTTAGCAAAAAATTTTATCACCCCTTTCATCTCCATAGCATCCGAAAACACCAAGCCATTAAAACCTTGTTTTTGTTTCAGCCAGCCTGTAATAATGGGTTTCGATAGCGTTGATGGCAGGTTTTTAGTGCTATCTAAGGCAGGTATATTTATATGCGCTACCATTACACCGCTTAAATTTTGTTTTATTGCTTGCTTAAATGGGTACATTTCTAAGGAGTCTAAGCGGCTGGTAGTAAATTTTAACTGGGGTAAATCGTAATGCGAATCTACATCGGTATCGCCATGGCCGGGGTAATGTTTTGCGGTGGTTAGTATTCCATTATCTTGCATTCCTTGCATATAGGCAATACTTTTGGCGGTAACATTAAACCTATTATCGCCAAACGAACGGTAATTTATAATTGGGTTATTAGGGTTATTGTTAATATCCATTACAGGTGCAAAGTTTATTTGCATACCAATGCGTTTAAAATCTTTGGCCACTTGTTGCCCCATTTTGTATATAAGCGTATTATCTTGTATGGCACCAAGCGTCATTTGGTAAGGGTAGGCAATTGTACTATCAAGGCGCATGGCTAATCCCCATTCGGCATCCATGGCTATCATTAAAGGTATTTTTGATAATGCTTGGTATCTATTAGTTAAAGCTGCCTGCCTGCCTGGCCCACCCTGAAAAAACACCAAACCACCCACATGTTCTTTCTCAATAATTCGGGCTACCGAATCTTCGTACGTTTGGCCACGGTTGGTATGTGCCCGTATCATAAATAGTTGTGCAATTTTTTGCCTGCGGGTCATGCGTCTATACACCGAATCTACCCAGCGGTTTGGCGTATTTAAAGTTTTAATATAAGTAGGGTTTTGCTGCGCTTGCACACCATCAGCGCAAAGCATAAAAAATAATAAATAAAAAAAAGTAAGTTTAAACATGTAATTTTATGGTTATGATTTTAATAATCGGCAGGTTTTAATTTGGCCACAAAATTAGTTTTATATATTTATAAAAATTGGCAAATATATTTTATAAATGTAAAAAAACAGGGGTAATACGGTGTCAATAATATCAAAATGTTTATATGAAAATACTATTATCCTACTTAAAAAACTACAAACCTTTAATTGCTTTAGCGTTATTATTTGCCAGCATTAATCAATGCTTTTCATTGCTCGATCCGCATATTACAGGTAAAATTGTAGATGGCTTCATCAATAAAAAAGATGTATTATCTAAAACCGAATACATAAATGGCATTTTAAAACTTATAGGATTTGCAGTAGGTGCGGCCATGGTATCGCGAATAGCAAAAAACTTTCAAGATTATTTTGCCAATATTATTACCCAAAAACTGGGTGCACAAATGTATGCCGATGGCCTACAACATAGCTTACAGTTACCTTACCAAACCTTTGAAGACCAACGCAGTGGCGAAACCCTCGGCATTTTACAAAAAGTACGTATTGATAGCGAAAAATTTATCATCGCATTTATAAACATTGTATTTACCAGTTTAGTAGGTATGGTTTTTGTTATTTTTTACTCGCTAAATGTAAGCTATAAAGTAACGTTAGTATATTTTGCGGCCATCCCTTTAATATTTGCGGTAAGCTGGTTCCTCAGTAAAAAAATAAAAGTGATACAAAAAGCTATTGTTAAAGAAACTACCACTTTGGCGGGTTCCACCACCGAATCGTTACGAAATATCGAACTTGTAAAAAGCCTAGGCCTTGCAGGGCAAGAAATTAAACGCCTTAATAATACCACATTTAAAATATTGGCTCTGGAGCTGCGTAAAGTTAAATATGTACGCAGCATGAGCTTTTTACAAGGAACTACCGTAAATTTTGTACGCAGTGCCATGGTTATTATTTTGCTTTTGCTAATTTTTAGTAACGATATTTCGGCGGGGCAGTATTTTACTTTTTTGTTTTACTCGTTTTTTTTATTTGGGCCCTTGCAAGAGTTTGGCAATATTATACTTACCTACCGCGAGGCCGAAGCATCGTTAAGTAATTTTAACCATATTTTGGCCATGCCTATTGAAGTTAAACCAGCAAACCCGCAACCCATAGGTTTAATAAATAGCTTAACATTTACCGATGTTAGCTTTAAACATTTAACGGCAAAAAACAATGCTTTAACCAGCATAAATTTTACAGTAAATACAGGCGAAACCATTGCTTTTGTTGGCCCATCGGGCTCGGGTAAAACTACATTGGTAAAACTTTTGGTAGGATTGTATCCGCCCCTAAGCGGTAAAATAAAATATAACCAAGTAAGTAGTACCGAAATTGATTTGGATGAATTGCGAGAAAAAATAGGCTTTGTTACCCAAGATACCCAACTGTTTTCGGGCACTATACGCGAAAATTTATTGTTTGTACAGCCCAATGCTAGCGATGCCGATTGCTTAAAAGTATTACAACGAGCGGCCTGCCAAAGTTTATTGGCAAGGGCCGAAAACGGCTTAGATACCCTTATTGGCGAAGGAGGCGTAAAAGTTTCGGGAGGCGAAAAACAGCGTTTATCTATTGCTAGGGCATTATTGCGCAAGCCTAATATTTTGGTTTTTGATGAAGCTACCTCTTCACTAGATTCGATTACCGAAGAAGAAATTACCGAAACAATTAAAAACGTATCGGACGAGGTGAACCATATTACCATATTAATTGCCCACCGCTTATCAACCATTATGCATGCCGATAAAATATTTGTACTCGAAAAAGGGCATATTGTAGAAACAGGTAAACACCACGATTTAGTAGCCGAAAAAGGATTGTATTATGCCCTATGGCGACAACAAATAGGCGAACGCCAAACAGAATAAATTTAATTAAGTTTAGATATGCAACTTGCAATCGCCATATTATTGGTTATTATTTTTCCGCTACTGGTTGATGTTATAACCATTTTATACATTTTTAAAAATCAAAAAATAAGCCAAAGCAAAAAATTATTGTGGATTTTGCTGGTTTGTTTATTGCCTATGATTGGCGCCATAGGGTATTTTATGTATCTAAAATCTACACAAAACATGAAACCTTAAAAAACATTAATTCTATTTTTGAGTTTATTGTAACGATATGACCGAACAAGAAAACGCCCCCACAAAAACCACTTATTATACTGGCGAAGCAAAATTTTCGCCTGTACCTACCAGCATAAGCTCGCCGGTAATAAAACTTATTGATAAAAATAAAATACGGGCAGTAGCTGTTGAAGCAATGCACTTGCAGGCCACCCAGCAAATGGTATTGTTAAAAAAACAAGCCGATTTAATAATGCAGCAAGTAAAAGATATTGAAGAGCGCTTAAAAATATCTGAACTTATTTACCAAGCCGAAATGCGGTTTAAACCCGTTTTAGGGCAAACATATCATTTATACCAAAAAGAAACTGGTGGGCATTTAATCAGCATCATTGGCCCCGACGAGTGGGGGAAATCAGCCATGGCCAAACAATTTATTTCAACCGTAAAACTACTGGGCGACCATACTTGGGATGTATTAGACAAAGCAGCATTTACTAGCCCCGATGTAAGTATTTAATTATTGGGC
>RDXP01000098.1 GCA_004292865.1 Sphingobacteriales bacterium
GCAGCTATAGAAATATTAAATTGTGGGATATTTTTAGCGGTATATAAGCCTTTTACAAATCCATCAACCTTAAAATTACCTGTTGTTTTTACATCTTTTAAACTACCCGAATATGCCGAAGGAATAAGGCCTAAAAAGTTTTGAAAATTTGAGTTAGGTGTTTTAAAGCGTAAATCATAATCTTGTCCAGCATCTTTTAATTGTATAAAGCCATCAAACGATAGCGGGAGCTGGTTAATTAATGCCGTATTATTTTTGAACGTATATTTATTTTTATCTAAATCTATGGCCAATAACGCATCTAAAGCTAATTTTACTTTGTTAATGTATTTGTTTTTATCCATCATTAAAGTTACAACGGAGGTCGATTTTGTGCTTAAATCTAACTGCGATGCCGCAAAATTACCCAGCCCTGTATGCTGTAAACTATCTAAAACAAAGTTTATTTTCGAGCGTTCATCGTAGTAATTAAACTTTAAATTTTCTACACTATATGCTTTTATTTTTAAGGCTAGTGGTTTACTTTTTGTGGTATCGGTGCTTGCTTGTTTTATAAAAATATCATAATTTCCTAGCCCATCTTTGTTAAACAAAATATTTACCAATCCATTTTTGGCATCAATACCATCAATTTGCATGGCCTCATTTTTGTCTTTAAATAATTCTTTTACCGACATTTTAAGGTTCAACTCGGCCAATGAAACTAGCGTGTCGCCCTCAAAGGGGGCTTTATTAAGTATCAAAATGTTTTTTATATTGATGCTTGCATCGGGAAAACTTTTAAGCAAACTTAAATCGGCATCGGTAAAACTTACTTTAGCATTTAATTTTTGGTTAATGGCTTGTACTATTTTTTCGTTGATTTGATTTTTAAAAAAATAAGGAATAGCAATTATAGCTATGATAATGAGGAGGATAAAAGCGGCAAATATTTTAATAATTTTCTTAAGCATAAAGCGATAATTTTGATGTTTTATAAAATCACAAATGAACTTATACCGAAAAACTTGTTCCACAGCCGCAAGTACTTGCAGCATTAGGGTTTTTAAATACAAAACCTCGGGCATTTAGTCCATTTTGGAAATCAACTTCCATCCCTACTAAATATAAGCCATGTGCTTTGTTCATAAAAACTTTGATGTTATCAATTTCATAAGTGCTATCGCCCTCTTTTATTTGGTCGAAACCTAAAATATAATTCATACCCGAGCAACCACCGCCTTCAACACCTAAGCGAAGGCCAAAATCTTCGCCTAGTTCTTGCTGCGACATTAATTTTATAATCTCTTTTTTTGCACCATCGGTTAATGTAACTGGTGCGCTAGTTTTAATTTCTGCTATCATATTTTAAATAATATGCTCAAATATAATTCATAATGTAGATGTTTGTTCAATAATCATATTTTTTTTACTAAAACCAAACAAATTAAACATGGAGATTAAATTTTTATTAGATATTTTAAAATATACTTTATCGGGTTTATTAGTAATAATAGGGGCCTATTTTATTTTACGAAATCAGTTTAACTTTAGCAATAAAGTAGGGCTAAACTTAAAGCAAGCAACACCGCTATCTAAAGATGTTATTGTTTTAAAACTACAGGCTTACGAGCGGCTTACCTTATTTATCGAACGCATAAATCCTACCAGTTTAATTCTTCGGTTACACCAGCCAGGTATGTATGCTTTGCATTTACAAGGCTTGCTTTTATCCGAAATAAGGGCCGAATACCAGCACAATATTACCCAACAACTGTATGTAAACGAAACTACTTGGTTATTAATTAAACGTGTAAAAGACGATACAATAACTATTATTAACGCAGCCTGTGCACAATTAAACGAATCATCATCGGCTATTGATTTAAGTAAAATGGTATTTGCCCGCTTGGCTTCATTGGATGATAGCCCTTACGATTTGGCTTTATCAGTGATAAAACAAGAAATGGATGAAATGTAAAAATTTACGGTATATGGTAAGAAGCGTAATAAAGAATTTAACGATAGGGCTTTGCGATGTTGGGGGATTTGAAATTCTTCCGCCCGGAACCGCTGCCCAATTGAAATACTGAAGATGAAGATAAAGAACAAAAAGCTACATTGAAAAACTTCTGCCCGAACCGCAGCCAAATAGCGAACCAATGCTGATGTGTATTGCTTCTGCCCCAATATTGCAAAGCCCACTGTTGTACGTTCGCCAATTATCTAGTGAATCGATAATTCGAGTTTTCGATTCAAACCTTGTTCGATAAGTCGATACAAAGTTGATAATTGAATATCTGCTCTACCATTTTCAATTCTCGAAATATAGCTTTTTTTAGTACCTGTTTTTTCAGCCATTTCAGCCTGTGTTAAATTTGCTTTTTCTCTTTCGTCTTTTAAAAGTTCTCCCAAAATAAAAGTCTGTGCTTTCATTTCAAATTCAGTACGTGTCGTACTTCCGTGAAGTCCGTATTTTTTGTCAAGGTGTTTGTCCCAAGAAACGACTTTGTTATTTGATATTTTTTCTATTTCTTTTTTCATTTTCTGCTTTTAATTTTTTGTCGATAAAATATTGTTTTTTCAACTTTTTAGCTAACTCAATTTCTGAACTCGGTGTTTTCTGCGACTTTTTCTGAAAGGAATTTATAAGTACAACTAAATTTCCTTCGTCAAAAAAGCAAAGTATCCGATAAATGTTACTTTCAAACTCTACTCTACTCTAATTTCATAAACTCCGTCTGTAGATTCTAAATGTTTAAAATACTTTTTCGGTATTTGGTTTACAGCTTTAATTAACTCAAATGTCCAATCAATCTTGTCTTGCAAGTCTTTGCTAAGCTTACTATAAAACTCATTAAAGTATTTTCCGTAAGTAGATATTTGTCTGTTCACAAAACAAAGGTAACGAATTAGTGAACAACTCCAAATTTATTTTTTGTTCTGTAAAATAAATATACAGAGGATATTATAAATAAGGAAGCATTCAGCATTAGGAATATATTTATTGCTAAATCAGCTTTAATAACCAATAAGAATAAACCTAACCATAAAGTAAATACTCCGATTTTTATGAGTAAGTCTTTCCTATTTTTAATAAACAAACTCATAAATAGAAATGCCTGTCCAACTAATGAGATAATTATAGCTAAATAAAATATCTCGTAATAGTTTCCAAAAACTTTTATTTCTTTAAGTAAGTTATATTCTCTAAAAAGTTTAAACTCATATTTCCACAAAAAATTATTTTCACCTGCAAGTTTTAATGATACAAAAGTATTTAGCACAATTGTCAATATGGTAATTATAGTTTTGATAAATTATCTCGAATTGAAAGTTTTCCGCTTTGGTGACGTACAACGTTTTGTAAAAAAGATAACAAAATATTAACATACATTTAGCTTATTTGAAATTAAAATGTGTAATTTTTGCCAATACACACTAAAAATTTACTTTTTACAACGCACAATTTAATGTTAAAATTTTTAAACAAAACAATTACTCTGGTTTTAATACCTGCGCTATGCGGATTTTTAAATGCTTGTAGCCCCAAGTTACACTTTACTAAAACCGAAAAAACGCTTTATATTATTGACCAAAAATTACCCTTAGATAGCCTATTACTCACTTTTTATAAGCCCTATAAATTAAAACTAGATTCGGTAATGAACGATATTGTTGCCGTATCGGATATAGAAATTACCAAAAACCAACCCGAAGGGCTTTTAAATAATTTTTTTGCCGATGCCTTGTATCAAAGTGCCAAAGCGGCAAATATTAGCTTCGATATAGCATTTACCAATTACGGCGGCCTACGATTACCCCTGCCCAAAGGCAATATTTACCGCTATAAAATTTTTGAATTAATGCCCTTTGAAAACCGTTTGGTAACAGTAAAGTTTGATGGTGCAGCTACACAAAAGTTTTTCGATTATATGGCATCTAAAGGAGGCGAACCCATATCGGGTGCTACTTACACCATTAGCAACCAAAAAGCGACTAATATATTTATAAACAATAAGCCCTTTGCTATTACACAATCATACACCGTACTTACATCAGATTATATGGCTAATGGTGGCGATAAAGGTGCTGTATTTTATCTTGGTAAAGATAAAAAAGAACACCAACTTTTATTGCGAACAGCCATTTTACAATATTTAGAAAAACAAAAAAAAGCAGGTAAAAACTTAAACCCTATATTAGATGAACGAGTTAAAACTAAATAGAAGACATTTTTTTGGCAAAGCACTTAGCGGTGCAGCATTACTTACCTTTGGTGGAGCCTTTCAAAAAGTATATGCCCATAACGAAATCCAAAAAATTACCATCCTACACACCAACGATGTACACAGCCGTATCGATCCTTTTCCTAACGATGGTAGCCCAAATGCAGGAAAAGGTGGCGTAGCAGCTAGGGCGGCACTCATCAAAAGCATCCGCAGTAGCGAAGCAAATGTTTTGTTGTTAGATGCTGGCGATATATTTCAAGGCACACCTTATTTTAATTATTGGGGTGGCGAACTGGAAATAAAAATGATGACGATGATGGGTTACGATGCATCAACCATGGGTAACCACGATTTTGATAACGGGGTAGAAGGTTTTGCCAAGCAACTTAAACACGCTAGTTTCCCTATTTTAAACGCCAATTATGATTTTACCGATACCGCTATGGAGGGTAAAAGTAAGCCCTATCAAATTTTTAATAAAAACGGCATTAAAATTGGCGTTTTTGGTATAGGTATCGAACTTACAGGCTTGGTTAATGCTACCCAATACGGTGCTACCCAATATAAGGACCCAATAAAAAAAGCTAACGAAATAGAGCAATTTTTAAAATATGACCAAAAATGCGATTTAATTATATGCTTATCTCATTTAGGTTACCAATACAAAGAAAAAAAAGTTTCGGATATTGTACTAGCACAAAACACCAAACACATCGATTTAATTATAGGCGGCCACACACACACGTTTTTGTACCAGCCTAGCCCAATCAAAAATTTGGCAGGTAAACTTACCTTGGTTAACCAAGTTGGCTTTGCGGGTATCAACCTTGGGCGCATAGATTTTATGTTCGATAATAATAAAAAAAATATATTTTATACCTCTGCAATTGAGCCTATTGGAGATAATTCTCGATTTTAGTTTTTTAAATCGATTTTTTTTTGAATATTCGATGCTCGGTAATTGGCACCCTAGCTAATTATCATCGCATTAAATATCAGTAGATTAGTTGAGATTATGGAAAAAACATGTACCAGTATATGGGAAAACTGTCTTCAAGTTATTAAGGATAATATCCCGAATCAAAGTTATAAAACTTGGTTCGAGCCTATTACCGCATTAAGGCTTGAGGGTAGTATTTTAACCATACAGGTACCCAGTTTATTTTTTTACGAATGGCTCGAAGAACATTATGTAGGCTTGCTGCGTAAAACCATTAAAAAATATTTAGGCGATGAAGGAAGGCTCGAGTACAATATCGTAGTCGAAAAATCATCCTCACGCATTCCATATACTACCAATATGCCATCGAGTGGTAACGGTGCCGAGGGTAAAAGGCAATCAATACCCATGCCTATTACCTTAAATAAAGATATCCGCAATCCATTTATAATACCAGGGTTAAAAAAATTACAGGTCGATCCGCAATTAAACCCAAATTATACTTTCGATAACTTTATCGAAGGCGATTGCAACCGTTTGGCCCGTTCGGCTGGTTTTGCTGTTGCCGCTAAGCCGGGTGGCACATCGTTTAACCCTCTGATGATTTATGGCGCAAATGGCTTAGGCAAAACCCATTTGGTACAAGCCATAGGCAACGAAATTAAAAGAAACATGCCCGATAAATTGATAATTTATGTTTCATGCGAAAAATTTTGTTCCCAGTTTGTGGATTCGTTAAAAAACCAAACCATCAATGATTTTGTAAATTTTTACCAAGCCATGGATGTAATTATTATGGACGATGTACATAATTTTGCAGGTAAAGAAAAAACCCAAGATATATTTTTTCACATATTTAATCATTTACACCAAACAGGTAAACAACTTATTGTAACCTCCGATAAGGCACCTAAAGACTTAGCAGGTTTAGAAGAAAGGCTATTATCAAGGTTTAAATGGGGCCTTTCGGCCGATTTAACCATCCCCGATGTAGAAACCCGAATGGCTATCCTTAAAAAGAAAATGTACCAAGATGGCATTGAACTGCCTAACGAAGTTATAGAATATGTGGCCATAAATATTGATAATAACATCCGCGAGCTAGAGGGTGCAATGGTTTCATTATTAGCCCATTCTACCCTCAATAAAAAAGAGATAGACTTGAATTTAGCCAAGCAAATGCTCAAAAATTTTATCAAAAATACCAGCAAAGAAATTTCGATGGAGTATATCCAAAAACTGGTTTGCGAGTATTTTGAAGTACCTGTAGAGATGGTAAAATCTAAAACCCGAAAACGCGAAATTGTACAAGCCCGCCAAATATCTATGTACTTAGCCAAAGGGCATACCAAAACATCTTTAAAATCAATAGGTGCATTTTTTGGCGGACGAGACCACTCGACTGTAATTTATGCCTGCCAAACAGTTGAAGACTTGATTGATACGGATAAAAAATTTAAAACCTACGTACAGGATATTCAAAAAAAATTAAAAATGAGCTAAATGTTTTTTTAGTTTTAGCACCCCAACTAGTAAGCCACCGAAGCTGGTATATATTGATAATAATCTGATTTAAGTTGATTATAATTTTTGTAACCTAAGTTTTTTTAGGTTTTTTTTTGCGTTAACAATGGCAACGGCCTGCCTGCGTGTTAAAACGCCCAAATCATAATTAAAAAATAAAAAGCAATGGTTTAATAATCGAATTGAGGTTAAAAAACCTTAATTACGGTTTTGTACTTCGGTTATTCACATTAAATGCTCACATTTAGGCATCCCTCTTTTTGATGTATGATTTTTGATGTATGATTTTTGA
>RDXP01000021.1 GCA_004292865.1 Sphingobacteriales bacterium
TCGGCTACTATTCGTTCATCATCGGTGGCAACCACCAAATGGTTTATTAAATTGGCTTTTAAGGCTTGTTGGTAAACCCGCTTAATCATTGTTTTACCAGCTAAGTTTACCAATGGTTTTCCCGGCAGTCGGGTGCTGGCAAAACGGGCAGGTATGATGCCTAAAATTTTCATCGGCGAAAGCTAAAACAAACCATTTATTTCTCGTTCTACTTGTTCAATAATACCCGTAAAATGGTCGGTATTGTTGGCAAAATCTAACTGGTCTTTATCTAAAATTAATAGCTTGCCTTTGTTGTAGCTGCTTATCCATTTTTCGTATTTGGTATTTAGCTTTTGCAGGTAATCTAGGCGTATGCCTGCTTCGTATTCGCGGCCTCGGCGTTGTATGTTTTCTACCAAGGTGGGCACACTGGCTTTTAGGTAAATGAGCAAATCGGGCGGACGAATAAATGCCGTAACATTCTCGAATATAGCTTTATAGTTTTCGTAATCACGAGTTGGCATTAAACCCATTTCGTGTAAGTTTTCGGCAAAAATATAGGCATCTTCGTAAATGGTTCTGTCTTGTATAATATTTTTATCGCCTTTTTGTATCTCTAAAATCTGCTGAAAACGGCTGTTTAAAAAATACACTTGTAGGTTAAAACTCCAACGTTTCATATCGTTGTAAAAATCTTCGAGGTACGGGTTATTGTCAACGGCTTCGTAAAGCGGTTCCCAATTGTAATTTTTGGCCAACATTTGGGTAAGCGTTGTTTTGCCAGCACCAATGTTTCCTACTACTGCAATGTGCATAAAACTAGATATTTAAACGTTATTTAAAAAGCCCTAAAGCCTATAATTTCTCTTACTTCTTTAATGGTTTTGCTGGCACTTTCGCGGGCTTTGGCAGCACCTAGTTGGGTTACTTTTTGTAGGTAAGTGGTATCGGCAGCAATAGCATTAATTTTTTCTCTAATTGGTGCAGTTGCTATTACCATATCTTCGGCCAGTTGCTTTTTAAAATCGCCATAACGTATTTGGCAACTTTGGTACAGCTGCTCAAAATGTTGCAAAGTATCGGATGGCGAAACTACTTTCATTAAATCAAATAAATTTTGAATTTCGGTAGGTTTTGCTTGGTTTTGTTGGGTTGGCCCAGCATCGGTTAGGGCTTTCATTACCTTTTTACGTATAATTTCGGGACTATCAGATAGGTAAACCGCATTGTTTTCGCCTTCCGATTTTCCCATTTTACCGTTACCATCTAAACCCGGAATTTTAACCAAATTTTGTGTAAAGTTAAAGGCAAAAGGCTCTTTAAAATAGTCAGTTTGGTATAAATTATTAAAGCGGTTGCCAAAAGTACGGCTCATTTCTAAATGTTGCTCTTGGTCTTTACCTACAGGGACTTTGGTAGCGTGGTGAATTAAAATATCGGCAGCCATTAAAACTGGGTAGGTAAGCAAGCCTGCGTTTACGTTTTCGGGGTTGTTGCGTATTTTATCTTTAAATGATGTGCTGCGTTCTAACTCGCCCAAATAGGCGTTCATATTTAAGTAAAGGTATAACTCTGCAATTTCGGGTACGTCTGACTGTACGTAAAGTGTTGCCTTTTCGGGATTTAGGCCGCAAGCTAAATATTCTACCAAAACCTGTTTTACGTTACCGTGAAGATTTGCTGGCGTAGGGTGCGTGGTTAACGAGTGAAAATCGGCAATAAAAAAATAGCAATTGTACTGGTTTTGCATTTTTACAAAATTTTGTACTGCACCATAATAGTTTCCTAAATGCAATTTCCCGGTCGATCTTATTCCGCTAACAACAGTTTCCATA
>RDXP01000129.1 GCA_004292865.1 Sphingobacteriales bacterium
TCTATCCGTTTTGGTTTAGGTAGGTTTAGCACCGAAGAAGAGGTTGATTTTGCTATCGAAAATACTAAAAAAGCAGTATTGCATTTAAGAGAATTATCACCGTTATGGGAAATGTTTAAAGAAGGAATAGATTTAGACTCGATAGCGTGGGCAGCACACTAAACGGCTTACAATTAATTTTACATTAATAAATTAAAAATTACGAAAATGGCATATTCAGATAAAGTAATTGATCATTACAGCAACCCGCGAAATGTGGGTACATTAGATAAATCAAAAAAGAGCGTAGGTACAGGTTTGGTAGGTGCACCCGAGTGTGGCGATGTTATGCGCTTACAAATAGAAGTGGACGAAAACCATGTTATAACCGATGCCAAGTTTAAAACCTTTGGTTGTGGGTCGGCCATTGCATCATCATCATTAGCCACCGAGTGGTTAAAAGGAAAATCGATAAACGATGCCTTAGAGATTGATAATATGGATATTGTGGAAGAATTGGCTTTACCGCCAGTAAAAATCCACTGCTCGGTTTTGGCCGAAGATGCCATAAAATCGGCCATTAACGATTACAGAGCCAAAAACGGTTTACCGCTTTTTGAGTTAGAAAAATCGCATCATTAATATAATTGCGGTTGGCTTAAGCCAACCGCAATTGATAAAAGTGTTTTAAAAACAACAACCCACAAAACTATGGTAACCATAACTCCAAAAGCAAAAGCAAAAGTAGCCGAGTTAATGACCGATGGCGGTTTAGACGAAAGCTATTTTTTAAGAGTTTCTGTACAAGGTGGTGGCTGCTCGGGCTTATCGTACAACATGGATTTTGATAACGAACTACACAAAGGCGACCAAGAATTTGAAACCCAAGGCGTAAAAATTATTTTAGATATGAAATCGTTTTTATACCTAGCTGGTACTGAGCTTGATTTTTCGGACGGCTTAAACGGTAAAGGATTTAACTTTATAAATCCTAATGCAACCCGCACCTGCGGTTGTGGCGAAAGTTTTTCGGTGTAGGTAAAAAATAGCGTATTTAAAATAAATATGCTCAAAATTGCCTAAATCAAATAGTTAAAAAAATAATATACCGCTTATATTTTTGTTTTATTCCAATTATATTTTCGGGTTTTATTATGTTTAACTTTTTGTAGTTTAACGGAAAAACTAAATTCTTTATTTCCTTTTGCCAACCATATTTTATTAAGCACAATAAAGTCGATATTTTTTGTATTTTAATTTATCTCGTTATGTTGTTTACTAAAATACGGGTTAATTTGTTAATTGCCCGAGTTCGATTGTTAAACTTTAGTTTAATGATGATGATATTATTACGCCTTTAAAGCGTTAAAGACCTAAGCCTGTAGCAACTGGTATAGCCGCAACCTTAAATTTTGGCACCCAATTGTGCAATAAAAACGATGTAGAAAAAATATACAAACGTATAAGCTAGCGAATTAAAATCCTAGTTGCAATAAATTAAAATTTATTATTTACCAAAAACAATTAAAAAAGTAGTTATTTGGTAAATAATCACACACGTTTTTTACCAAAAACTAAATAAAAACAATTTTTTGGTAAATAATAAAACGTTAAATTTACCAAAACCAGAATGTTTTTGTACTTTTGGTAAAAAATAAACGATGGCTATACTTGGTAGAACTTCCGAAAAAAAGCAAATTAAAGAAATTATAGACAGTAAAAAACCTGCATTTGTAGCCGTTTATGGCCGCCGTAGGGTAGGTAAAACCTTTTTAATTAAAGAATATTTTGATAATAAATTTACCTTTTATGCCACAGGCTTAGCCAATAGTAATACCAAAACACAGTTGGTAAATTTTACAGTTTTCATAAACAAATGTTTTAATACAACTTATACCCCTGCAAAAAATTGGCTAGAAACTTTTACGGTACTTAAAAACGAATTGGCTAAAATAGAAGGTAACAAAATAATTTTTTTGGATGAATTGCCTTGGTTTGATACTAAAAAATCGGACTTTATAACGGGTTTAGAGTTTTTTTGGAACAGCTGGGCAAGTACACAAAAAGGCTTAAAATTATTTGTTTGTGGTTCGGCAGCTTCGTGGATGATAAACGAATTGATAAAAAATAAAGGCGGCTTACATAACCGAGTAACCCACTGTTTTAAAATAGAACCTTTTACTTTGCAAGAAACCGAAAATTTTTTACAAGCACAAGATGTACAGTTAGATAGGTTTCAGATTATAAATTTATATATGGTAATGGGCGGCGTACCTTATTATTTGGAACAAATAAAAAAAGGTGAAAGTGCCGCACAAAATATAGAACGTATTTGCTTTAGCGATAATGGGATACTAAGAACCGAGTTTACGTTCATTTTTTCATCACTATTTAACAACTCCGAAAAACACGAAAAACTATTGCGAAAAATATACGAACTGGGCAATAGAGCAACCCGCGATAATTTAATAAAACAACTCCACACGCTATCTAGCGGTGATTTTACAGTAAAATTAAACGAATTAGAAGAAAGCGGATTTTTAAAATCTTATACTCCGCTGGGTGTGCGCAAAAGCAAAAAAATTTATGTAATATCAGATTATTACAGTTTGTTTTATTTTAAATTTATAGAAAACGCTGGTAAATACGAAGCCGGAAACTGGATAAACCGACTAAACGATGCCACCACTAATGTATGGGCTGGCTTAACTTTCGAACAAATATGCTGGGACCATACGCAAAACATAAAACAACATTTAGGCATAGCGGGTGTGTACAGCGAAACCAGTACCTGGAGCAAGCAAAACGATACAGAAACCAATGGCGCACAAATAGATTTAGTAATTGATAGAAAAGACCGAGTTATTAATTTATTTGAAATAAAATACAGCATTAACCCCTTCGAAATTACAAAAGAGTACGATTTAAAATTAAGAAACAAAGTAGGCGCATTTATACAAAGTACAAAAACAAAAAAGACAGTGTTTTTATCTATGATAACTACTTATGGGCTAGTAAACAATGCTTATTATAGGTCTATTATACAAAACGAATTAACAATGGACGATTTGTTTGGTAGCCTAAGAGGGTAAAAGAAAACAAACAAACAAATACAGCATAAAAGCCCCAAACAATACTAGTTTTACCCTTTCGCAAAAAAAATTATAATGCTAAACTTACCTGCCCTAGGCCAGCTATTTTACTCTCGTGGTTGAGCAACCATTGCTTACGCCATATTTCGCCAGCATAACCCGTCATTTCCCCATTTATACCCAAAACCCTATGGCATGGAACCAATAACATGATTGCATTTTTCCCGTTTGCGGCAGCAATAGCTCTGATGGCTAATTTGTTATTCATACGGCTAGCCAAGGTGCTATACGCAATTGTGTGGGCGTAGCCAATATCGTGTAAACTAAGCCATACCGCTTGCCTAAATGCAGTACCTTTTTGTTTTATAGGTAAGCTAAACTGCTTTAATGTTCCTGCAAAATAGGCGTTTATTTGTTGTTTGGCTTGGGCCAATAAAACCGTTTCGGTTTCTAAGTGGGTTTTGGCATCAACAAATAAAAGAGAGGTTATAAAGCCATCAGTTTCGGTAATGGCAATTAAGCCAATGGGCGATTGTACATAAGCGTAAAGCATATTTAATTTATATAAACTGTAAACATAAAGCTAAATAATAATCCCAGTTCGATGTATAAATATTGTTTTATGATGATAATTAGGGCGTTACCTGCCTGCGCAGGCAGGTAACACGTTGTGCACTTGCTGCTTGCCAGCAGGCAAGTATCGTTAATACGCTTGAGTAATTAAAAGCCCAGTTAACAATAAATTAAATTATAATATAACAATAAAATTCGGGTTAATAGGTTTTTACCAGTACAAATATAGCTCCAATTACTATCTTTACCCATCATGAAATTAGCTAGCCAAGTACAGCATCTTATCAAAAAAGAAATTATTTTAGAGTGGCGTTCCAAATATGCTTTTAACGGTATTTTATTGTATGTAGTGTCCACAATTTTTGTTTGTTATTTGGCTTTTAAAACCACACAACCTGTGGTATGGAATGTGCTTTTTTGGATTATTATGTTATTTGCAGCGGTAAACGCCATTGCCAAAAGTTTTATACAAGATAGCAAAGGCCGGCTTTTATATTATTATAGTATTGCAAGTCCGCAAGCTATTATTATAGCCAAAACTATGTATAATATAGCCTTGCTACTGTGTATTACAAGCCTTGCTTTTGTGGTATATAAACTTGTATTTGCTAATTCGCTGGGCGATCCATTATTATATATTGTTTCTATTTTTTTGGGAAGTTTAAGTTTCTCTACCGTTTTTACCATGACATCGGCCATAGCCTCAAAAGCAGGCAATAACGGTACATTAATGGCTGTACTAAGTTTTCCGCTAATTATTCCTTTACTTATGTTATTGATAAAACTATCTAAAAACGCAATGGATGGCTTAGATCGTAGCGTATCTTACAACGAAATAGGGGTATTATTATTGATAAACATCATTGTAATAAGCGTATCGTTACTGCTATTCCCATACCTTTGGCCCGATTAATATCTCCCGAAAGGGTAATTTTAAATGTTATTTTTTGTGGCTTTTAAAAATTCCCGTATTTTATTTCTAAGATATTTATAGGTATAGCACATTATGTTATATATTTAAAAAATATACCCAATTAAAAATAAATTTTAAATTATGAGTAAAAAAAACTCTCCTGATAAAGAAGATAAAATAGCTAAAAAAGTAGTAGCTAAAAAGCCAGCAGTTAAAAAAACCAGCAAAACTTTAAATATTATACAAACCACCACCCCCGCATTACCCACCAACAGGGTTTGGCATTTAAGTAGGTTTACCGATTTTGATATTTCCCTTTTTAAACAAGGCAGGCATTATAAATTATACGAAAAAATGGGGGCTCATGTAATGCAATATTTAGGCATTACAGGTACTTATTTTGCCGTATGGGCACCTAATGCCAAATATGTTTCGGTTACAGGTAATTTTAATGGGTGGGATAAAGGCTCGCATCCGTTAAGCGTTCGCTGGGACGAATCGGGAATATGGGAAGGGTTTGTACCTAATATAGGCAATGGCGAAGCGTATAAATATTTTATCGAATCTGTAACGGGCGAGAAGCTCGAAAAAGCCGACCCTTATGCCCTACGCTGCGAAGAACCTCCAAAAACTGCTTCCATTGTGTGGGATACTTGGTACGAATGGCAGGATGATAACTGGCTAGAAACCCGAAAAAAAACCAATGTGCTAAACCAACCCATGTCGGTTTACGAAGTGCACTTTGGCTCTTGGGCCCGCAACTTAGATGCCGTAGATGATTTTATTGGCTACCGCGAAATGGCCGAAAAACTAGTGCCTTACGTTAAAGAAATGAATTTTACACACGTAGAATTTATGCCCCTAATGGAACATCCTTTTTACCCTAGCTGGGGATACCAAATTACAGGATATTTTGCCGCCTCGTCTCGCTACGGTACACCGCAAGATTTAATGTACCTGATAGAGCAATTTCATAAAAACGATATTGCTGTAATATTTGATTGGGTACCCTCGCATTTCCCTGGCGATGCGCATGGGCTATACAATTTTGATGGCACACACCTGTACGAACATGCCGATATGCGTAAAGGCTTTCATCCCGATTGGAAATCCTATATATTTAATTATGGCCGTAACGAGGTAAAATCTTTTTTGATTTCGAACGCTATATTTTTGATGGAACTTTACCATATTGATGCCTTACGAGTTGATGCCGTAGCTTCGATGCTGTACCTCGATTATTCGCGTAAGCATGGCGAATGGGAGCCCAACCAATTTGGCGGACGAGAAAATTTAGAAGCTATTGAATTTTTAAAAGAGTTTAACGAAGCTATTTATAAATATTTTGATGGCGTACAAACCATAGCCGAAGAATCTACATCATTTACTGGCGTAAGCCGCCCCACGTATGCAGGCGGTTTAGGCTTTGGCCAAAAATGGATGATGGGCTGGATGAACGATACCATAAAATATTTTGAAAAAGACCCTGCTTACCGTGTTTATCATCATAACCAAATTACGTTTAGCACCAATTACGCTTTCTCCGAAAATTTTATGTTGCCGCTTTCGCATGATGAAGTGGTTTACGGAAAACAATCAATGGTGTATAAAATGCCGGGCAACGAGTGGCAACAATTTGCCAACCTAAGGGCTTTATACGCCTACATGTTTACCCACCCAGGCACTAAATTGATGTTTATGGGCGATGAGTTTGCCCAAACATCGGAGTGGAATTTAGCGCAATCGCTCGATTGGCATTTGCTGCAATATAGCCCACATAAAGGGATGAGCCAATTGGTAAAAGCACTCAACCTATTGTATAAAAGCGAACCTGCGCTGTACCAAAAATCGTTCGAAAGTGCTGGTTTCGAGTGGATAATTAATAACGATGCAGCCAATTCGGTACTGGTGTATGCCCGCAAAGGCAACCATGCCTACAATGATTTGCTGGTGGCCATAAACCTTACACCCGTACCTCGCAAGCATTACCGTTTTGGCACAACACAAGCTGGGGTATGGTACGAAATTTTTAACTCCGATAATACCGAATACTGGGGAAGTGGCCAAGTAACTAATCAAGAAAAAATAAGCGAGGCATATAGCATACACGGCAAAGCACATTCCATAGTGGTAGATTTGCCACCTTTGGCGATGGTAGTTTTTAAAAAAAGATAATTATTGGGGTGGGTCGATGAATAAAACATTGTTTTTATAGTTTTGATAATGATTTGGGCGTTTCCTACCTGCGCAGGCAGGCATCGTTAACGTTTTAAAATCGTAAATAAAATTGATTAACAGTAAATTACACTAAAGTTTAATTACCGCATATTAGGTTATTAGGCTGTTATTTTAGAACAATAAAGGTTCTTCATTAAAACCTGTAGTACAGACCCAATTACACTCCAATTTAACAGGTCTGCGATAGGGGACGGCCTAGCTGTTGTTTGGAGCGGGATGCCGATAAATTTTTTGTAGTAATTAATTTAAAGCACCAACCAAGCAAGTCGCAGCGTGTTGCATTAACAAAGTGAAAGCACCAACTTTGTTGCCACGCCTCGAATTGCGCCGTTAAAAATTTATTGAGCATACCCGACAAAACAACAGCCAGCCTTGATTTTTTGTTACTTTTTCATCAAGGAAAAAGTAATTAAAAAAAAAGACCTATTTAAAAAATTTGATTAAAAGTAAAATATTACCCACAAAAAATGAACAAGAACCACAATAAATGACCGAACAAAAAATTGATATAGCCACAATAAATTCTTTCGCCAATTTGGAATTATTAGCCCAGCAAGTGGTCGAAGGGTTTATTACAGGGTTACACAAAAGCCCGTTTCATGGTTTTTCGGTCGAATTTGCCGAGCATAGGCTGTACAACGGGGGCGAATCGGTAAAAAATATTGATTGGAAACTATTTGCCCGAACCGATAAACTTTTTGTAAAACGATTTGAAGAAGAAACCAATTTACGTTGCCAAATAGTTATCGACGCATCTTCATCCATGTTTTATCCCGATAAGGGATTAAGCAAATTTAAGTTTTCGGTAATGGCGGCAGCTTGTTTAATGCAGCTGCTAAAGCGCCAGCGAGATGCTTTTGGGCTAAGCGTATTTGCCCAAAATATTGAGGTACATACCGCCACAAAATCAACTTATGCCCATCAAAAGTTTTTGTATAACGCGTTAGAAAACATCCTTAACCGCGAAAATAAAAACAACCAAACCTATATTGCCGATAACCTGCATGCCCTAGCCGAGCAATTGCACAAAAGGTCGATGGTAGTAATATTTTCGGATATGATGGAAAACCAATTATCCCACCAAAACCAAGAAACCTTATTTGCTGCCCTGCAACACCTAAAATACAATAAACATGAGGTAATAATTTTTAATGTACACGAGCAACAGCATGAACTAAATTTTGATTTCGAAAATCGCCCACACCACTTTATTGATACCGAAACAGGTACGGAATTAAAGGTAAATCCAACCCTTATAAAAGCCTCATACCTAGAAAAACTGCGTATGTTTAAAAAAGAATTAGATTTAAAATGTGCTCAATACAAAATAGATTTAATAGATGCTGCGGTAGAAAACGGGTTTAATACGGTATTAAACAGTTGGTTAATTAAGCGAAATAAAATGGGTTAGCTATATTTTAAAGGCCTTAAAAAAATATTGGGGTACTAAAAAAGCTGTTTTGGTGTATTTTTAGGGTGCTAAAAAACGCAAAAATGGTATTTTTTCGGGTGTTTTTTTTAGTATTTGCTGCTATTTTCTATAGCCTCCAAAATAATGGCACAAGATTTTTTTATTTCTAAAGTGCTAATAGTAAGTGGTGGTGCAATGCGTAAGGCGGTATCGCAATGCAAAAACCAATCGATAATAAGTCCGTTTTCAATACAGCGTTTGCTAACGCTTTCTACCTCTATAAATGTATTTAATTGTACAGAAAGCATGAGGCCTTTGCCCCTTATTTCTTTTATTTTGGGATGTATTAATAAAGCTCTAAACAGGTTTTCTTTTTCTTTAATACCCTCCATTAAGCCTTCATTAATAATTACATTTAAGGATGCCAATGCGGCGGCACAACTTACAGGGTGGCCACCAAAAGTGGTAATATGCCCCAAAATAGGATTTTCTTTAAGAGCGTCCATTAATTTTTTGGAGGCTATAAATGCGCCAATAGGCATACCGCCTCCCATAGCTTTGGCAAGCAGCAATATATCGGGTACAATGCCATAATGCTCGAATGCAAATAGCTTACCTGTACGGCCAAATCCAGTTTGTATTTCATCAAAAATAAGCAATGTACCCGTTTTATCGCACCTTGCTCGCAGGGCTTGCATATATAATTTATCGGGAACTTGAACGCCTGCTTCGCCTTGTATGGCTTCGATAATTACACAAGCGGTATGCGGTGTTATAAGGTTTAAATCCGCCCCAGCGTTAAAATTTATAAACGTAATATCGGGTAATAAAGGGCGGTAGGCCTGCTTATAATATTCGTTGCCCATTACCGATAAAGCACCATGTGTGCTGCCATGGTACGATTGATGAAAGGCAATAATGTGCGAACGGTTGGTATATTTTTTTGCCAGTTTTAAAGCTCCTTCGCAGGCCTCGGTTCCCGAATTGGTAAAATAAACTGATGAAAGGGTTGGCGGTAAAACCGAACTCAGCTTATGCGCTAGCATAACTTGCGGTGCCTGTACAAATTCACCATAAACGGTAAGGTGCAGGTATTTATCTAATTGATTTTTAATAGCTTGTATAACTTTAGGGTGCCTATGCCCAATATTGCTAACGGCAAAGCCCGATACCAAATCTATATAAGCCTTGCCTTTAATATCGTATAAAAATAAACCTTCGGCTTTGACTATTTCTAGTAAACGGGGAAAATTAGAGGTTTGCGCCGTATTTTGTAAAAAAAATTGTTTGTGGCTTATCATGAGATTGGGAAGTGAAAACTCAAAAGTAAAAATTAAAAAACTTTTTAGCGGGTTTTTAAATTTTAATTAAAAATGCAAAAAATTATAGACTCAAATAATAAATGCAACAGTGAAAGGGGTTAAATTAACAAGAATTAAAATTTTTAACCATATTTTTTTATCTCCCCAGCCCCAAAAGGTGGAGAAAGGGTGGATAAAAAAAGCTACTTGCCAGCTGGCAGCGGGCGGCGTGTTACTTGCCTGCGCAGGCAGGTAACACCCAAATCATATTCGAAACTATAAAAAACAATGGTTTAATAATCGAATTTAGGTTAATACATAAATTATAATTCCGAAGTTGCCTAATTTTCTAATTCTTTAATCGTTAAATAAGCCATCAAACCTGTGCTGGTGTTTAAGGCATCTTCATCGATATCAAAAGTAGGCGTATGTACCGATGAGGTAATTCCACGGGCTTCGTTACGTGTACCCAAGCGGTAAAAACAAGCATCGGCAGCTTGCGAATAGTAGGCAAAATCTTCGGCTGCCATCCAAATATCTAAATCTAATACGTTTTGTTGGCCCAAATATTCGATGGCATATTGTTTTACATTGGCAGTAAGCGTGGGTTCGTTTACCAAAAATGGATAGCCTTTTACAATATTAAACTCAACGGTTCCGCCCATTCCTTCCACTATGCCGGTGGCCATTTTTTGCATTTTTTGATGCGCATTGGCCCGCCAGTGTTCATCAAGGGTTCTAAAAGTGCCTTCCATATACACCTCGTTAGGTATTACATTGGTAGCACCATTGGCAATTACTTTGCCAAAAGACAAAACCGAAGGCGAGCGAGGGTCGGCGTTGCGGCTAATAATTTGTTGCAGGCCTGTAATAAGATGTGCCATAATTACCACTGGATCTATATTTTGCTGTGGCTGTGCGCCGTGGCCACCTTTGCCTTTTATGGTTACATAAATTTCATCAGTACTGGCCATGTATTTGCCCGAGCGGATGCCTATTTTACCAGCATCAATTAGCGGCATCACATGTTGGCCTAAAACGGCTTGCGGTTTTGGGTTTTCTAGTACACCTTCGGCTATCATTAAACTGGCACCGCCTGGTAAACGCTCTTCGGCAGGCTGAAAAATAAGTTTTATGGTGCCGCCGAATTCGGCTTTTAAATCGTTTAAAATTTGTGCCGTACCCAATAGCGATGAAGTATGCACATCATGCCCGCAAGCATGCATGATACCTGGGTTTTTAGATTTGTAAACTACATCATTGGCTTCGGTAATGGGTAAAGCATCCATATCGGCCCGTAGGGCAATTACCTTATCGGATGTTTTATGGCCTACAATTAATCCCACCAAACCTGTATTGGCCATTTTAGTGAATGGAATGCCCATGCTTGTAAGCTGTTGCGCTACAAAATCGGAGGTTTTAAATTCCTCAAATGATAGCTCGGGATGGGCGTGTAAGTGCCTTCGGTTAGCTATTACTTGGGAGTGTATGTGTTGCGCTGCTGTTTTTATTTTATCTATCCACATGGTAATCTTCGGTTTTGGGAGGATTTATTTGTTCGTTAAAAATAAACAAAGTAGGGAAACTGGTGCGCAATTGGCTTACTAATTTTGCGGCTTCGAGCCGGGTACGAAAATCGCCTACTTTTATACGGTAATTAGGTTGATTGTATGAAATATAGGTTTCTAAATCGGGAAACAACGATTTAATTTTAGCCTGTGCTTTATACGCCGCTTTTCTATCGGTACCAAAATACACTTGCACACGGTAACCATATAGCAAAACCCCCGTAGATTTATTGTTTAAAGTAGTATTAATTAGTGCTTTATTTAATGCTATTCGGCGGGTTATTAAGCTATCAATGGCTGGGTTTTTTACTTCAATTACGCTGCCTTGGGTTTGCCCAAAAATAAGGTTGCTAGTAAGCATCAATGCTCCTAAATATAAGTTAAATTTTAAATCCAATTTACATTGCATACTGGCAGTTTTTATATTTATTAGAACCTTACCTTTTGTTAAACTATTTAATCGGTTAGGGTAACAAAAAACTTGTCATTCTGAGCTTTAGCGAAGAATCTAAAAAACGTTTTTTATACTCTTCACTTCGTTCAGAGCGACAAAACTCTGTTTAGCGTGACAAAGGCATTTTACATCGCCCCGTGGCAACTTTTATATTTTTTTCCGCTACCACATGGGCAAGGGTCGTTGCGGCCTATTTTAGGGTCAACACGTATGGGTTGTGGTTTTTCAATTACTTCCCTTGTATCTAATACCATTGGGTCGTTATGTTCTTGCATGATTTCGGCTTTTGATACTTTTAGCTTACTCATGTCTGTTTTTAATTGTGGCTTTGCTTCTCGTACTTCGTTTACGCTTTGTTGGGGAATGCCACTTTTAAATAGAAAACTTACAACTTCTTTATTTACAGCATTCAACATACCTTTAAATAACTGGAAAGCCTCCATTTTATACACTACTAACGGGTCTTTTTGTTCGTAAACAGCGTTTTGTACCGATTGTTTCAACTCGTCCATTTCCCGCAAATGCTCTTTCCAAGTATCATCAATCAGCGAAAGCACCACCGTTTTTTCAAATGATTTTACTACTTCTTTACCCTTAGTTTCTATCGCTTTGCTTAATGGTACAGCCACTTGCATACTTTGGATACCATCTGTAAATGGTACAATAATGTTTTCGATGCGGGTATTGTTCGCAAATATATCTTTTAAAACGGGGAAAGCCTGGCCAGCTATAGTTTCGGATTTATGCTTGTAAAACTCGCTTACTTCGGCAAATACTTTATCGGCCAAGCCATCAATATTACTGCTTGCAAAATCTTCGGTGCTTATGCTGCTATCAACACCAAAAACCCTAATCATTTCTAACTTAAAACCATCGAAATTATTGGCCTCTTTATATTCTTGTGCAATATCATCGGCTACATCAAGCATCATGTTTTCGATATCCACATCTAACCTATCGCCAAAAAGGGCATTTTTACGTTTGCTGTAAATTACGGTTCGTTGCGAGTTCATCACATCATCGTACTCTAATAAACGTTTACGAACGCCAAAATTATTTTCTTCTACTTTTTTTTGCGCTCTTTCAATCGAGTTGGTAATCATCGAATGTTGTATTACTTCGCCATCTTCAATTCCCATACGCACCATTAGGCCAGCAATACGCTCGGACCCAAAAAGGCGCATTAAATTATCTTCGAGCGAAACAAAAAACTGGGTCGAACCCGAGTCGCCTTGCCTGCCCGAGCGGCCACGTAATTGCCTATCTACCCGTCTGGATTCGTGTCGTTCGGTACCTACAATTGCCAGTCCGCCAGCTTCTTTAACGCCTTCGCCTAGTTTAATATCGGTACCACGGCCAGCCATATTGGTAGCAATTGTTACCGTACCAGCTTTACCTGCTTCGGCTACCACATCGGCTTCTTTTTGGTGTAGTTTTGCATTTAATACTTGGTGTTTAATGCCCCTCATTTGTAGCATACGGCTCATTAGTTCCGATATTTCTACCGATGTTGTACCCACCAAAACTGGCCTGCCGGCTTGTGTAAGTTCTACAATTTCGTCGGCAACGGCATTGTATTTTTCGCGGGTGGTGCGGTAAACCTTATCTTGCCTATCTTCTCTAATCACGGCTCGGTTGGTGGGTATTTCTACTACATCTAATTTATAAATTTCCCATAATTCGCCTGCTTCGGTAACGGCAGTACCCGTCATACCGGCTAGTTTATGGTACATTCTAAAGTAATTTTGTAGGGTAATAGTGGCGTACGTTTGCGTAGCATCTTCCACTTTTACATTTTCTTTTGCTTCAATAGCTTGGTGTAAACCATCCGAGTAACGGCGGCCATCCATTATACGGCCTGTTTGCTCATCTACAATTTTTACTTTGCCTTCATCAATAATATATTCGGTATCTTTTTCGAATAAAGTGTAGGCTTTTAACAGTTGGTTTACCGAGTGTATGCGTTCGGATTTTATCGAAAAATCGCGAATAAGTTCATCTTTTTTGACTGCTTTTTCTTCGTTGGCTAAGGCCGATTTTTCGATATCTGCAATTTCAGTACCTACATCGGGCATTACAAAAAAGTGTGGGTCTTCGCCCGATGCCGTAATTAGTTCGATACCTTTTTCGGAAAGTTCTACTTGGTTATTTTTTTCATCAATCACAAAAAAAAGCTCGGCATCGGCCTTTGGCATTTCTTTGTTTTGATCTTGCATATAGTAGTTTTCGGCTTTGTTTAGGATGGTTTTCATCCCTGTTTCGCTCAAAAACTTTATCAATGCTTTATTTTTAGGTAAGCCACGGTGGGCTCGCAGCAAGGCTAAACCACCTTCTTCGGGGCTAGTTTTACCATCGGCAATTAATTTTTTAGCTTCGTTTAATACGCCAGTAACAAAACTTTTTTGGGCGTTTACCAATCGTTCGATACGTGGTTTAAGGTCGTAAAATTCGTGTTCGTCGCCACGGGGAATAGGCCCGCTAATAATTAAAGGGGTACGGGCATCATCAATTAAAACCGAATCTACCTCATCAACAATGGCAAAATGGAGTTTTCCTTGTACCAGTTCTTCGGGGCTGCGTGTCATATTGTCACGCAGGTAATCAAATCCAAATTCGTTATTGGTACCATACACTACATCGCTGGCATAAGCTTTGCGGCGTTGGGTTGAGTTTGGCTGGTGCTTATCAATACAATCAACCGATAGGCCATGAAACTCGAATATCGGGCCGTTCCATTCCGAATCTCGGCGGGCTAAATAATCGTTTACCGTTACCACATGTATGCCCTTGCCCGAAAGGGCGTTTAAATAAATGGGCAATGTGCCTACCAAAGTTTTACCCTCGCCAGTGCCCATTTCGGCTATTTTACCATTGTGCAGGGCAATACCACCTATCAATTGTACATCGTAATGTACCATATTCCATTTTACATCTACCCCGGCGGCTTTCCAAGTATTGTGGTGTATGGCTTTATCGCCTTGTATTTTTACGTTGGTTTTTGCGGCAGCTAGTTCTTTATCAAATTGGGTTGCTGTAACTTCGATAATGGGGTTGTGGGTAAACCTATTGGCGGTTTCTTTTACTACGGCAAATGCTTCGGGCAATATATTTAGTAAAATGGTTTCTAACTGTTGGTTACGGTCTTTTTCGAGTTTATCTACTTCGTCGTACAAAGCGGTTTTTTGGTAAAGTGGCAAGTCGGGATTGTCTTCTACTTGTTTTTTTATAGCGGTAATTTGCTCATCAATAGGGGTTAAACCCGATTGTATGCGTTGCTTAAAATCGGTAGTTTTAGCTCTTAAATCATCGTTGGTAATGGTGGCGAGTTTGGCGTATTCTTCGTTAATTTTATCAACTAAGGGGCGCATACTTTTTACATCGCGTTCTGATTTGCTGCCGAATATTTTATTTAAAAAATTGAACATTATATTGTATTATTTTATTTTGAGGTTAAAAAACAACAATTACGCCAAGGCTTTGTTAAAGCCAAATTGGCATTTTTGCATTGATGGCAAAAGTAATAATTTATGTATCAATTAAGAGGATGTTAATTTAACTAAAATTTATACATTTTAGGCTTTACGGTGCAAGGTAAATAGGGCTAACGCATTTAAGATTTTGGTGAATAATATTTTTATACAAAGCTTGTAAATCCCCGCTTTTTAGACTCTTCACTACGTTCAGAGTGACAAAACTTTTCGTATAATAAAAACGCAATGTTTTGTCACTCTGAGTGCAACGAAGAGTCTCAAAACACGTTTTTTAGACTCTTCACTTCGTTCAGAGTGACAATTTTTTTCAAGAAAAAAATTTTACAATTTTTAAATGCGTTAGCCCTAGCAAGGTAAACCTGTGTTAGAAAGTACCAGCCCTGCGTACCTAAACCCGACAGTAGCGGATACCGGCCTTGCGCCTAAGGCCTGAAGGCGTATGAGCGGATGGCGGGGCTAGCCTAGGTGATGGTATGCTAGCCTAGGTTTTTCAAAATGCAAAGCAATAATTTTAAAATTTTTTATTTATTGTTTCAATAACCATTTCGGGTGTAATATCGGCTTGTTGTAGGCTTATGGTGGCTTTTTGGTAATATGGACGGCGTTCTATCAGTTTGGTTTCGATATAGTTTAGCAGCTCTTGTTGGGTTTTACCTTCAATTAATGGCCGCTTACTTTTACCGTTTATAAGCCTGCTAGCCAAAATAGCTATGGGCGTATCCAAAAAAAATGTGAGGCCGTGGGCGTTCATCCATTGCATATTATCGAAAAAACAGGGTGCGCCACCACCAGTGGAAACAATGGCATTGGACGGGAAAGTGCTGTTTTGGAGGCTTGTTTTTTCTAGTTCTCTAAATTTATTTTCGCCTATTTCGCTAAATATTTGGGCAATGGTTTTACCTTCATTTTGTTCTATTAAGGCATCTAAATCTATAAAAGGGCGGTTAGTTTTGGCAGCTAGTTTTTTTCCTAATCGGGATTTTCCACAGCCCATAAAGCCTATAAAAAAAATTATTCCGTTGTAAGTGAGTGGGGTGGGGTGGGGTAGCATGGGGTGGTTATAAGTTTTTACCAAAATATTCTTTATTTAAGTAATCGGTTGAAGGTAAATTATTTCTCGACCATTTGTTGATAATAACGCCATTTTTTAGCAATAATAATCCAGGGTTACTACGCACCATACTTTTTAGGGGTACAGCATCGGCATAAAAAATATCAAATACTAGTTTATTGTTTTTTGCAAATTGGGTGGCTTGGGTAGCCGAATTAGTAGTAAGCAAAATTGCCCTAATATTAAAATCTTGTATGGCATTTATGGCCAGGGCGTTTATATTTCCTAGTGCTTTTATAGGGGTATTATCTAAATTATAAGCTACCGCAATGAGGGTATAGTAAGGGTTTTCGATAATTTCGGAGGTGTAGCTTACCCCGCCAGCATCGTATAGGTTTAAATCTTTGATAACTATTTGGTCGCCTTTTTTTACAAGTTTAGGCGGCGAAGCTGTTTTTAAAACCCAGTTTTTATCTTCGTAAATTTTAGATTTTATATATTCTTTATCGGTAATGGTTTTGGTTTGTGTGGTTTTTAGGTTTTGTAAAGTATATAAAATCTGGTATTCGTCGGGCTGGGCATTGGCTGGTAATTTGGTTAATTGGCTTAGGTTGGCACCGATTTTATAAGGCAAAAAATCTACAAATGGCAAAAAATTATAGGTGTAAATACCCAGTAAAAATGTAAATGGAATGGCCGAAATGCTTATAAATAATTTTTCGGTTTTATGGGGTAATTGCTTGCGCTGATAAAATAAAAACAAGATGGCTATCAGTAGTATAATATCTTTGCCGAACGATTGCCAAGGCGTTAAAGCAATAGCATCACCAAAGCAGCCACAGGTTTTTACAACATCGAAATACGCCGAATAAAAAGTTAAAAACGTAAAAAAAAGTATCAATAATAACAATGCCCAAATTACTTTTTTGGTATAGTAACCTATCATTAAAAATATCCCTAAAACAACCTCTAATGCACACAGCAATACCGCTATACTTACCGCCAAAGGGCTTAAAAAAGTAATATGAAAAACCTCGAAATATTCTTCGAGTTTATACGAAAAGCCTAGTGGGTCGTTAAGTTTTATTAAGCCCGAGAATATAAATAATAGGCTTACAAAAAGTTTTGTAAGGATGGTAAGTTTGTTGTTTATCATTTTTTTTTATTCGTTTTCTCTAATTTGGTTTTGAGCAATAGCAATAGATTTGTGCAAACGGTCTAATAAAACTTCTTTAGATGGTAAAATTGTAAAATAATCGGCCACTTTTATATTGCTTTTGTGTAGTTGCAATAGTTCAATATGTTCGGGGTTTTTGCCAGCGCAAAGTATTAAACCAATAGGTGGGTTTTCGCCCTCTACCATTTCATATTTTTCTAAGTAGGCTAAGTATAGCTCCATTTCGCTTTTATATGCGGCATCAAATTCACCAATTTTTAAATCTATTGCTATCAAGCATTTTAACCTTCGGTGGTAAAAAAGTAAATCTATATAATAATCTCGACTGTCTATCATCAGCCTTTTTTGTCGGGCAAGAAAAGCGAAATCATTACCCAGTTCTGTAATAAAACGTTGTAGTTCGGCAACAATAGCGGTCTCTAAATCATTTTCAGAATAGGTGTCTTTTAATCCAAGGAAATCTAAAAAATAAGGATCTCTAAAAACCAAATCAGGGGTAATTTGATTGGTTTCATTTAGCGTTAGTAAATCATTTTTGATGGTTTCTTCAGGTTTTTTGCTAATGGCCGTTCGTTCGTAAAGCATCGAATTAATGCGCTCTCTAAAAGTGCGAACACTCCATTTTTCTATTTTACACATTTCGATGTAAAATAGCCGTTTTAAAGGGTCTTCTATTGGAATAACAGCCAAAAAATGAGTCCAACTAAATTGTCGTATCAGTGATACGACAATCTTTTCGTTTGGAAAAATATTTGCAAATTGCATCATTCTTCTTAAATTTTTTTCTGAAAAAGAAGCTCCATAATCGTTAATCAATTGTTTCGACACTGTAGCCACAATTTGCTTCCCATACTCGGCTCGTTTATCTTTTAAAATTTCGTTGCTTATTTTCTTTCCAATATTCCAATAAAGCATGGTAATAGCTGCATTAACAGCAACCGAAACTTGTAGCTTACTTTGCTCAATAAGTGTTTTTATATCACTCACTAGCCCTACATTTTGGGGTTCTAAATTATCTTGTTTCATTTTATTAAAAAGATTATGAAATGATTTATTATTTTGAAAATTAAAAGATGCAAGTCAATCAAAAATCCCTTACCGTCCGAATTAGGATTTTTAGGATTAATTGATTTTAGGATGCGATGGCAATCAAAAATCCCCAATCAAAAATCAAAAATCCCTTACCGTCCGAATTAGGATTAATTGATTTTAGGATGCGATGGCAAATCAAAAATCATCAATCAAAAATCAAAAATCTCTCTCTAGTTTTATCAAAGCAAAAATGGCATAATTCATCATATCTTGGTAATTGGCTTTAACGCCTTCGGAGGCTAGGGTTTCGCCCAAGTTATCCTCAATTTGTTTTACACGCAATATTTTCATTAAAATTAAATCGGTGAGCGAGCTTATACGCATATCTCGCCAGGCTTCGCCATAATCGTGGTTTTTAGCAAACATTAATTCTTTGGTTTCGCTAACTTTTTGGTCGAACCCTATTTCAACTTCATTAACTGCCAGTTCTAAAGGTGTATGGGCATCCAACTCTAGTTGCATCATCGCAATAATGCAATAATTTACAATGCCAATATACTCGCCAGCAATGCTATCGCCTACTTTACTTGTTTTTTTATCTTCGAGGGTTCTAATGCGCTGGGCTTTAATAAATATTTGGTCGGTGATGGATGGAAGCCTTAATATACGCCAAGCCGTACCATAATCTTTGGTTTTTTTTAGGAAAAGATTTTTGCAGCTCTGTATTACTGCATTGTATTGTGCCGAGGTATTTGTTGCCAAAATGTGTTAATTTTTATAAATCCATTAAAAATAATTACTACTTTGCTACACAAAATAATGGCTAAAGATACATTTTTTACAACAAACGCATCGCTAAACGTGGGTGGCAAACTGCTGGATTTAAGCCAAGCTAAAATAATGGGTATTATAAACCTTACGCCCGATTCGTTTTATAGCAATAGCCGTTTTATAGGCGAAAAAGAAATACTGGTACAGGTACAAAAAATGCTGGCTGAAGGAGCTGATATATTGGATTTGGGTGCTTATAGTACCCGCCCAGGGGCTGATGAAATTTCGCCCGAGGAAGAAACAAAACGTTTACTGCCTGTAATTAAGCTAATTAAAAGTAATTTTAGGGATGCTATAATTTCGGTAGATACCTTTAGAGCTAGCGTTGCCCGCTTGGCCGTTGAGGCTGGGGCCGATATAATTAACGATATTTCGGGTGGCGAGCTAGATGCCGAAATGTTTGCCACCATAGCCCAATTGCAAGTTCCTTATATATTAATGCACCATCGGGGTACACCCAAAACCATGCACTTGCTAACTAACTACGATGATTTACTGGCCGATGTTACTTATTATTTTTCGGAAAAAATAGAGAAATTAAAATCATTAGGAGTAAAAGATATAGTGATTGACCCTGGCTTTGGCTTTGCTAAAAATACCGAGCAAAATTTTTTATTGCTGCATCATTTAAGCAACTTTAAGCTATTAGATGTGCCAGTATTGGTAGGCTTATCTCGAAAATCGATGGTGTGGAAATCGTTACAAATTACGGCACACGAGGCCTTAAATGGCACTAGCGTTTTAAATACTATTGCATTACAAAACGGGGCAAATATTTTAAGAGTGCATGATGTAGCCGAAGCCAAACAATGTATAACCTTATTGAACCTTGTAAAAGGGTAAAAAAAATATCAAATATTTTATGGAAGCAACCGACCTTAATTTTTTAAAACCTAGCCTGCTAGATGTAATAGATATATTGCTGGTAGCACTTATTATTTATTACATATACAGCCTTATTAGAGGCACACTGGCCGTAAATATTTTTATTGGTTTTATGTTAATTTATGCCTCGTATTATGCGGTTGATGCTTTAAAAATGCGCTTGCTATCAAGTATATTGGGCAGTTTTGTAAGTGTGGGTTTTATAGCTTTAATTATTGTTTTTCAGCAAGAGATGCGTAGGTTTTTGCTTACCATAGGTAAAAATATATCAATTAGTAACCGTACTTGGCTTACTTATTTATTTAAAAAAGAGGATATGGTTATGGATAATATGGCCAAAATAAAGCCCATTATTGATGCCTGTAAAACCATGAAAAAAAACCGTACAGGCGCTTTGATTGTATTTGTAAAATATTTTGACCAAGATATATTTGCCAATAGTGGCGAGATGATGAATGCCAAAATATCGAAACGCTTGCTCGAAAGTATTTTTCAAAAATATAGCCCCCTGCATGATGGTGCCGTAATTATATCAGAAAACATGATTAAATGTGCCAGCTGTATTTTACCGCTTACCGAAAACGATAAACTACCCCCACAATTTGGCCTGCGCCACCGGGCGGGCATAGGCGTAACCGAAAGTAGCGAGGCTACGGCCCTTATTGTATCGGAAGAAACTGGCGAAATATCGTACGCCCAGCAAGGGCGTGTAAAAATGAATATTAGCTTTACTGATTTAGAAAGGCTGCTGAATAAAGATTTTTAGTTATGAAAGCGCAATTAAATGCCCTAATAATAGTAAAATAGGGTTTATAAATTGTAAATCGGGTTTAAAAATGAAGTTAAAGTGCTTATTAAAATAAGGAAAGGTTTGAATTTTAGGGCATAAAAAAACTGCAATCCCAGTATTTTACCAAAGAAATTGCAGTAAAAAATATGCTTTAACTTAATTATTTTTTTAGTAAATCTCTGATTTCGGCCAATAGCACTTCTTCGTTAGATAGTACAGGTGTGGCGGGTGCGGTTTCTTTAGCTTCTTCTTTACGTTTCATACTATTTACACCTTTTATTAGTAAAAAGATAATGAGGGCAAGTATGGTAAAGTTGATAACTTCGGTAATAAAGTTTCCATAAGCGAATACGGGGCCTAATTTTTTGGCATCGGCCAAAGCCAAACCCGATGATACTGAACCGGAAAGCGGTATATACAGGTTTCTGAAATCGGCGTTAAAAAAAATACCCACAATAGGCATTATCAAATCTTCAACTACCGAGTTTACTATTTTACCAAATGCAGCACCAATAATTACCCCCACAGCAAGGTCGATAACGTTACCTTTTACTGCAAATTCTTTAAACTCTTTTACAAAACTCATAATTTTAATTTTTTAGGTTTATAATTTTTTTGCTAAAATTAATTATAATTAAAAGAAAATAATGATTTTTTTTTAACAAGGTTGATGCTTTTAGTCGCTATTACAGCAGGCGTTTTTTTTATAACTTTGTTTTCTTTTTTTAACTATGCTAAATCAAAGTTTACAACAACGCTTATTACAAAAATTATCGCCACAGCAAATACAATTTATAAAATTGTTGCAAGTACCCACAGTGGCTTTAGATGCCCGTATTAAAGAAGAGCTAGAAGAAAACCCTGCTTTAGAGGATATTAGCCTAGCCGATATGAGCGAACCGCTAGAAGAATATCCTGATAAAGACCCCGAAGATTATACCGCCGATGATGCGAAAGAGGAATACGATGAGTTTAATATAGATGATTACCTGCAAGATGATAATATAAACGACTATGCGAGTAAATACGATAGCAATGATGAGGATGACGATAAAAAAGAATTGCCTTTGGCTGTTGCCAGTACTTTTTTTGAAAACTTACAAGCGCAGTTAAATCTACTTATTTTGGCCGATAAGCAATATTTGATAGCCCAACAATTAATAGGGAGCTTGGATGATGATGGCTATTTACGGCGACCTATTACTTCGTTGATAGATGACTTGGCTTTTTCGCAAAATATTATTACCTACGAAAACGAAGTAGAAGACATACTTTTAAAAATACAAGGTTTTGAACCTGCAGGCATAGGTGCCCGCAACCTGCAAGAATGTCTTTTAATTCAGCTTAAAAAGAAAGAAAAAACCAAATCTATTACAATAGCTATTCATATTGTACAAGATTATTTAGATGAGTTTACTAAAAAACATTACGATAAATTAGAAAAACTGCTTAACATAAGCCCTACGCAACTGCGTGATGCTGTAAATGAAATATTAAAACTTAACCCAAAGCCAGGCAACTCGGGCGCATCAAATGTAAAACAGATGCAGGTAATACCTGATTTTCGTATCGCTAATAATAGCGGTGTATTGCTGCTTACGCTTAATGCTAAAAATGCTCCCGAATTAAGGGTGAGTAAATCGTACCAAGAGATGTTTCAACATTATGATAAAGCGGGTAGTAAAGATAAAAAAATGAAAGAGGCCGTACAGTTTGTAAAACAAAAATTAGACTCGGCCAGGTGGTTTATTGATGCCATAAAACAAAGGCAGCAAACCTTATTAAAAACCATGAATGCCATAATGCACTATCAATATGATTATTTTTTAAACGAAGGCAACGAAAAATACCTACGCCCAATGATATTAAAAGATATTGCTGATACGATTGCGATGGATATTTCGACGGTATCGAGGGTGGCCAACTCCAAATATGTACAAACCGAATTTGGCACTTTTTTATTAAAATCTTTTTTCTCAGAAGCGATACAAATGGAAGGTGGCGAAGAGGTATCGAACAAAGAAGTAAAAAAAATATTGGAAGAATGTATAGGCAACGAAACCAAACGTAACCCACTAGCCGACGAAAAACTTACCGAAATATTGAAAGAAAAAGGCTACAACATAGCCCGCCGAACGGTAGCCAAATACCGTGAACAAATGGGAATACCTGTGGCAAGGCTAAGAAAAGAACTGTAACCTTAGCATTGCTAAAATGTATTTTTTTATAAAGTTGAATTTGATTTGGGCATTTACAACCTATCAACAGTAAATACTTTAAAATACATAAGCCCAAAGTTCGGGTTATTCGATTTTGCCTAATTTAACTTGTAGGGTTAAAAAAAAACTTCTAAAATCGGCAGGGATAATGCCTGGGCCAGGGTACGATTCGGCCCTACGGGTAAAATATTTTGCATCAAATAAATTATTACACGATGCCTCTAAAGTTAAAAAACGGTTAATATTGTAAGCCGCCGTAACATCGGCAACGGTATAGGCGGGTATAATTCCCTCTACCGCCGATGAGGTGCGTGGGGCATTGGTAGCATCTGAAAAGTGCTGCGCTACATAATTTATTTGAAAACCAGCTTTCCATTTTTGGGTAAGATAATTTAAACCACTACGGAAAATAAAGGGCGGCACCATTTCTACCTGCTTGTTTTGTATGCTTGCCTCTTTAGATTTTATGTATTTGGCATCAATGATGGATGTGTTTATAAAAAGTGTAAAATCGTGATTTTTTGGTAACCAATTGTTTAGCCTTGCTAGGTTTACCGATGCAAAACTTTCGATACCTATATTGCGAGATGCGGCTACGTTGGTTCTAAACCTTTGATCTCTAAACGAAGTATCTACTTTTAAAATTTGCCCAATTCGGTTGTTGTAATACAGGTAAAACGCAGTTAGCTCGTAGTTGAAAATATTGGTTAAGCTACCCTTTATTCCTAAGTCGGCAGTAAAGCCTTTTTCGTCGCTTATATTTTCATCCACTTTAAAATTAGGGGTCTTTATGCGTAAATCGGTAAAGTTAATGGCCCTATAATTTTGCGATATATTGCCGTAAAATGCCAGTTCGGGTTTTAGTTTATAAGCTAAGCCTAAGCCTGTAATGGCAAAGCTGCGGGTGCGGTTTAGGTTTTTACTATTAGTTTGGTCAACCAATATATTACCAGCGTTATCTGGTAGTTTATAACGATAATACCCATCGGCAATGGTTTTTATGTTTTCCCACCTTATGCCTGGGGTGATGCTAAATTTATCGTTGATATTAAAAATATGCTCGGCAAATAAGGAAAAATTATAATTAGGGAACTTATAATCGGAACCTTCAACATTGTTGGGGTTTTGAAACATAAAATTTGGTCCTTGTTGGTTATCGCCCAAGCCTTGTGTAGCGGTGGTGGTGCCAGCATACAATCGGGCCCCAGCCAATAAAATATTTTTTTGTTTGCCTAAATTGTAACGGTGTACCAAGCGGGTTTCGTTACCAATATTGTTAAATGTGCCTTTAATAAAATCTCGGTCTTCGTTTATATCGGTTACGTTTATAGAGCGTAAAAAACCTAAGGATTGCCGGCTTGCTACCAAGCCAAAATTGCGCATATTAAGTTGGGTGCTTTCCGAAAAATTATGTGTAATATTAAACGCAAATAAGTTCCAATTTACTTTAAACCAATTGCGGCTGCGTAAGGATTGTGTGGGGTCTTTAATAAAAAGTGCATCGGTAAGGCCGCCTGCTTGCTGGGCTAAATAATTGGTGTGGGTATATTCTAGCGCAATATTTGTTTTGGGTGAGATGCTGTAATTGAGGTTAAAAAATGCAGTATTGGCACTGTATGCGCTGTTTGGCCTAAAACCATTGCCTTGCTTGCGCTGATAAAAGGTGTAATAATTTAGCTTGCCTTTATTTACCGTACCGCCAATGCTGTTAAACGAATTGATAAAATTATTGATGCCATAGGTTTGCCTGCCCACATACTCTATCGGGGTGTTTGCTGCGCCTTTTTTAAACTGAAAGTTTACTGTACCGCCAAATTGGGTACCGTATTGTAAGGATGATGCGCCTCTAATTACCTCAATTTTTTCGATGGCTTCGGCTGGCGGGGTGTAATAACTTTCGGGGTAGCCAAGTGCATCGGCACTAATATCGTAACCGTTTTGGCGGGTGTTAAAATTGCTGGTGCGGTTAGGGCTAAGGCCACGGCCACCTATACCTAATTGTAGGCCAGCACCATCGCTTTCCCAAATATTTAAGCCTGTTATTTGCCCGTAAATTTGGCGTGGGTTATTGGTGGCGGTATTGGCTATCAGGTTTTTTAAAACAATGATTTCATTTTTTTTGCCTTCGTACATGGTAAAGTTTTGCACCGAGTTAAGGCGTACAATGCCTAAGGCTTTTTCTTGTTGGGCTAAAACTACTACTTCGTTTAGTAGCCTATCGGCTAGGTTTTGCAGGGTAAAATTTTGGGCGCTTATGTCTTTATCTACTACAATTTCTTGTTCGATGGTTTGTTTACCCAATGCAAAAATCACTAAAGTATAGTTGCCGTAGGGGATGTTTTTTAAAAGATATTCTCCCGTTGGTGCTATTTCGGTATTAAATTTGGTGGCTTTTAGGGCTATAATTCCGTTTTTTATGGGGCTGTTATCGGCATTTTTTACGTTGCCGATTATGCTTGCCGTTTGGGCATCCGCGTTAAGCGTAAAAAAAATAGAGAGTAATAAAAGGGTAAAAAATCTCATCATCATAATTTCATCAAGTAGCGATGGAGGCTATATTTTTTGCAAACTTAATTTAATTTTGATAATACATCTTTAACTAATGAATCCATTTTAGAAAAAGCGAACCATTTTTTACCTAAATCTTTTAGCGATGCGCCAATGTGGTAAAGTTGGGTACGGTCTATTATCAAAAAACGGTCGTGAGTAAAACCGAGTGTTTTTATATTTATGGTGGGATATTGTTGGTTATGTTTAGCAAGGTCGAGTTGTAATTGATTATTTATCTGCTTGGTATAAATGGTTGCTGTAACCGTTTTGTTTCTTTTAGATAACAAAGTGAGTACTGTTTCATCAACATAATTATCAATAAGCATTATATCGGTTTTTGCATTTTTTATAATATCGGCAACAAATACATAGGCATCAAAAACTTGATTTTCAAAAAAAACACCTTTACTGGGCGGTGGATTATTTTTTTCTAAGGCTTTAAATATTTGTTCAAATTTTTGGTCGGTTTCTAGTTGTTTGATTTCTAGTTTATCTACTTTTTGGAAGAGTAAGGCGTTGTGGGAGATAAATTTCCGCATACTCACAAATGCTCTCATAATATTTATACTTACCTCTGCGGCTTTTTCGCTTTTTAACACAGCCGAAACTGCTGCTACACCTTGTTCGGTAAAAACATAAGGAAGATAACCGCCCAAAGTCTTTTTAGAAGGTATCGCATTTTGCGATACCAAGATATCAGCTTCTTCATCGCTAAGTTGAAACATAAAATCAGCTGGAAAACGATTGCTATTCCGTTTAACTTGCTCGTTTAATCTGCTGGTAGGCACTTGATAAAAATGGGCTAAA
>RDXP01000099.1 GCA_004292865.1 Sphingobacteriales bacterium
GATATATAAGCTGGAAAATTTGGCGTTCCTGTAAATGTTTTTATAGCAGGGTTTAGCTGGCAAGGGCGGGCGTTAAAGTAAAAGTATTTGGTATCCCAAGTGATAATGGCGGCATCCATCATACTTAAATTTAACAAAGCCATATTGCGGCTCCATTTTACCTCACTTAGGTTTTGGGCTATAAAATCTTTGGCTGCAATGGCGTTCCAGTGGCCTGGAGGCGAGTAAGTGCCCACACCATCGGCCCAGTAATGTGCAATTCTAATGTTTTCTCTATCTTGTTTTTGCACAAAATCATATACCTCTTGGGTTTCTTTTGCCAATTGTGGGCTACCAGTTGCTGGTGGCGGGCCAGGGCGAAATGCTTCTACATTCGCCACAGGCATTAAAATAGGTATTACTTTACCAAAACCCGGTAGCATTGGCGGGCGTTTTGGCGATTCTAAACTTATCCAAGGCGTTACGTTATATTTTACAGCATTGTTTGTTAACAATGCCCAACTTTCTGGGTTGCCAATTGTGGGTGGAGTGCCTGTTTTATCAAGTCTTGCTCGGGCTATAAATTTTTGGGCTACGGCTCGGCCAAGTGCTTCGCCAGCCATCATATCGCTACGGGTGGCGGCACCAGCTCGCATCATACTTAATTGATGGCTGGCGGCTTTTTGCTCGATATTGGCAATCTCGGTAGGAAACAATAGTTTCATCATTTCGGCTGTTGTGCCAGCTATTACTGCCGCTTCGGATGGATAACTGGGCAAATCGGTTGGGGTAACCATTGGGTTAATGCCTGTGGTGTTTTTGTACGGAGCTGGGCGATTGTACATTTTTTTATAATGCCAAGCAGCTACCAAGGCATCGTATTGTGCAGCAGCAATATAAGCGTAAGCTCTTGCCGCATACGGCGGGTTAGAGAACGGGAAAAGTGGATACGCAAAAGGGTTGGCTGCCTGCGGAAATGGGTAAGTGCCATCTTCGTTTTGGTAAGGAGGTAGGTTGTATTTGGCAACCAGTTGTCGCATAATCTCGTTCCAACGTAAAACACCACCAGCAGCCCAGTAGTTTATTTCTTTTTGTTGGCTTTTACTAATATTTTGTTGCAAACCTTTTATTTCGAATAGCTCGGCTTCGTACTGCTTACTTGTTATAGGCAAAGGTATAGGTACAGCAATCTCGGCCCCCGAGCTTAATAAAATTGTTTTCCAATCGCCAGCATTTAGGTCGATGGTGGTAGGGTTTAAGGCGGCTATGCCTTCGGTTTGTTCAATAATATCTTTTTTGCAAGATACGGCCGTAAATAAAAGGAGTGTATATATAAAAGCGTTAAATTTTTTCATCGTTTTAGTTTTTAGATTTTTTAAAATTGATAATATATAACAAGCCAGCGTTAATATTGGTGTTTTGTCCAAAATTACGGCCTGCTACTACATGGCTAGCACCACCTTGCAAAGTAAGGGCTGGTAGTTTGGCTAAATTATATTTGATATTACCTCCCACCATAGTGGCATTCATGCGGTTGCTAGGGAAAGGCATATCGTTTCGGCGCATATCAAACCCGTTTAGCGAGGTCATATTAGCCAGCGAAATTTCGGCAATTGTTCGGCCATAGCGGTAACCTGTGCCAAAATTAAATTGCAACATATCGGGCATTGCCACTTGGTTTGATTGTATTTGCCTATCGGTAAAGTAGGTGGTTCTATCAATTTTAATATTGCTACGGCGTATATATGCGCTGCTTAGGGTTACAAAAAAACGTTTTACTAAATAATCAACCGTAAGGCGGCCATTAAAATTGGTGCTGCCCATACCAATAGATAGGGGCTGAAAATCGGCAACATAATTGCTTAAAGGGGTACTAAAACCTGTACCCAAAAACACGCCCAAATTACCCGCACCCATTTTTTTTGATAGCGGTTTCCATTTTATAGCAAAGCTAATATCTTGGAAACCATGCAAGCCACTTAGCGTACCCGCACTGGCTTTGGTGGTGATATAAGGTACATTAAACATCACATTTAAATTGTTTTTTATACCGTAGTTTCCCATTAAGTGGTACTCGTTAGAGGTTACGCTACCTATATTTGCATTGTTACGTTTTAGCGTACCTTCCCAGTAATTGGTCCAGCTGTTGTGGGCGTAAACACCTGCTATACATAGTTCATTTTGCTTCATCATTAGGGCATCGGTTTCGGTTTGTGCCTTGGCGGCGATGATGGTAAAGCCGCATATAGCAAGCATTAGCAAATGCTTGCCATTATTTTTTTTAAGAAATTTCATTAAAATTTAAGATTTAAAAACAGCGTATAAGCCAAGGCTTTACCTGCTTTGTGTTACACAAAAAATATATTATACAATAGGGTTTGATACTATATTTTCGGGCGGAAGCAAAGCTACTTTTTGTGCTTGTGCTTTTAATTTAAAATTATCGGGAAATAGGTTTTTATTGATATTAACTTCGCTGTTTTTAAACAAAAATAGGCATTGTGTATAATCAAAGTCGCTTAGGTTTACTTTTACTGTACTATTGCTTTGTTTGTTTGATTTTGTTGCTTGCCCAGCATTATTGGCATTGCGTTCAAATTTTTGTTGCGCTTGCTTAAGCCCTGTTTTTTTAGCATCGGGCAGGCATAAAATGCGAATATAGTTTTCGGATATTTTGCGGTAAACGTATTTGTAAACTTTGTTTTTATAATTTATCTCGCCATCAACCCTATCAAAATTAGCCGAAGCCTTGGTGTAAGGTATGGGGTTGGGTATTGTTATTTCGATCAAATCTCGGCTATCAAATTGCTTGTTATCTACCAAAACCATAAATTGGCTATCGGCATTTTGTTGCAACACAAAGTAAACCAGTTTTAAACCCAAAAGGTTAAAAACAAATAGGCTTAGGAATAAAATTGCGGTTAGCTTTTTCACGGCTGCTAATATAGAGGTAAAATCGAAATTAAAAACTCAAAAGTATAAAAAAATTTAGGGCTGCTGTAATGTGTTTTTTGGGCTCGGTTTCTTTGATTTATAGCTGCCATTTAGCTATAAACCTTAATTCGATTATTAAACCATTGTTTTTTATAGTTTCGAATATGATTTGGGCGTTTGCTGCCTGCGCAGGCAGCTACCGTTGTTAACGCCTTAAAATCGTAAAAATTACTGATTTACAAAAAATTATACTATAATATTACAATCGAACTCGGGTTAAAACCTAAAGCGTAGTTTTTAAATTAGGTTACAAAGAAAGTATGTTTTTTAACACCGCTTGTGCTGCCCAGGTGCGGTTATCGGCTTGGTTTAATACCAACGAATTAGGGCTATCCAAAATCTCGTCGGCAAGTTCCAGCCCACGGCGAACGGGAAGGCAGTGCATTACACCCGCATTATTGGTAAGTTTTAGTTTTTGGTTATCCATCATCCAGCCCTTGCCATCGCTTAATATTTTACCATAATCGTTATAGCTCGACCAATTTTTTACATACACAAAATCGGCGTTTTCTAAGGCTAGGTGTTGGTTGTGGCTTATTTTTGCATTGCCTGCAAATTCGGGCGCAAGCGCATAACCCTGGGGGTGGGTAATGGTAAAATCAACATTGGCTTTGTTCATCCACTCGGCAAAACTGTTGGCTACGGCCTGTGGCAAAGGTTTTACATGTGGTGCCCATGTAAGTACTACTTTAGGTATTTTTTTATGCGATGGGTCGGGATGTTTAGTATCCCAAATTTCTTTTATCGTAATTAAGTCGGCAAGGCTTTGCAAGGGGTGGCGTATGGCCGATTCTAAACTTATTACAGGTACTTTACAGTAAGTTACAAATTTGTTAAATATATCTTCCGAGTAATCGTAATTGCGGTTTATTAAACCAGGGAAGGCCCTAAAGCCTATAATATCGCAATACTGGCCTAGTACGCCTGCTGCTTCGCGAATATGCTCAACCGTGGTGCCATTCATTATTACGCCGTCTTGCGTTTCCAGTGCCCAGCCTTCTTTATCAAGGTTCATTACAATAACCTGCATGCCTAGGTTTAAAGCGGCTTTTTGGGTGCTTATGCGGGTACGCAGGCTGGGGTTCATAAATATTAAACCCAAGGTTTTGTTATTGCCCAAATGCTGGTAGGCATGTGGATTTTGTTTTAATGCTAAAGCCTCTGCAACTAAGCTATCAATGTTTTGCACATCATTTACAGAAGAAAATAGTTTCATTTTAGAGGTTGATTTAGAAGTGTAGAAAAAGCGGTTAAAAATATATCGGCGTGGGCTTTTGTTAAATTTAGGGCGGGTAATAACCTTATTACGTTGGGCTTGGCTTCGCCAGTAAATATATGTTGTTTAAAAAGTAAATCTTTTTTAATATGTGCTAATGCTGGCGGAAGTGCTATCCCTATCATTAAGCCACGGCCACGTACATCAATAACTTGAGGAATTTTTTTGAGTTCGCTAATTAAATAATTGCCAATTGAGCTGGCATTTTGCATTAAATGATGGCTTTCCATTTCTTCTAAAACGGCTAATGCGGCGGCACATGCCAAATGATTGCCGCCAAAAGTAGTGCCTAACATGCCATGCCAAGGTTTAAGTTTGGGACTTATAGAAATACCCGCAACAGGGAAACCATTGCCCATTCCTTTGGCCATGGTATAAATATCGGCATCAACTTGGGCGTAATCGTGGGCGTAAAATTTGCCTGTACGGCCATAGCCGCATTGTACACTATCGGCAATAAAATACGCACCGTAAGCATTGCACATATTGCGTATGCTTTGTAAAAAATCATTGCTAGCTACTTGTATGCCACCTACGCCTTGTATGCCTTCTACAATTACTGATGATACTTGCTTACCGTTTTGGGCAAAATAGTTTTCTAATGCTATAACATCGCCGAAAGGCAAAAAAACTACATTATTGGTTTGATTTACGGGTGCAATTATTTTAGGGTTATCGGTTGCGGCAACAGCCAGCGAGGTGCGCCCATGAAAGGCGTTGGTAAAAGAAACAATTATTTTACGGCCATTGGCGAACGAAGCTAATTTTAAAGCATTTTCGTTGGCTTCGGCACCCGAGTTGCATAAAAATAGCTGGTAATCGCCTCGGCCCGAAAGTTCTCCGAGTTTTTGGGCCAGCTGTACTTGCAAAGGTATTTTTATGGAGTTAGAGTAAAAACCTATTTTATTTAATTGGTTGCTAACTCTTTGTACATAATGCGCATTGGTATGGCCTATGGATATTACGGCATGTCCGCCGTACATATCTAAATACGCTTGCCCATTATTATCCCAAATTAGGCTTCCTTGGCCTTTAACAATTTCAATATCGTTTACAGGGTAAACATCAAATAATTCCATAATTGTGTGCTAAACTTGGCCTTAAGCTCCAATAATTTAGGTTACAAGATTAAGGTTTTTTAGGGAGTTTTTAAAGGCTGGGGTATTTTTTTTATAGGGAGGGATTAAGGGTGGGGAGTGAAAATGTTTAGGAGCAAATAAATATTTGATATATTGGCATAAGCTATAAAAGTGCTGGGCTTTGCATAGATTTTGTTGCTGAATTTGTGTACAGGTTTTATGGATTTAAAAGAAACATTACATTTTACCTATTTTAAAATAAAAATAAATTTATTTTTCCCACTACTTTTTTACTGGAGTGGTTCCGCATATTTTTACACTGTTGCAACTAAACAAGGGAACACCGAAACCCTGTAACTTAGGTAAAAAATTATAAATTAAAATGTTATGAAAAATTTAGAATTGAATGGGTTAAACTTGCATGAGTTAAACTCGAAAGAATTGTTGAGTGTTGAAGCAGGTGGTATTTGGGATGGTATTTTGGGGTGGGCTGGAGGGAAGGTTTTAGATGAACTTTATACTTTAGCTAAAAACGACTACAATAGTAGACCCAATACACCATATTCTGCATCTGCTAGAATGAGAAATTATGGCCCATATTAAAATATTAATTAGCGGTTATATGAACTATAGCCGCTATTTTAATTACTGATTTTTCAAATAGATAAGATGATTATTGATTTTTACCGTTTTTTTAAAAATATAATCAATGTTTTTAAAATTTTTTTATTAAAAATAAATAAGTTAAAATTTGTTTTATTTTTTACTGCTTTAACTTTTTTAGCGCCTTTTATTACAATTGTTATTAATTTAGTTTTAAAATACTTATTTAGAATAGACCTACCTGAAATCATAAATCCGTTTAATGGAAATAATTTTTTAATTAAATTTTTCTTTGTTTGTATTCTAGCCCCAGTTTTAGAAACCTATGTATTTCAATATTTTTTTTATGAACTTTTTCTTTTTAAAAAAAAACATTGGCCAGCCCTAATCTTCTCCTCTGCTTTATTTGGGTTATCCCATTTTTATAACCCAATGTATGTGGTAAATACTTTTTTTATAGGCCTAGTTTTGGGTTTGAGCTATATAATCGCTAAAAAAAGAAAAACGAACCCAATATTATTAACTATAATTATACACGGGTTACATAATTTTATTATTATAGTGGTAGAAGTTTTAGTAAAATATGCCGTTTAATATTTTAACCATTGCACAAATTGCTTTTTCTAAATTTCAACAATTAAACTTACTGACCTCTGTTCCAAATAATAGCCTTCCTGTATAGTACCAAGCTTAACCGCCACCAAATTATAAAACTGTATAATTAGTTTACAACCTGTTATTTAGTTTATATCCCAATTTTTGGTGGAAAGTAGATTAGAAAGCAAGTTGAGAACCCTACCCCCATTCACGCTTTTTTGCTCCGATACACTTAATGGCATAAAGTTAACCGAAATATTTATTTGGTAGGGGTAAGCATAATAATAAGTGCATTTGATACGGCAATAATATATGGGTGCGCCCATTGCTTTTAATTCTTCGATAAT
>RDXP01000130.1 GCA_004292865.1 Sphingobacteriales bacterium
TGGGATGCCGATTTTAAACGAGAAAAAGTAGGAGATATGCCTACCGAAATGTTTTTTCATTTTTTTAAATCGTTTTCGGATGCCAGTAAATGTAACCTCAACATAAAAGCCGAAGGCGATAACGAACACCATAAAATTGAAGCAATTTTTAAAGCTTTTGCCAAAGCCATTAAAATGGCTGTAAAACAAGATGTAAATAATATGAAATTGCCTAGTACTAAAGGTATGCTGTAAAAATCGGCGAAAGCCAAAAAATATTGTAGTTTTGGTAGGATATTAAAAAATGATAACAAGAATTATTATTAACAATTTTAAGAAATTGGAAAACGTAGCTTTTCCTTTATCGCAAACATTGGTTATTATTGGACCCAATAATTCTGGTAAATCCACTATTTTTCAGGCATTGTGTTTGTGGGAAATAGGGGTTACTAATTATCTTATTGCGCATAAAAAAAACAATTTAGATAGGCGTGGTTTTGTAGTTATCAACCGAAAAGATTTATTAAACAGCCCCATATCTGATGCTCGATTTTTATGGAGAGATAAAAAAGTAACCGAACATTCTATTGAAAACAAAACACAACACATAAAATTAGAAATAGAATTAGAGGGTAAAAATAAAGGCATAAAATGGAGTTGTAAAGTAGAGTTTACATTTACCAATGCCGAATCGTTTACTTGTAGAATAGTTACTGGACTTAAACAAATTGCCAATTTGTACGAAAACGATAATGGCATTCATTTCGGTTTTTTGCAACCCATGTCGGGTATATCATCGGTTGAAGATAAGTTGCAACAAGGAGCAATTGATAGGCGACTTGGCGAGGGTAAAACCGCCGAAGTGCTTAGAAATATATGTTACGAAGTTTTGTATCCCGAAACTGCTAAATTAAATACCGAAGAAAACTGGGAGAAACTTTGTGAAGCTATCAAATCAATGTTTGGTGCAGCGTTGCAAAAACCCGAGTTTATAAAAATAAATGGCACCATACAGTTAGAGTATATCGAAAATAAAATTCGCTACGATATTTCTTCGGGTGGGCGTGGTTTTCAGCAAATGCTGCTTTTATTAGCCTATATGTTTGCATCGCCTAACACTATTTTACTGCTTGATGAGCCCGATGCTCACCTTGAAGTTATAAGGCAAAGGCAAGCATTTCAATTAATTAATGAATTGGCAAATCAAAATAATACACAAATTATTATTGCCTCACACTCCGAGGTGGTGTTATATGAAACTGCCGATGCTTCAAAAGTAATTGCGTTAATAGAAAACCAAGCTATTGAGTTAAATACTGCAGCCAACAGCCAATCGTTAAAACATATTAAAAAAGCATTAACCGAAATTGGGTGGGAAAAGTACTATTTAGCAAAACAAAAAAAACACGTTTTGTACGTTGAAGGTTCAACCGATTTACAAATGCTTATTCAATTTGCAAAAAAACTAAACCATAAAATTACACCTCTATTAACATTAGCCAACGTACAATATACGGGCGATAATGTACCAAATACTGCCGTTCAAAATTATAAAGCCTTAAAAGAGTTTTTCCCTGATTTAAAAGCAATGGCATTATTTGATAAAATAGAAAAAAATGTAGAAGATATAAAAGCCTTAAATGTGGTATATTGGAAAAAAAGAGAAATAGAAAATTATTTTGCAAGTCCTCAAATTTTAATAGAATATGCCAAATCGCTTAATGCTAAACATAAACATTTCGAAATTAATACATTAACAGAAAAGATGCAAAACAGTATCGAGCTATGTACTTTGCCGTTATATCTTCGAAATTTAAACCACCCATGGTGGGCCGATGCTAAATTAAGTAGTGAGTGGCTCGATATGATTTTTAATGAATTTTACAAACAACTGGATTTGCCACAAGATTTTTACAAGCGAGATTATTACCAACTTATTAACCTTCTTGAACCAAATAATATAGATAAAGAAATAGTGGAAAAATTAGATTTAATGTACAAAATTATTAAGTAGAAAAAATTTAACATAAGTATGGATTGCATTCAATACAGCAAGAATATGTTGTAAAAATCGGCCATAGCCCAAACAAAAAATGAACAATCCTCCCCAACAAGTATCCAACCCAAAAATAGGCATAGTAAATTATGGCGCAGGCAATATATTTTCGTTAAAAGCGGCTTTAGATAGGTTGGCTTTACCTTACGGAATGATAAACCAAGCACAAGATTTTGATAATTATACGCATATCATCATCCCAGGAGTAGGCCACGCGGGTGCAGCCATGCAAAAATTAATTGATACTGGTTTACTGCCTTCCATTAAGGCGCTAAGCAAGCCGGTTTTGGGTATTTGTGTAGGTATGCAGTTGATAACCAATTATTCCGAAGAAGGAAACTCGGAAATGACGGGCATTATCCCAGTAAAAACTTTACGCTTTAATACCCAAATATCAAAAAAAGTACCGCATATAGGCTGGAATAATGTTTCTATTAATCCAAATAATAAATTGTTTGCACAAATAGCCAATGAAACTTACTTTTATTTTGTACACTCGTATTTTATAGAATTTAATACTAATTTTACCATCGCTAGTTGTAATTATGGCAACATTTTTGCAGCAGCAATACAAAAAAATAACTTTTATGGCGTACAGTTTCATCCCGAAAAATCGGGCGAGGCTGGCGAAAAACTATTACAAAACTTTGCACATATTTAAAAAAAAATGTATATTATTCCAGCTATTGATGTTTTAAACAAAAAAGTTGTACGCCTAGTAGAAGGCGATTACAAGCAAGTAACCACCTACGAAGTAGCTTTAGAAGAGCAAATAGAATTGTACCAAGCCCATGGCACCGAACTTGTACATATTATAGATTTAAACGGTGCCAAAGGCGATTTTAGCAACCAAAAATATTTGGCCAATATTATCAAAAAAACCGACATGAAAGTACAATATGGTGGCGGTGTGCGAAGTATAGATAAAGTAAAAGAATTGATAGATAATGGGATGCACCGTGTAATTGTAGGTACACAAGCCATTACGCAGCCTACTTTTTTACAAGAATTAGCAACCGAACTATGTGGAAAAACCCAATGTTCGGATAAGGTTGTAGTAGCTATTGATGTGCTAGATGAGGTAATAAAATACTCGGGATGGATGGAAAGCTCGCCCATAAAACTGATGGATTATGTAGATAAATGCCTGCAACTGGGTTTCTTCCGTTTCCTTTGTACCGATATTACCAAAGACGGTAAATTGGGCGGCGCAGGGGTTGATTTGTATAAAAAACTACTAAACCAATCGCCGTTTATAAAACTAATAGCATCGGGCGGTATAAGCTCAATGGTCGATATTGAAGAACTAAACGACTTAAAAATAGAAAGCTGTGTGGTAGGTAAAGCCATTTACGAAAACCATATTAGTATTGCCGAAATTAAAAACTGGAATTTACAAACGCTTACTTCTTTATAAAAAACTTTGCTAAGTAAAAGAATTATCCCCTGTTTAGATGTTAAAGATGGCCGCACCGTAAAAGGCATAAACTTTGTTGATTTGCGAGATGCTGGCGACCCTGTTGAACTGGCTTGGCAATACTCGCAACAAGGGGCCGATGAGTTGGTTTTTTTAGACATTACCGCTACCGTAGAAAACCGCAAAACCACCATTGAAATGTGCAAAGCCGTAGCCCAGCAAATTAATATACCCTTTACCATTGGCGGTGGCATAAGCTCGGTACATGATGCCGAAGCATTGCTAAATGCCGGTGCCGATAAAATATCTATTAACTCGGCAGCAGTGCGTAACCCACAATTAATAAACGATTTAGCAGCTGCATTTGGTGTACAATTTGTGGTATTAGCGGTTGATACCAAGCATTTGCCTGGGGGCGATTTTGTACACTTAAACGGTGGCCGTATAGCGACAGAAATACATACCCAGCATTGGATTACCCAAGCCGAACAACGTGGTGCAGGCGAAATTTTACTTACATCGATGGATAAAGACGGCACCAAATCGGGTTTTGATAATGTATTGCTTACGCAGATAAACCAACTGATTAGCATCCCCATTATTGCATCGGGTGGGGCTGGTAAGGCGCAAGATTTTGTAGATGTTTTTGAAAAAAGCAATGTAGATGCCGCCTTGGCAGCTTCGGTTTTTCATTACGGCGAAATATTAATACCCGATTTAAAAGCAATGCTTAAACTAAAAGGTATTGAGGTAAGGCTGTAACTAAAGTTTCGGAGGAAACATTTGTACGAAAACAGGAATTAAATTTTAAAAATATATTATTTTTTACCAAATTATAGGATTTTTATAGCATTGGCTGGGTATAAAAGCAGTAGGCTTTGCGTAAATTTTTGTGTTGTGGTAAAGCGTAAAATTATTTTAAACGCAAAAGAAAAGCGCAAAAAACACAAAGCCGCTTGTAAGTTAGGGCTAACGCATTTAAAAAATTAAAATCTTTTTTTTAACACTTTTGTTACTCAAAGCAACGCAAAGAGTAACAAGAGTACGTTTTATAGACCCTTCACTTCGTTCATCTTAACAAAAAAAAAACAAAAATATTTTTGTTAAGATGACCTTTTGGATTGGATATTCCATAGGATTTATCAGAGGCGCAAAGTTGGGCAGATAAGGTGAAAGTTAAAAAGCACCGTCCAGCGTACCTAAATCAGGCAGGCGGGCGTATGAGCGAACTTGCCTGCTTACCGCAGGTAGGCAGGTGGAGGCACTAGCCCTAGGTTATGAAATACTAGCCTAGGTTTTTAAAAAAATAAAAATAATTTAATGGCGATTGTGCTGTAGTTTACTCGCTTTTACTTTCGTTACTAAACAGTTTTTCTTTATCTACCACCTCTACCAGCATGGCGTTTTTTAAAGTTTTTGAGATGGCCGAGTAGGGCGCACTAATTACTTTTTGCCCCGTTTTTAGGCCCGAAAGTATCACTATATTTTCATCGTCTTGGATGCCTGTTTTTACAGCTACCTGTTTTACTTTGTTGCCATCTAGTACAAATACATATTCTTTAACTTTGGTTTTGTTTTTATCATTTTGCTTGGTGGCAGTTTCGGGTTTGTTTTTATCGTTATCCGTTTTTTCATCTTCGCGGGTAGTAACGGATTGTATAGGTATTATCAGTCCTCGGGTTCGTTGGGTTTGTATATCAACTGTTGCCGAAAGGCCTGGTTTAAAGGCTATATTTTTTTGGGTATTTATGTTTGGGTATGATTGTGGCAATATTCGTACTTTTACGGCAAAATTGGTTACTTGGTCGGCAGTGGTGCCTACTACGGTTGCCGAATTGGCTATTTCGGTTACCACGCCTTTAAATTTTTTATCCATAAAAGCATCTACCTCAATTAAAGCGGTATCGCCTAGGTGTAAACGGTTAATATCGTTTTCGTTTACATCTACATTTACTTCCATGGTGTTTAGGTTGGCAATGCGCATAATTTCGGTACCTGTCATTTGTATAGTACCTACCACACGTTCGCCTTTTTCTACCGATAGTTTGGATACTACGCCATCTACTGGGGCATAAATATTGGTTCGGGCTAGGTTATCGCTTGCTTCTTTTACCACCGCTGCTGATTGTGCGAGGCCAAATGTGGAACCTACCAAACCTTGCCTTGCCGACTCGAGATTGGTTTTGGCTGTTGTAAACTCGGCCTTAGCCGCATCAAACTCGGCTGCCGAAATTACTTTTTCGTTATACAGCGTTTGGTTTCGTTTAAACCTTGCCTCAATATTTTTAAAATTGGCTTGGGCTTGTATAATTTGCTGTTTGGCACTGGCTACACTGCTTTTTTGCGCATTGTACGATGCCACGGTACGTTCGTATCCCGATACCAATATATCGGGTTTTATTTTACATAGCAATTGTCCTTTTTTAACTACATCGCCCTCGGCTACGTTAAGCTCTACAATTTCGCCCGATACCTCGGGGCTTAATTTTACCTCTACCTCGGGCTGTATTTTACCGCTGGCCGATACTGTTTCGATAATATCTTTAATTTGTACTTTACTAATGGCTACTTCTACAGTTTTTCCTTTGCCTACCCAACCTGCTTTATTGGCAATTACTGCTATTATAACCAGTACCGTTAAACCTATTAATACATTTTTTAACTTCTTGTTCATGGTGTTTTTATTTTATTGAGGATGGTTAAAGTGTAAGTGGATTGCCTAAATAAAAATCAATTACTTTGGCCCTAAAAACAAGGTCGTATTTGGCTTGTATCAAATCAAACTGTGTTTTATTAAAAGTGGCTTGTGCTACATTAAGCTCAATGGAATTTACCAAACCTACTTCGTAACGTTTTTTATTCACATTAAAAACTTCGCTTGATGAGGCTAATGCACTTTGTGTAGCTAGGTAGCGTGTTTGTGCCGACCGTAAATCTAATACCGCTTGGTTAATTATTTTATTGAGATTGTTTTTGGCCAGTTGCTCGGTATTTTTTGCGTTCTCGAGCCTAATTTTTGCAATATTATAGGCCGCCCTCGAGCGGTAATTGTTAAACAAAGGGATAGATAAATTAAAACCTAACGATTGGCCAAAGTTACGGTTGGTAATTTGCTGGTTAAAAGAAAAAGGGCTGTTGCTGGTATAACCCGTATTTACGCCTCCGCCAAACGATAGCGATGGGTATAAACGCCCTTTGGCTACTTTTACGCCATATTTTTGTGCTTCGGTATTGTATTGCGCCAGCTTAATATCGGGAAAAATATTAACCGCTTTATCAAAAACCTGTTTGTTTTTATAATCGGCCAATACAGGTAATTGGCTTACTATAGGTGCTTCTACTTCAATGGCGGTTTCGCTATCTATTTCCATCAATTGTTTTAGGTTTAAAATAGCTTGGTTATAGGCATTTTGTGCATTGGTAACATTTAACTGGTTGGTGGCTTGCTGGGCTTGGGCTTGGGCTATATCGGCAAGGGTATTGTTGCCTACTTTAAAGCGTTTATTGGCTACCGATAATTGGTTATCGGATAGTTGTAACTGTTGCTGGCTGGCCAAAATTAAATCTTTATTGGTTAAAATTTGCAGATAGGTGCTTACCACGCTCAACGATAAATCGTTTTTAATTTTTTCGATACTGCTTTTATCCGATAATAATAAATTTTTGTTCTGTTTAATTTGGTTGATGATGCTAAATCCTTGAAATAAAGGGATGCTGGATGTTAGCCTAGCATTGGCTTGGTCCAAAGTGGCGTTTAATAATTGGCCCGATTGCTGGTCGAAAAACAAGCCGTATTGTCTATTTGCCGATGCCGAACCTTCTAGGCTAGGCAATTGCTCGAACCGTGATTGTTTAAAATTTTCGTCAGAAATAGCAGCTTGAAAAATAGCCTGTTTTATTTGCAAATTATTGGCCAAAGCTAAATCAACGGCTTGGCGCAAATTTATTTTTTGGCTTTCCTGTGCAAAAATGCTTGTACTAAAAAATAAACTTCCTAATAAAAAAAAACATTTTTTTAACAGCAAAGTTTTACAATTAAAATCTAAAATTGGTTTTTTAAACATTTTAATATTATGCTTGTATATTTATCATTTTAAAATAAAGAAATGTATTTTGTTAAAACGCCATGGTGGTTAAAAAAACTGTACCCACAACTGGTATGGAACAAAGCCCGTACTACTAAAACCATTTTTTTGACTTTTGACGACGGCCCTATACCCATTGTTACACCTTGGGTGCTAAAAACTTTAAAATCCTTTAATGCCAAAGCTACGTTTTTTTGTATTGGTGATAATATTAATAAACATCCCGCTATTTTTTTACAGCTTAAAGCCGATGGACACGCTATTGGGAACCATACCTACAATCATTTAAAAGGGTGGGCTACCGCCGATGAACTGTACATAAAAAATTTTAATAAATGCCAAAATTTAACCCAAACTTACTTATTTAGACCACCTTACGGTAGGATAAAAAGAAGCCAAATTTTGGAAATTAAAAAGTTAAAAGTTAAAATTCAAAACCTAGATAATGTAGAAAATGAAAAATTGCAAAGCGAAAATTCAAAAGCGAAAATTCAAAACCTAGATACTGTGTTTAATCAAACCGAAACATTAAATATTACGTCCGAAAAATCACAAATCACAAATCACAAATCACAAATAATTATGTGGGATGTTTTAAGTGGGGATTTTGATACCACACTTGCGCCACAAAAATGTTTAAAAAATGTTTTAAAGCATACCCAAAATGGGAGTATTATTGTTTTTCATGATAGCTTAAAAGCTTGGGATAGGTTGCAATATGTATTGCCCAAAGCACTGCACTATTGGCAAAAACAGGGGTTTAGTTTCGAAGGGTTGGGCTAAAATAGGATGTTAGTAAAAAGTGAAAATTCAAAATTCAAAAAGGCTGTAATCCAAAAAGCTAGTATTAACTAAAGCAATTGTAGCTAATAAGCCTGTATAAATACTTAATTTAAAACCACAACCGATTTTTTTTTTATTTATTAAACCGAAGCTTTTAATTATTATTTTGGTACGATGAACAAAGATATAAGCATACAATCTATAAATATTAAAGGCGAAGCCGAGTTATTAGTTGCCGACCATCAAAGCGCCTCAAGTGCTTATAATAAGCAGGCTATTACATCGGAGGCTATTTTTTTAACCTTTACAGGTTTTAGTGGCGATATTGTTGTTGATACCAAGCACCACGGCGGAAACGATAAAGCTGTATGTTGTTATAATTCAGATAGATTTGCTTATTGGAAAAATACTTTAGGTATTGATATGGTGGCGGGGGCATTTGGCGAAAATCTTACCTTAACTGGCAGTATGGCTTTAGAAGAAAACGTGTGTATTGGCGATAGGTATAAACTAGGCGAAAGTATTGTAGAAGTATCGGAACCACGTGGCCCATGTTACATGATAGGTATTAAATACAATTTTAAAAAATTTCCGGTATTGTGCCAGCAAACTGGATATACAGGTTTTTACTTTCGTACTATTAAAGAGGGGTGGGTAAAACCTAGTGATACACTTGTTTTTTTAAATGCACACCCTAAAAAAATTTCGGTTATGGATGTAAATTATACCCGCTATCACGATAGTACCAATAAGGCTGCATTACAGCGTTTAATACAGTTGCAAGAGCTTACTTTAGAGTGGCGACAAAAGCTCGAAATATTGCTTCATAAGCTATAAAACTAATACGTAAGCCTATAACCTAGGCCACGTACGGTTTGTAAATATTCGGGAAAATCGGGGTTAATTTCTATTTTTTTGCGCAAGCGTACAATGTGCATATCTAGGGTGCGGGTGTTTAAATCAACTTCGTATCCCCACACGCCTACCATTAAATCTTCGCGGCTTACAATTTGGTTAGCATGTTGTAAAAAATAGGATAATATTCGGTTTTCTATTATTGTTAGTTCTATTTTTAAATCATCTCTTACTACCGAAAGTGTGGCTGGGTAGTACTCCATTTTCCCAAATTTATTTATTTCGGCCTTATCTGATTGTAGGTGTTTAACTTTATTATCCAGCATAGCAACCATTACATCCATATTAAATGGTTTGGTAATGTAATCGGATACACCAAAATTATAGGCATCTATTTTATCTAAATCTTGTGCTTTGGCGGTCATCATTATAATTGCGTTTTCGAAACCTTGGGCCCGTAGCGATGTACATATTTCGGCACCATCTTTATTAGGTAACATCCAATCTAGCAATACAATATTAGGCTGTTCGGCCAAAACTAATTGTTCGGCCTGGGCGCCATCGCCTGTTTGTATAACCGTAAAGCCTTCGTTAATTAAACGATGAACTACTAAAAATCTTAAGTTTTCATCATCTTCTACAATTGCAATTTTTATATCTTTTGTCATTTTTTTTTAAATTAAATTATATGGTAAATTTATTTGGAAGCATGAGCCTTTATCTATTTCACTTGTTACTGTGATATTGCCATTCATAAATAGCACTAGTTCTTTACAAAATGCTAGGCCTAAGCCTACGCTGCCTTGTTGGTTATATTGGTTTTGGATGCGATAAAATTTCTTAAATATATTGTTAAGTTCGGATTGTTTTATACCAATACCTTTATCGGTAAACAAAAAAGTTACATTTTTGCGGTTACGTTTAATAAGTATGGATAAATGCTTGCTACCCACCGCCGAGTATTTATAAGCATTATCAATCAAATTATGAAAAATACTGGACAATAATACTGGATCGGAATAAAAAACGGCAATTCCGATGGTTTCAAATTCGATATCGTAATCGGGGTATTTGAATTGGAACGAATCAATAATATTTTGTACAAAAATCTCCAAATTTAATTTCTCGTATTTTAATGTAATTGATTTTGATTCTAATTGCGAAAACGAGAGTAACTTATTCATTAAATCGTTTAGCTTATCGGCTTCTTCGTCTAAAATTTTACTGTAATGGTTTTTTTCGGCAGTAGTTAACACGCTTGCTCGTTTAATATTATTACCCGCTATTTTAATTACCGATACGGGTGTTTTAAATTCGTGGGTAAAGTTATTGATAAAATCATACTGTAGTTTAAATAATTTATTGTTCACGCTTATATTGCGAAACAGTAAAAAAATAATTAATGATAAAATAATATATACAAATATTATCCCCATGGCAATAGGTAAAAATCTATTATTTATTTCGTTGCTTATAAAATTACGTTCGCTAGCAAAATACATTTTATACTCGGCAAAGGCACCAGGCAGGTTTACGTTGGTAGAAACTAGGTTGGGCTGTTCGTACGCTGGGTCGTAAGAAATTTTGCGTAGGCTTATAAATTGATATAATTCTTTGTGTGTATTTATAATTTTTATTTTAAAAGGATTTAAGTCGAAAGACAGTATATCCTGTTGGTATAATGGTGATTTTACCTGTTTATATAGCATTAGGCTTTTATAGCGCAATAAATCATCGGGGCGAGGTACGCCCATGTAAGTAATTTTATTGTTAGATACGTTAAAAAATGTTTTGTATAGTACATCGGTAGATAAACTTTTGAGGCTATCGGTTTTGTATAACAATGTACAAAAACGATGTCCAATTTTATTAAAATCATCGGTTTTGGCCAATGTAAAGCTACCTTGATGGTCGTTTTTAAAAACAATAACCGAATCTTTACTTATATTTTTTTTAAATTGATACAGGCCTTTAATACCGATAGATAGTTTTTCGTAGGTAAATCCATCTTGAATGTTATGGTTACTTATCTCGGCATCGTAAAATAAAACTTGGTTTACAAATGGATAGGTTTGTAAAATATTATGTGCGTATTGGGCCGCCGATAGCGAATCTAGGTAGCCTTGGTAATAAGATATTTGAGGGATTTTGTTCTGAAAAAAATTATTATACGGTTCTAAGGTTTTTTCCATTACCTCTATTTTTAAAGATATAAATTCGCTTTCAACGTACTTGCGAGCAAGGTTAAAGCCTAGTATCAAAGCAATTATAAGTGATATAGAAATAAATATCAAAAACGAAATTATTAATACATAATTTTTTTTATAACTGCTTCGGCCCGATACCATATTTTAATTAAGGTTTTGATTTAAAAAGGTTTCTAAATTGTTGTATAACTCTAAAATATTTTGGCTGTTGCTAAAACAATGGCCTTCTTCATCTTTAACCAAATATTTGATTTTAACATTTCTTTTGCGCAGTATTTTTATAAACTGGTTGGTTTCGTTTACGCTTATCAGCTTATCTTTACCACCTTGCACAATATATAAAGGGATATTTATTATATCTGTATTAAAAACAGGCGACATTTTACGCATAAAAGTTGCATCATCATCCGATTGTTTAATGGTTTTATAAAGCATTTGCTGGTAAGGCTTGCTATAATTATTATAATCTTTTAAATAGGTAAACAAATTATTTATACCCGAGTACGAGGCTGCGCAATTAAAAACTTGTGGCTTGGCGCAGGCTACACTTAATGCCGCAAAACCACCAAATTCAAATCCATATATTGCTATTTTTTGTTTATCGGCTATTTTTTGTTTTATAAGCCATTGGGCACCTGCTACAATATCATTTTGCATTAGCAAGCCCCAGTTTTTAAACCCCTCAGCTTTGTACGCCTGGCCATAACCCACGCATCCTCTGTAATTTATTTGCAATACAGCATAACCCCTATTGGCCAAAAACTGTACTTCGGGTACCCAGCCCCATGTGCTTTTGGTATTAGGATTGGGGCTAGGTATTACCACACATGGTAAATTGTGCTTATGGTTTTGCGGCAGGGTTAAATAGCCATAAATTATTGCGCCATCGGTACTGGTAAATTTTACGGGTTGCATGTCGCATAAATTACTGGGTGTTATAGTTTCGTTATCCGATATTTTAACAGCCTTATTGTGGGCTTTATCATACAAATAAAAGGCATCTTTTTGCTTATCGCTATAAGTTTTTAATACATATAAATTGCCTTGCGTGTTTTTATCAATAATTTCAAAGTAGGGTGTTTTTAAACAGGTTTTAATCGTGTTAAACAGTTTTTGGGTATTGGGGTTTAAAAATACGTGGAGTTTTTTTTGCGATTCTACCGTTAGCCAATCGGGCAATAAATTGTTAAACCCCACATTTACCACATCGGCATTGGTATTGTTTTTAATAAAAGTGGTTTCTTTGCCATTGTTGCAATTTATGGTAACCAGCTCGGTTTTATCTCTCCCCAGGTTGGATATAGCATAAAAACTGGTATTGTTTTTACAAAATTTTATAGGGCTTACGGTATGTGTAAAATGGCTACTGGCAATGGTTTTAAATATTTGCTTATTATTGGGTCTGTATAAAACGGCTTCAAATAAGCCATAATTTGCTACTGCTAGTTTAATGTTTCCGTTGTTATCGGGCAGCCATTGGCTAATATAACCTGTGTTAAGTGCCGCAATTTCGGGCTTCCAAGTACTAATATTTACCTTATAAGCATGCTGTAAACCTGCTTCGTTTTGTTGTATGGCTAATAATATTAATTTATTATACCATATTTTATTATCTATAAATGATATTTTATTGGCTTTTAATGTTTGATAATTGCCCCTACCACGGGTATTTACATAACATAACGCTTCGCCGCTGGCACTACTTGCAATATAAAAAAGGGTATTTGCATTGGCCCAAAAATACGCTTTTACATAACCACTTTTTAAGTACGTAATTTGGGTTTTAAACCCTGTGGCCACATTGCGTACAAAAATATTGGGTACATTATTTTTAGTTTTAATAAACGATACAAAAGCACCATCGGGCGATAAACGGTACGCATTAGTGCTATTGGCCTCAAAAAAATAAGCTGTAGGGATGCTATAATTCCCTGGCATTTGGCATCCCACAAAAAGCAATACAAAAAGCAATAACATTATTGATTTTGTTACCTTAACCATAATTTTACTTATTTTAGATTTTGTTTTAAAACACAAAATAATAGTATTACACCGTGATTACACTATAATTTGTCTTAATTATGTGTAACATATTTGTTATACATTGCATTGGTTAAAAAAAATGTTAATAAAAAAAATATTTCTTACTTATTATAAGGCTATTATGTTTAAAAAATATGTAATACTATTGTTCGTAAATTTTATAAGTTTTGCATTATATGCGCAACAAGACAGCATTGAACTGGCCCAAAAATTTTATAATAATGGCGAGTACCAACAAGCCTTTAATATATATAAAAAATTAAGTAACGAAAATATAGATGTGGCGGCTTTTTATTCCAACTATTTTAACACCCTACTTAAAATCAAAAACTACAACGAAGCCGAAAAATTGGTAAAAAAAAATATCGAATCCGATGCCTCCTCACCATCGGTTTACATTATTGATTTAGGCTACATTTACGAGCAAAAAAACCAAGCCATTAAAGCCAATAAAATTTACGATAAAGCCATAAACAATTTAAAACCCAACGAAAACACCATTAGCAAAATGGCCAGCCTTTTTTATGCTAGGCAAAATTTTATTTACGCCTTAAAAGTGCTTAACCAAGGCCGTATAATTTTAAACGATAAGGCTGCTTTTACTTCGCAAATTATAAATAACCTAATAGCCATAAACGATAAAGCTGCGGTAATAAACCAGCTTTTGGATTTGGCAACAATAAGCCCCGATTATTTGTTATATGCAAAAAAAAATTTAGCAAAAGCCTTAAATAGCCCCTCCGATTTTGCCCTGCTAAAAACAGCATTGCTAAAACAGTTACAAAAACAACCCGATAATATTACCTTGGCACAATTACTAGCTTGGCAATGTTTACAACAAAAAGATTTTAAATCGGCCTTAGCCCAAACCATTGCATTAGATAAAAGAAGCCAGCAAGATGGTGCTTCGGTATATGCTATGGCCGAAATTTTTAGCCAAAATAAAGATTACGAAACCGCCAGCAAAGCCTATCAATACCTTATGCTAAAAGGCAAAACCAACCCCTATTACCTAACAGCCTTGGTACAAAACTTAAATAACAAAAAACAACTGCTTACCGAAGGTGGCTTTTTAATGCCCGATATGCTAACACTCGAAACCGATTATAAAACACTACTAACCGATTATGGCAGCAATTACCAAACCCTATTTGCCATTACAGGCCTAGCCCAGCTACAAGCCTACTACCTGCATAAACCCACCCAAGCACAAAATTTATTGCTTAACGCATTGCAACTGCATAACATAACGCAACAGCAAATAGCCGAATTAAAATTACAACTAGGCGATATTTACCTCATAAACAACACTATATGGGAAGCCGCACTATTATACAGCCAAGTAGAAAAAGCATATACCAACCAGCCCCTAGGGCAAGAAGCCAAGCTACGAAACGCCAAGCTATCGTTTTACAACGCCGATTTTAAATGGGCCCAAAGCCAGCTCGATGTTTTAAAAGCATCAACATCGCAATTAATTGCCAACGATGCACTCGATTTGGGCTTATTAATTCAAGATAATTTAACCGCCGACAGCACAGGTAAAGCCTTAAAAATGTACGCTTCCGCAGATTTAAACCTATTAAAAAACAATTTAACCCAAGCATTGCTTAGCCTCGATAGCATTGCCACCTACTACCCCAATAGCCCACTAAGCGATGATATACTACTTACCAAAGCCAAAATATTTATAAAACAAAACAATAACCAAGCCGCCGCATTACAATACCAAACCATTATTAACCAGCACAGCCAAGGCATGTATATGGACGATGCCCTGTTTTTACTAGCACAGCTACAAGAAGAAAAATTAGGTTTAACCAGCCAAGCCCAGCAAAATTACCAAACATTGATAAATAATTACCCAGGCAGCCCGTACGTTACCGAAGCCCGCGAAAAATTTAGAACCCTACGTGGCGATGCTTTATAATCACATAACTGTTATAAAAATATTTTGGAAAAACCCCATGCTAGCATTTTATAACACAAGGTTAGCCCCGCTGCCTGCGCAAGCAAGCCTAGCAAAACCGAATATTCGACTAAAAAACAGAGATTTATAAACGTAACTTAGCAAATACATTACAAAATATGAGTAAGAAAAATAGAGTTAGAGAAGCAATAAAAAACGTAGTTTAGAGCATAATGGATGAGATAATAAACAATGCCATCGTAAACAACTCGTTTATAATAAGAAAAACATCACTCCTCCAAACCGCCTTACGCTGCGTTAGTTCCGAGCGAAATATTTAAAGGTTAATATTTAAAAAAAACGATTTATAACTCCTTTTGGTAGCACCCAAGGGAATTTAGCCAAAGTTGTAGCAAACAAAAATAACGAACATTGTGTAATGGAAATATTAAGCAAAGTAATTATTGATGCAGGTATTTTTAACAACAAAACCAAAAGCATTAATACGTAAACAAAAACTTTAACAATGCGAAAACTTACGGGCAGTCGTAATTTATTTACTAACTAGCACAAAGCCCCGCACCGTTGTGCGTAATATTATTATAACACCCTAACAAACCAGAAATGAATAGCGAAATTTTAGAAAAATACATTACATCACTTTTACCCATGCCGGCATACAAGGCTAAACTCTTTGCTAACCAATTTGAATTTTTAGAATCACAAAAAAACGAATTATTACTCGAAGAAAATAAGATTAGCAAAGAAACGCATTTTTTAGAAAGCGGTTTTATTCGTTCATTTACTTTTGATAATAACGGAAACGAAGTAACCACAAATATTTTTTCGGCACCTTGTTTTGTAAATGATTTTTTATCTTTTTTTAAACAGCAACCCACAAAAGAGAATATTCAAACTTTAACAAATTGTAGGCTTTGGAAAATGAGCTTCCAAGCAGTACAATCAAATTTTCATTCCTATCCAGAGTTTAGAGAATTTGGACGTATGATGTTGGTTACCAATTACTCTATTCTTCAAGATAGAATGTTGGGTATGATAAAACACACAGCCGAAAACAGGTACTTAAAACTAATGAAACTACACCCTCATATTTTTCAAAATGTTCCTTTAAAAATAATAGCTTCTTATTTAGGAATTACGGATACTTCGTTGAGTAGAATTAGAAAAGAAATCTCAAATAAATAGCCATTTTTATTTCTTGCCAAATGGCAAGTGTATTTCATTTTACGATAAGCACTTTTGTACCATAAAAATTAAAAAAATGGTGCAAAAAAACATTCTAATCATAATCTTATTTTTATTTGCTTCGCAAGCATTTAGCCAAACCATTACCCAAACCATACGAGGTACAGTTATAGATAAAGACAGCAAAGCCCCTATTGGTTTTGCAACCATTGCTTTGCAAAGCTATGCTATTGGTACTATTACAAATAGCAATGGCATATTTTCATTATCAAAAGTACCTATTGGAAGGCAAAACATTAAAGTTTCGCTTTTTGGATACAAACCACAAATAATTTCTGATATACAAATAAATGCGGCTAAAGAAATTATATTATCTATTGAGTTAGAAGAAGACTTAAAAATACTAGAGGAAGTAGTAGTAACAAGCGGAAATCCACAAATACAAACCGTAAACGATATGGTGGGAATAAGCGGACGCACTTTTAGCACCAACGAAGCCAATAGATTTGCTGGCAGCCAAAACGACCCTTCACGCATGGCTCGCAACTATGCTGGCGTATCTGGTGCGAGCGATCAGCGAAATGATATTATTATTAGAGGCAACGCTCCGCAAGGCTTGTTGTGGCGTATTGAGGGAATTCCGGTACCAAACCCAAACCATTTTTCGGGGCAAGGAAGCACTGGTGGCCCCATAAGTATCATTAATTACAAAATGCTTTCAAACTCTGATTTTATTACTGGAGCTTTCCCTGCAGAGTATGGCAACGCTACCTCTGGTGTGTTTGATGTAAAAATTAGAAACGGCAACAACCAACGAAGTGAACGAACCATACAATTAGGAGCTTTAGGGCTAGAAGCTTTGGTAGAAGGCCCCTTTAGTAAAAATAATCCATCAAGTTATTTAATTGGATACCGATATTCTACCTTATCTATTTTGGCAAATGCTGGGCTAAAATTGAGCTTTGCCTCTATACCATATTATCAAGATTTATCGTTCAAATTTAACTTTGTTACCAAAAAAGCAGGCATATTTAAGTTGTTTGGCCTGGGCGGTATTAGCAATACAATTTTTTACGATAACAAAAGAGATAGCACACAATTTTCGCCAGCCAACAAAGGCGAAAATGTAAAATTTGGATCAAAAACAGGTGTTTTAGGATTAAGCCATACTTATTTTTTAAACAACAATACCTTTATAAAATCAACTATTGCAGCTACTTACGAAGATAATGAAAGTAAAAGAGATTCGATACAAAGCAACCAAATACTAAAAAAAACAGGCGGCTTTGGCTACAGCAATTATAAATTCGTATTTAATACATTTATCAATAAAAAAATAAACACAAACCATACCTTACAATCGGGCATAGTTGCAGAGCAAATAAACTATGCCACTAAAGATAGCTTACTTTTAAACAACCCTAATTTAGGAACTCAATTTTGGGGTTATAATAATAATTTTGAAGGTAATACAGCATTATTGCAGGCATACTCGCAATGGAAATATAAGATTAATGAACGCTTTACCTTAAATTCGGGTGTTCATTTTCAATATTTTATACTTAATAATCGCTATGCTATTGAGCCTAGAATTGCCTTAAATTACAAATTAAACGAAAAACAAACCCTTAGTTTTGGTTATGGTTTGCACCATCAATTACAACCTTATGGTATGTATTTTTATAGAAATAAATATGCAATAAATAACCAAATTGAAACCAATAAAAACTTAGACTTTTTGAGAAGTAATCAGTTTATCGTAGGTTACGATTTTAATTTTAATTCAGATTTTAGAATAAAAATAGAAACATATTACCAACATATTAATAATGTACCTATCGAAAAAAAAGCATCTTCTTATTCAACACTTAACTACGGAGCTACTTTTAACAATACTTATAAAGAAAACCTAATAAACAAAGGTGTAGGGCAAAATTACGGGCTAGAAATTACCCTAGAAAAGTTTTTTAATAAAGGATATTACTTTTTATTTACAACCTCTTTATACCAAGCTACCTACAAAGGAAGTGATAATATTTGGCGAAATACAGCTTTTAATGGCAATTATGTTATCAATAGCCTGGCTGGGTACGAACTAAAATTAAAGAATAATTTTACAATTTTGTTTGATGCCAAGCTTACACTAGCAGGCGGGCTAAGATTTACCGAAATAGATATCCCCTCATCAATTACCAACAACGAGGCCACCTATAAAGAAAATGAAGCATTCGAAAAACAAAATAAAGTTTATTTTAAACCAGATATAAAACTAACTGTACGAAAAGATTTTAAAAATAAAATGGCTTTAGAATGGGCGCTTGATATTCAAAACATAGCCAATTACCAAAATGTATATCTTTATTGGTACGATAAAAACACACAACGCCAGCATCCAGTTTACCAAAATGGGCGATTCCCAACGGTTCAACTCAAACTCGAATTTTAAACAATTTAAACACCAAAACAATGAATATTTTAACACCCACAGTACCACAATGGGTTTCAATTACATTTATTTTTGCTATAATTATTCCAATTTTTGTAATGGGTAAAATGGCAAAAACCGGAGCAATAAATTCAAATTTACAGTCCCCTAAAAAATACCAATATATTTTACAAGGATTTTTGATTTTGTTTTTTGTTTACACTTCTTTAATGAGTTTTACGGGTATTTTTCAAGAAAATACATTGCCTCCAAAAATATTTTTGTTTACCACCATTCCATTATTTTTATTTTATAACCTTATAAGTAGTACGAATAAAAATTGGAAAAATATTATTCATCATATATCTCTTTCAACCTTAATTCGTTTTCATATTATACGTTTTATAGGTGTGTTTTTTCTAATTACCTATACGTATGGTGCTTTGCCAAAATATTTTGCTGTTGCGGGTGGTATTGGTGATATAATAGCGGCAATTACAGCAATATTTGTAGCTAATTATGCTAAAAAAAATAAGCCACATTTCAAAAAAGTAGTTTTTGTTTGGAACTGCATAGGCTTCTTAGACATATTAAACGTTGTAGCTGCTGGACTTATCACCACAAAAATTTCTATTGAAACAGGTTCACAAGGCCTTACAGAAATTGCAAATTTCCCGTTTTGTTTGATTCCCGCATTTGCCCCAGCAACCATAATATTCTTACATTTAACAATATTTAAAAAACTGTGGAACCAAAAAACATAAAAACACTACGCTAACATATAAGAAATTAAACCTAAACCTGTTTTTTCAGCGAGGGCTTACGTTTAATACTGTGTTAAAAAAATCTTTGTGAGCCATTAAGCGGTACATTAAAAAAATTAACACCTAAACTTTCGGAGGTAAATAATGAGGTGGTTTTTTATTTGGCGGATTCAAGTGATAAATGCAACACATTCAATTTTAGCGAAAAAATCTTATTTATTACAACGAAAAACAAAAAAACAGCAAATTTACTTTAACCCAGTTTATCAAGGTGCTGTAATTGTTTTTTGAAAACCCATCTTCTTATTGTTGAGGTATGATTTTATTTAGCACTTACCTATCGCAAGTTAATATCTTTTTTACAGCACTAAATTTTATATTTGCCCCATGATTATTTACAACGTAACCACCATTATCGAACCCAGCATACAAGCCCAATACCTTACTTTTATGCAACAAGAACATATGCCATTAGTAATGGCCACAGGTGCTTTTACAAGCAGCAACCTATTTTTACTTACCGAACCCGAAAACGAGGGCATTACCTATTGCGCCCAATATATTACAGACGATGAACAAAAATTAATAGCTTACCGAGCGCAGCATTCGCCCCAGTTACAAGTACATTTTCAAGAAAAATTTGAAGGTAAATATGTAGCCTTCAGAAGTGTACTACACTTGGTAAAGCCCATTTAAAAAAAACACTAAAACAACAAAAGGAAACCATTACAGTTCCCTTTTGTTGCTGGTGGAGAATATCGGATTCGAACCGATCACCTCTTCACTGCCAGCGAAGCGCTCTAGCCGAATGAGCTAATCCCCCGTTTTTTTATTGAGATTGCAAATATTGAAAAAATAAACGATTGTGCAAAGCCATACAGCAAAATAAATTTAAAAACTTGCTACATCCAAAATTTTATTTTTTTGGGTGTACCCCGATGGTAAGATGCCCTGCATACTAAAATTAAGTGGGCTTTATCATCCATGCAAGCGGGTTCATACTTTGCCAGTTAATTTTAATAACAAAGCATTAAAGTACACATTAAGGGTATTTATTTAATAAACAATAGCTAAAGTTATTATTGAACTTTATAATATTGGATAAATATTTTATATAACACAAATGAATAAAAAGCATTTTGGATTTTAAGATTTTTAAAAGTATAATTGTTAATTATATAAATTAAATATTGTAAAAATTAAAATCTAAATGATGAAAAAATTACTTTTTATTGCACTACTTTTTTGTTGCACAAAAATTAATGCGCAAACTTATAATTACCACTCGCTGGTAACTACCGCAGGCTACGATTATTTTACCATTATCAATGATGCCACATCAGTTACTGTTATTAAAAACAAACAAGGTAAACCGATGGAAATTTTAAAACCTTCGGATACAAAAATTGAAGGCGACAAAGTAATTTACTCCTTTGCAGGGAAAGAATACCAGCTTTCGTTTATGAAAAACAACCTCAGTATTATGAATATCGACCAAGGCGAGTTTTCTAAAAGTTATTTTTTAGATTCACATGTATATAACCCCAAGCTAGTAAAGCCTTTAAAGTAAGTTATTAAAATAATTACAATAGGTTTGGTAAAATTTTATTAAACCTATTGTATTTTAATTAAAAATCAACTTTTTCAAAGTTAATATGCAATTCGTTTTCGAGTTTAGTAATTTTAGCACCTTCGTGAGGCAAAATAAAGGTTAAGCTAATTCCTTTTTTGCCTGCCCGGCCTGTTCGTCCGCTTCGGTGGGTATAATATTCTATTTGTTCGGGCAATTGGTATTGTACAATATAAGCCAAATCGTGTACATCAATACCTCGGGCGGCAACATCAGTGGCAATTAAAATTTTTAATTTTTCGTTTTTAAATGCCCGCATTACTTTTTCACGGTCGCGTTGCCCTAAATCGCCATGCAGGGCATCGGCAGCTATGTTTTTAGCTATTAATTGTTGTGCTAAATTTTGTGCAGCAGCCTTGGTTTTACAAAAAATTATGCCCCTAGCCTCTTGTTGTGTTTTTAAAAATTTAAGCAATACATTTAATTTTTGAGGAATATCGGCTACTAAATACTGATGCGCAATGGCTGTATTTACTACATCTTTTTTCTCTACCTTAACACATGGTACATCGGCTTGCATGTACGTATCAATTATTTGCTGTATGCCATCAGATATAGTTGCCGAAAACAGCCAAAGGTTTTTTCTGTTTACGGTATGCGATAGTATTTCGTCCATATCGGGTTTAAAACCCATGCTCAACATTTCGTCGGCTTCATCCAATACAACGGTTGTAACACGGCTTAAATCTATCACTTTGCGGTTTAATAAATCGATTAAACGCCCTGGTGTGGCCACCAATATTTGCGTGGGTCGCTGCAAAGCCGAAATTTGTACCTCTATTTTTTCGCCACCATATACAGCTTCCACAAATATTTTTTTGCTAGCATATTTGGTAAACTTAAATAACTGTTTGGCTATTTGCTGTGCCAGCTCGCGGGTGGGCGATAGTACAATGGCCTGTATTTTGGGGTTTTCGGCTTCAATGTTTTCTAAAATAGGTAAGCCAAATGCGGCTGTTTTTCCTGTACCAGTTTGCGCTTGCCCCACAAAATCGCCATCGTATTTTATTAAAACCGGTATTGCTTTTACCTGTATTTCGGTTGGTTTAATTATGTTTAATTCGTTTAAGCCCTTTATTAATGAAGCCGATATGTTGAGCTGTTCAAAAGTCATCTATGTGTTTTTTTATAAAGGCACTAAGGTAGATAAAACCTTTTCTAATATTATTTAACTTAATTATTTATTTGTACATAAATTAGCACATATTTTATTGCTTATGCTTTTGTTTCTTAAACCTTTTAAATACTTTATTGTACCCTACTGTGTAATTGTATTATTTGCCTTAATATGTTTGGTTGTAAGTAGTAAGGCGCAACTTTTTTTATGGATAAACAGTAAACACAGCATTTTTTTTGATTTTATATTTTCCAATACCACTTATATAGGCGATGGCTGGTGCTTTGGATTTTTTTTGGTTATCGTTTTTTTCTTCGTAAAGCGAAAATTATTTTATTTAGGCGTTGCCATTTTTGCCGCTACATCATTAGTTTCAACGATATTTAAAAGATTAATTTTTTATGATGCATTAAGGCCATTAAGTTGGTTTAAAAACCCCAAATTAATACATTTTGTAGATGGTGTAACGGTATATAATAGCAACAGTTTTCCATCGGGGCATACAATAACAGCTTTTGCACTAGCATTATATATTACTTATTTAATCAAAAACAAAGGGTATGGCGTGTTATTTCTTTTTTTGGCTATAATGGTGGGATATTCGAGAATTTACCTTGGCCAGCATTTTTTTGCTGATGTTACCTTTGGTTCAATAATAAGTGTACTTACTTCAATAATTTGTGTATTGGTTTATGAGCGTTATTTTGGTAATAAATTGCTGTTTAAAAATAAATAAGAATAGCAATTAAATATATTTATATCTGATAAACAATATTTTACATTTTTTTTTGCGTTAGTAATCGTAAGTACATCTTTTTTTTTATTTCCCCAATATTACGCCTTTAGGGGCATATCCGTTTAGCATTTTTTGTGCCTTTGTTCTAATCATTTAAAATCAAAAAAAAAACCGTTTTCAATTACGAAAACGGTTTTTAAAAAGATATTTATTGCTTATTTAATAAATAGCAACTCTCTAAATTTAGGCAATGGCCAAGCGTTATCGTCAACCAAAAGCTCTAATTTATCTACGTGGTAACGTATAGGCTCAAAGTATGCTTTTACTTTCTCATCGTAAGCAATTGCTTTATCTCTAGCATGTTCTAAAGCGTTAGCAATTTTACGTTCTTCAACCATAGCGTAAACGTTATCTTTAATAAAGTTAATATGGGTTGATAATTGTGTAATTAGCATCATTTGCGCTTCGTAAGCATCGGCACCTAAGCCAATATCTTTTAAGCCTTTTACGTTGGTTACCAATTTGGTTTGGTATTCTACCGCTACGGGTATAATTACATTGGTTACCAATTCGCCCATTACACGGGCTTCAATCTGGATTTTTTTGTAATAATCTTCAATTAAAATTTCGTGGCGAGCGTGTGCTTCACGTACACTAAATACGCCAGTTTCTTGGAATAATTTAGCCGTTTTTTCGGTTAATAAAGCATCTAAAGCCTTTGGTGTAGTTTTAATGTTAGCTAAACCACGGGCTTCGGCTTCGGCTGCCCACTCATCGCTGTAACCATTGCCTTCGAAACGGATTGATTTAGATTCTTTAATGTATTTTTTAACAATGGTTAAAATGGCTACATCTTTTTTATCGCCTTTTTTAATGAGTTTATCTACATCGGCTTTAAATTTAATTAGCTGGTCGGCAACTATCATATTTAAAACCGTCATCGGGTTTGATGAGTTGGCCGATGAACCTACGGCTCTTAATTCAAATTTATTTCCTGTAAAAGCAAATGGCGAAGTACGGTTTCTATCGGTATTATCCAATAAAATCGAAGGAATTTTAGGAATGCTGTGCCACATGGTGCTATCTTCTTTCACTTTTTTGCTAATTCGTGAAGTTTCAATCTCATCTAAAACATCGTTTAATTGGCTACCCAAGAAAATAGAAATAATGGCTGGCGGGGCTTCGTTAGCTCCTAAACGGTGGTCGTTATTTACAGATGCAATTGATGCTCTTAACAAATCGGCGTGTTCGTGTACTGCTTTTACGGTATTTACAAAAAACGTTAAAAACATTAAGTTGTTTTTAGGCGTTTTACCTGGCGATAATAGGTTTTTACCTGTGTTGGTAATTAGCGACCAGTTGTTGTGTTTACCCGAACCGTTAATGCCTGCATAAGGTTTTTCGTGTAATAACACTTTAAAATTATGGCGGCGAGCAACTTTATCCATCAAATCCATCAACAATTGGTTATGGTCGATAGCTAAGTTGATTTCTTCGTAAATAGGCGCACACTCAAATTGTGATGGTGCTACTTCGTTGTGGCGGGTTTTTAGTGGGATGCCTAATAACAAGGCTTCGGTTTCAAAATCTTGCATGTAAGCATACACACGCTCGGGTATCGAACCAAAATAATGATCTTCTAACTGTTGGTTTTTTGCCGATGAATGGCCAAATAAAGCTCTACCCGTTAATAACATATCGGGCCTTGCATTAAATAAGGCTAAATCAACCAAAAAATATTCTTGCTCTATACCTAACGATGCATTAATTTTAGTAATGCTTTTATCAAAGTAACCGCATACATCAACCGCTGCCTTATCTAAAATGCTTAATGCTTTTAATAAAGGTGCTTTATAATCTAATGCTTCGCCAGTATATGATACAAAAACGGTAGGTATGCAAAGTGTTTTATCATAAATAAATGCTGGAGATGATGGATCCCAAGCGGTATAACCTCTAGCCTCAAAAGTGCTACGTATGCCACCATTAGGGAAACTTGATGCATCTGGCTCTTGTTGTACTAAGGCATCGCCCGAAAATTTTTCTACCGCAATACCGTTACTATCTGGCTCAAAAAACGAATCATGTTTTTCGGCAGTGTTACCAGTTAAAGGCTGAAACCAGTGCGTGTAATGGGTAACACCTTTGCCCATTGCCCACGATTTCATAGCGGTAGCAATATGCTCGGCTATGCTTCTATCAATTGGGGTTCCGTTTTCGGCGGCATCGGCAATAGCTTGATAAGCTTCTTTGGACATAAATGCCTTCATTTTTACCTTATCAAAAACATTTGCACTGTAAAAATCCGAAATTTTTGAGGATGGTGGGGTAACTTCAGGAATACTTCTTCCTAATACAGCTTGTAAAGCTTGAAATCTAATTGTTGACATGTGTTTACTTTATTTTATACTGTTTAAATATATGATTGTAAATAATGCACTAAAATATGATATTTTTATATAAAAAGTGTTTTTTTGATAAAAAAACTTAAAAACATTAAAATTTTATATTAATTATACTAAAATTTTAAAATTATAGGCAACTTTTATAAAAAAGCATTAGAAATGCCAAAACAATATGCACCATTTGGGCCATAATATTATCCTTAGCCAAGCCTAATACTTTAATGTACTTATATTTTAGCCAGATAAATTTTTGGATTAAAAAGCTCTTTTCGGGAGCGTTTTGCTAACTATTTGTTATTATTTTTATATTTTTACAATATTATTTGGATATTAATTAAAAATATCACAATTTAGCAAAATTAAATATTTGAAAACATATTAAAAATTAACGTAAAAAACCCAAAACTTAAATTTAAAAAAAATGAAAAAAATCGTACTTAGTTTAACTGCTTTATTTGCAGTTGCAATTGGAGCTAACGCTCAAGACACACCGCTTTCTATTTCTGGTTACGCAGATACGTATTACAA
>RDXP01000110.1 GCA_004292865.1 Sphingobacteriales bacterium
CCAAACTGTGTTGCCATTATAATAATATTGTCTTGACAAATATTGGCAAATATAAGCAAACAAAAGCAGAGAGTTACTAAAAAAAGTAGTACGTTAAAAAGATTTGAGAAAGTGGGGAAATGAGGATTTAAGGAAAGGCAGCCCCCTTCAAATTCACCCAGCGAGGGGAAGCAAAAAAGGAATTTCTCCTATCCTTAAATGTAACCTTACCTACTTCCCGATACAAAACTTACTAAATATAGTCTCCAGCAAATCATCAGTAGTAATTTCGCCTGTTATTTCACCTATAAAATAAAGGGCTTGTTTAATATCGGTTACTAAAAAATCGGAGGTTATGGGGTTATCAATACCGTACAATACATTATTTAAAGCAGTTTCGGTTTTTTGTAAGGCTTCTAAATGGCGTATGTTACTTACAATTACTTCGTCGGTATTTATGGCGTTAATATTGGCGGCTTTTATAAGTGCTTGTTCTAAAACAGCGATGTTTATCAATTCCCTGGCCGATATATAAATAAAATTACTAGCATTGGTAAAAGTATGCGAAACTGTTGTAACGTTTTCATCATCAGCTTTATTGATAATTAAAAGTAGTTTGCTATTATTGCTATTTGAGTTTTGTAGGTCGTTCACAATCTGCGTTAGCTCGGCTTCGGAGGTTTCTCTAGGGTCTAAAAGGTAAAGCACTATTGAAGCTTGTTTTATTTTTTCAAAAGTACGTTCTACGCCTTTTGCTTCAATAACATCGGTAGTTTGGCGTATGCCAGCGGTATCAATAAACCTAAAACGGATGCCGCCGAGGGTAATTTCGTCTTCAATAGTATCGCGGGTGGTGCCTGCAATTTCTGATACAATAGCCCGTTCTTCGTTTAAAAGAGCGTTTAAGAGTGTCGATTTCCCCACATTAGGTTTCCCCACTATGGCAACAGGTACACCATTTTTTATCACATTACCCATCTCGAACGATTGTATTAAACGAGAAATTACTTTCGAAATATTTAATATCAGTTTTTTGAGTTGCGCTCTATTGGCAAATTCTACATCTTCTTCTCCAAAATCTAGCTCCAGCTCAATCATCGATGCAAAATAAACCAACTGTTCTCGTAGGTTTTTTAACTCGCTCGAAAAGCCGCCTCGCATTTGCTGTAAGGCCAATTGGTGTGATGATTTTGAACCCGATGCTATCAAGTCGGCAACGGCTTCGGCTTGTGATAAATCTAAACTCCCGTTAAGGAAAGCCCGAAGCGTAAACTCACCTGGCTTAGCCGCTTGGGCACCATTTTTTATACAAAGTTTAATGATACTTTCGATAATATAAGGCGAACCGTGGCAACTTATTTCTACCACGTTTTCTTTGGTGTAAGATTGTGGTGCAATAAATAAAGCAAGCAATACTTCATCAATAAGCAAGTCGCCATCTTTTATAGTACCAAAATGCAGGGTATGCGAAGGCAAGTTTTCGAGGTTTTTGCTGGTAAAAATTTTATTGGCAATATGTATAGCATCAATCCCCGAAAGGCGAATAACAGCAATAGCCCCCACGCCAGCGGCTGTGGCTAAGGCTACAATAGTATGTTGGGTGTGGTTTTGCATTGTGGCAAATGTAAGCAAATGATTGGGTAGCTTTAAAATCGATTATTTATCTAAACTTTAGCAGCTACTAAATATTTAGTATAGATGGAACACGTTTTTGTGTAATAATCTAATTATAAAACAGGTACAATGGCGTAAATCCATTGCCTTATTACGTTATTTGTTGTAAATGTAAAATTTTAGATTTGTGGTAAATGTAAAATTTTAGATTTGTGTATTTCCCCCCTTCGGGAATTTTCGCTCACAGATTGCATAGATGCTCACAGATTTTACAAACGTTTATATCCTATTTATGATTTTTGATGTGTGATTTTTGATTTACACCGCATAATCTAAATGCAAAATTTCACATCTAGGCATCTCCCCTCTTTTGATTTATGATTTTTGATGTGTGATTTTTGATTTACACCGTATAATCTAAATGCAAAATTTCACATCTAGGCATCTACCCTTCGGAGAGACCGAGAGGGGATTTTTGCTCACAGATTACACTAATTTACACAGATTTTTGATGTAAGATTTTTGATT
>RDXP01000131.1 GCA_004292865.1 Sphingobacteriales bacterium
TATAGACAATATGATAGAAAAACCAAAATGGGTAAATATAGAAAATATAAATAAATTATCCTATGTTAGTGCCATTACTTCGGGGAGACCGAGAGGGGATAGGGAAAAGGATTTTGCTCACAAATACTCACAGATTTTATCATTTACCACCCCCCAATCTAAACGCAAAATTTCACATTGTTGCATCTCCCCTTCGGGGAGACCGAGTGGGGAAAGGATTTTGCTCACAGATTTCACAAATACTCACAGATTTTATCATTTACCTTTACACCCCAATCTAAACGCAAAATTTCACATTGTTGCATCTCCCCTTCGGGGAGACCGAGAGGGGAAAAGGATTTTGCTCACAGATTTCACAAATACTCACAGATTTTATCATTTACTTTTACATCCCCAAAAAGTCTAAACGCAAAATTTCACATTGTTGCATCTCCCCTTCGGGGAGACCGAGAGGGGAAAGGGGAAAGGGGAAAGGGGAAAGGGGATAGGGAATAGGGAAAAGGATTTTGCTCACAGATTTTATTAGTTAAATTGATATTTTTTAAACAAGGCTTTATACCCCTCTAACCTAAGCCGTACCACACAATAAGCTGCCGCAATTATCAAAAAAACAAGCAATCCGTACAAGCCGCTGGCTTCGTACCATAAAAAATAATTGACACACAGTTGCACTAATGCGTATCCTAACGAAATTGTAATATGCCCTATTTTACGTTGGTTGGCCAAGTATTGATAAAAGTGCGAACGATGGGCTTCAAAAATATTTTCGTTACGAAACAGGCGACAAATAATGGTACAAATGGTATCTAAGCCATATACACTTAGTAGCAATATCCATTTAAAATGCTGCGTACCAATTACCAAACTCAACACCAAAAAACATAAAATAAGAGCTACCGATATACTACCTACATCGCCAGCAAAGGTTTTGGCTTTGTGGCGTAGATTAAAAAAACCAAAAACCAGTAATGCCGCCATCAGCATTTGCCATACATAAGTTGTAAATAACAAAATACCCTTATCACTTTGTATATACCACACCGAGCCTAGCGTAACCGTAAAATAAAGTACGCTTATACCATTTATACCGTCCATAAAATTACAAGCATTTATTATACCTATAAACAATACTAGGGTTACCACAGTGTATCCCACCAAAAGTATTAGTGGGCTGTTGCCAATAAAAGCCTGTAAACTTTGCCAGTTGATAAAGCATTGATAAATTGTAAAACTTACCGCCAGCACATGTACACTTATACGAATTTTGTTGCTCAGCGTTAGCACATCATCTATAAAACTGATAAACGATATGGCCAATACGGCTACTGCCAAGTATCCATTTTGTGGCTCAAACCATACAACACCCGCAATAAATGCCAAAGGAAAAATAATGCCTCCACCCCTAATGGTGACTTTTGTGTGCGAACTTCGCTGGTTGGGTTTATCAACAATATGGTACCTGTTGGCAATTTTAAAATACAGCAACATTATACCAAACAATAAAACCAGGGCAATACAAAATGTTATCATAGCGGCAAAGATGAGGTTTTTAAATAAATTGAAAAGGTAAAAAAACTAAATCTTCGGTGCTAATAAATATTTTAAATAAACTAGTGTAAAACCGTAATACCATTTTTTTACAATCAGCTACTTATAAAAGCGATACAGTTGCGTAAATCCCATTATTTTATAAAAATATTTTGAAAAACCTAGGCTAGCATTTCATAACATTGGCTAGCCCCGCCATCCGCTCATACGCCCGCAGGCCTTAGGCGCCTGCCTACCTGCGGCCAGCAGGCAGGCAAGGCCGGTATCCGCTACTGTCGGGTTTAGGTACTTAGGGCAGTGCTTATTAATGCGGGTTTACCTTGCACCGTATTAGGTACTTAATTACTCCAATTTCACCATGCGTAGCTTAAAAAAAATAGCGATAAAATCAAACCAGCAATCATAAAACCCCCTCAACCCCTAACCCGAATAAAGCAAAATCGTATTTAACAGGGTCGTGTGTGTCAAAGTTTTTGAGGGCTTGTGTAAGTTCTACGGCGGTAAGCCAATCGGTTTGTTTGCGGTTAATTAAGCCCAATAATCGGGCAACCCTATCCACATGCACATCGCAAGGGCATATCAATTGTGCAGGCAAAATGCGTTGCCAAATACCAAAATCAACACCGCAATTATCGTTACGCACCATCCAGCGTAAAAACATATTTAAGCGTTTACAAGTTGATTTTTGGGTAGGCGATGAGATATGCTTTTGGGTCCTAGCAGGGAAATCATCCAACGAAAAAAAATAATTTCTAAAATGGTTTAAATGGCTTTCAATATTCAAGTTCATTTCAATTGTGCTATCAGCATTGCCCGAAGTCCGCTGCCCGAAAGCCCGATTTGGGTTTGCCCCGATTTCGGTTGTACTACCAGCTAAGCCCGAAGCCCGCAGCCCGAAAGCCCGATTGCCGTAAGGCAAAAAAGCATCTTCTAAACTATTAAAATTACTGTAATGGTGTTTTAAAAAATGGATAAAATATAGTGTATCGGTAGCGTTAAAGGTACGGTGCTTAAAGTTTAAAAATGGCTTTAAATCGGCCTCTTGGTGGTTGATGATAAAATCGTGGGGTGCGCCATCCATCAAATTTATTAATTGTTTACTTTTGTTAATAATGGTAATGCGTTGCCCCCAAGCCAGTATTGCCGCCCAAAAACCCATAATTTCTATATCTTGCTTTTTGCTAAACAGGTGCGGTATGCACACAGGGTCGTTGGTTATAAAGTTGGGTTGGTTATACTGCGCAACTTTTGCATCTAAAAAATCTTTTAGGTTTTCTACCATCTCATAAAAACTAAGCCAAGGCTTGTTTTAAATCGTCTAGCAAATCGTCAATATCTTCTACACCTACGCTTAGGCGTAATAAATTATCGGTTACGCCTACTTTTTCTCTTTCGGTTTTGGGTATCGAGCCGTGGGTCATGCTGGCGGGGTGGTTAATTAGCGACTCTACACCGCCCAGGCTTTCGGCCAGTGTAAATACTTTAAATACCGACGAAATGCGGAAAGTTTCTTGCAAATCGGCATTTTTTAGGGTGATAGAAATCATCCCACCAAAACCCCGCATTTGTTGTTTTGCGATAGCGTGGTTGGGGTGGTCGGTAAAACCTGGCCAATAAATTTTATCAATTTTGGGGTGTGTTTTTAAAAAATGGGCAATTTTTTCGCCGTTTTGGCAGTGTGCTTGCATACGCAGGTGCAGGGTTTTTATGCCTCGCAGTACCAAAAAACAATCTTGGGGGCCAGGCGTTGCGCCACAGGCATTGTATATAAACCAAAGTTTTTTGTACAGTTCCTCGTTATTGGTAATTAGGGCACCCATTACCACATCGCTATGGCCAGCAATATATTTGGTTACCGAGTGCATTACCACATCGGCACCTAAATCTAAGGGGTTTTGTAGGTAGGGCGATGCAAAGGTATTATCAACGGTTAGCAGTAAATGGTGGGCTTTGGTTATTTTGGCAATACCTGCAATGTCCACAATTTGCATGGTAGGGTTGGTAGGTGTTTCTATCCATACTTGTTTGGTGTTTGTGTTTATGTATGGTAAAATATTTTCGGGATTGCTTAAATCTAAAAAATGAAATTTTATGCCATAGTTGGCAAATATTTTGGTAAATATTCGGTACGAGCCGCCGTACAAATCGTTGCCTGTAATTACCTCGTCGCCGGGTTGTAAAAGTTTCATCACAGCATCGGTAGCACCCATTCCGCTGCTAAATGCTAGGCCATATTTGCCGTTTTCTATTGCCGCCAAGCAATCTTCTAACGCCTTGCGGGTAGGGTTGGTGCCTCTGCTATATTCGTAGCCTTTATTATCGCCTGGGCTTTTTTGCCAGTAGGTTGAGGTTTGATAAATGGGGGTCATTACGGCTCCTGTGCTAGGGTCGGGGTGTTGGCCGGCGTGTATGGCTTTGGTGGCAAATTTCATAATTTTATTTTTGATTAAATGTTTCCAAAAATACATCTTATCAAAATATAATAACCGATTGTTAAATATTTTTTATTTGGGGTTAAACCCAGTAGCAAAAATCGCATCTTACCAACAAATAAAAAAAATATGAGAAAAATTATTTCCTACAGTTTTATTATGCTGGGCATAATAACCTTAACATTTACGGCTTGTAAAAAAGATAAAGCCCTTACCGATGATATTACCGATACCGCAGCCGTTGATGAAAACGCCCAGGCCGACGAAACTTTTAGTGATGTTTTTACTAGTATTAGTAATTTTTCGGCCGAAAGTGATGCTTCTTTTACCACTAACGAACCTAAAACACAATTGCTTGATTTAAAAACTTTAGCTATAGCCAGTAACCCTACAATTACTGTTTTGCCTAAAGGAATTACTTGGCCCAAAACGGTAACATTTGATTTCGGTACAGGTACTACCAAAAACGATATTACCCGCAAAGGGAAAATTATTGCTGTTTATAGCAAAAAATTTAAAGAAACGGGTGCTGTAATTACCATTACATTTGATAATTACTACGTTAACGATACCCAAATTGAAGGCAACAAAACCATTACCAATAATGGTAAAAACACTGCGGGCAATTATACCTTTAGCATTGCAGTAGCCAAAAGTAAAATAAACGATAAAAGAGGTACTTTTACGTATGAGGCTACCCGCACACTGGAGTGGACTAAAGGCGAAAACACAGCTACGATAGTGGACGATGAGTATGCTATTACAGGCACATCAATAGGCGTAAACTCTAAAGGAATTAGCTTTACCACCAATATTACCAGCCCTTTAATTAAAAAAATAGGTTGGCCATTTTTGGTTGCTGGTATTATTGAAATTAAACCGAGTAACAAAACCCTTAGGGTTTTAAATTATGGTAATGGTGAGTTAGATGCCAAAGCTACTTTAACCATTGGCGGGGTAAGCAAAGAGATTTTTTTACGAAAATAAGGCGTAAAGTATAAAGTATTAAAAAGCCCTCTTTTTTTTTAAAAGAGGGCTTTTAAGCAAACTTTATTTACGCCACCTTCAATTTCCTAATATCCGATTTTTCAAACTTTTCTTTGGCATAAGCCATATCAATAACCAAGTTTTTGGCATCTTTTTGAGATGGTACTTCAAACATGGCATCTATCATTATCGATTCGCAAATAGAGCGTAACCCCCTTGCGCCTAGCTTATATTCCATGGCTTTATCTACAATAAACTCAAAAACATTTTTATCAAACGTTAGTTTAATGCCCTCGTATTCAAATAATTTCTCGTACTGTTTTACCAACGAATTACGTGGTACGGTTAAAATATTTAATAGTGCTTGCCTATCTAATGGGTTTAAATGGGTAATTACGGGTACTCGGCCAATGAGTTCGGGTATCATACCAAAAGCCTTTAAATCTTGCGGGGTAATGTATTTGTATAGGTTATTTAGGTCTATATCGGTTTCTTCGGCCCTAAATTTATAGCCTACAGTTTGGGTGCGTAAGCGGTTAGCTATTTTTTTCTCAATCCCATCAAAAGCGCCACCGCATATAAACAAAATATTATTGGTGTTTACGGGTATCATTTTTTGGTCGGGGTGTTTACGGCCACCCTGCGGCGGTACGTTTACAATAGTTCCTTCCAGTATTTTAAGTAAAGCTTGTTGTACACCCTCGCCCGATACATCGCGGGTTATAGATGGGTTATCGCTTTTGCGGGCCACTTTGTCCACCTCATCAATATATACAATACCACGTTCGGCAGCGGTAACATCGTAATCGGCAGCTTGTAGCAGGCGGGTTAAAATGCTTTCTACATCTTCGCCCACATAGCCGGCTTCGGTTAAAACGGTGGCATCGCATATACAAAACGGTACGTTTAATATTTTAGCAATGGTTTTGGCCAGTAAAGTTTTGCCTGTACCTGTTTCGCCTACCATCATAATATTCGATTTTTCTATCTCCACCTCATCTTTACCTACTTTATGGTTTAGCCTTTTGTAATGGTTATATACGGCTACGGCCAATACTTTTTTGGCATTATCTTGGCCAATCACGTACTGGTCGATATGGTTTTTTATTTCTATAGGTTTTAACAATGTAAAACCTCCGGCTAGCGATTTTCCTTTTTTCTGGGTTAACTCTTCGGCCAAAATGTCGTTTGCTTGGGCTACGCATTTATCGCAAATATGCGCATCTAAACCTGCAATAAGCATTAGCGAATCTACTTTACCTGCGCCACAAAACGAACATTTTATATCTTTTGTACTCTTACTCATTTTCTTTTTTATCTTTTGTGCCTAGCAAAATTTCGTCAACCATACCGTATTGTTTGGCTTCATCGGCTTTCATCCAATAATCACGGTCTGATGCTTTTTCTACCCATTCGTAACTTTGGCCGCTATGTTTTGAAATTATATCGTACAATTCTTTTTTTAGTTTTAGCATTTCACGCAGGTTAATTTCCATATCCGATGCTACGCCTTGTGCGCCACCCGATGGCTGGTGAATCATAATACGGGCATGTGGCAAGGCGGCTCGTTTACCTTTTGTGCCAGCACACATTAAAACTGCCCCCATTGATGCCGCCATACCTGTACATATTGTAGCTACATCGGGCGAAATAAATTGCATCGTATCATAAATACCTAAACCTGCATATACCGAACCGCCTGGCGAGTTAATATAAATTTGAATGTCTCTTTTGGCATCGGCCGATTGTAAAAATAACAATTGCGCCTGTATAATATTTGCATTTTGATCGTAAATAGCATCGCCCAAAAAAATAATCCTATCCATCATTAACCTCGAAAAAACATCCATTTGGGCTACATTAAGCTGGCGTTCTTCGATAATATAGGGGGTCATGTTTTTGGGTACAGTTACACCACCTATAAATTTATCAACATGGTGGCCGCCAATGCGGTGGTGTTTTACGGCGTATTTTCTAAATTCGTTTTTATCAATATTCATAGCTTTATTTTAAAAATTATCTAACAATTTAGTAACATTGGTTATTAAAAACCAAAGGTGCAAATTATTTAATTGTTTTGGATAAATTGATTACACAACATCAATAAAATGTAATATTTACTATTAACCTGAGTTCGATTGTTATACTATAGTATAATTTGTTGTAAGTCAGTGTTTTTTACGGTTTTAAGGCGTTAACTACGATAGCGGCCTGCTGGCTGGTAGCCGGGCAGGCAAGGCAGGTATCCGCTACTGTCGGGTTTAGGTACTCAGTTTTGTGCTTTTTAATGCGGGTTTACTTTACACTGTATTTGCTACAATTAGGTGTTTATAAAATGAATATAATTTTGCAAAGTTTTGCAACAACAAAATCTTTGAGATAGGATATTTACCGCTCATATATATTGCTGGCAAATAAATAAAGGCGAAGCCACCAAAAACAGAAAAGAATATACCATAAACAACTGTTGTGCAACTTTACACATATTGCCTAAAAGTGCCGATGAAAGTTGGGGAGGTTTTATCAATCAAGTTTAGATTTAAAAAATTACCAGCTCGGGTTATATTAAAATTCGAATTTTTTAGAGCTTAACCCAACAAAATTTTATTTTTGCACTTAAAGTAAATGGCACAAGTATAAGCAGCTACAATACCAGCACAACAACAAATCGTATAAATACCTTAAACTATAACCCAGCCTAATCTTTATGCCCGACCCTAAAATAAACATTTTGGTAAAATACGTACCCGAAGCCGCTGCGCCATTAATAGCACAATGGATTAACGATTATAAATGCGCTTTTAAAATATCGAAAACCCGAAGCAGTAAATTTGGCGATTATACCCCACCACAACGAGGCAAGGGCCACAAAATATCGGTAAACTATAACCTAAATGTATATGCTTTTTTGGTTACTACGGTACACGAATTTGCACATTTACACACCTGGAACCAACACCAAAACAAGGTAATGCCACACGGTACCGAGTGGAAAGCTAACTTTAAAGCAATGATGCAGCCGTTTTTTGATATAAATGTTTTCCCGCCCGATTTAAAAACAACAATAGCCAATTATTTACAAAACCCAGCGGCGTCTAGCTGTTCTGATTTAAGTTTATTTAAAGCATTAAACCAACATAATATAAACCAACATCCCGTTTTTACGGTCGAGAGTGTACCCCTAAACAGCTTATTTGAGTTTAAACCTGGCCGTGTTTTTAAAAAGATAGAACGTATTAGAAAACGCTATAAATGTATTGAGGTTAAAACAGGCTTGGTATATTTATTTAGCCCACTAGCCGAAATTAAGCCTTTGGATGCAAATGGACTGCTAAAAACAAGTTTTAATAACCACTAACTAGCGTAACCTATCTGCCGATTTTACCAGTTTTTCATCCCGGCCAACGGCTTTAGCAGCCAACACCAAAAACAATATTACCACCGAGGGTAAGCCTGCGCCTATGCCATAATCGCTTATTTTTAAAACAGTTTCGCTGGTGTTTTGCACTGTTTGCGTAAGCCAATAACTATGCGCCAATACAATTACTATACAACCGTAAATAAGTACTTGCTGGCGGTTACGGTTTTTGTATAAAAAAATTAATACTAAAGGCAATAAGCCTAAAATAATGGTGGCAATACTTAATGGTAAAAAGTTTTGGGTTTGTACCACTTGGTTACCCAATGATTGATAAGCACCTGTTACCATTATTTTTTGAGCCCCTATATGATTAAACACGCTGGCAACTGGAAACAAAAACAAAGCATAAATAGCCAATGAGGCAATAAAAAGGTAAACAGTTTGTATTCTTTGTAGCATATTACTGTGAAAAAAATTTTAGGAAATTTAATAATTTAGTATAAAATTAGGGGGGATTTTGAAAGATTGTGAGGTAAGCTACGTATAGCTACTTTCTAAAAAGTTAAAGTATGTGGCAAATGTAAACGTTTAAACCAATACGGTTTTTCGGCTTCCCATAGTTGGTAACAAAAAATGCCGAAAGCTATTTATGATAACCCTCGGCATTATTTTTTTAATCTTTTTTAGCGGCTGGTTTTGCTGCTTCTTCGGTTTTCGAGCAAGATTTTTTGCAACATTTCTTTTTGCTACAATCTTTTTTAGTTTCAACTTTTGCAGTTGGCTTTGCGCTTTCCTGTGCCGATACAAAATTGGCACTTACGGCCACAAATAATACAATCAGTAATTTTTTCATAACATTAATTTTTTTAAACGGTTGCTAATACTGTAACGCCACCTTTAACAACTTGTTGCAGGTTTACGTTTATTTTAGTGCCTAAAGGTAAAAAAATATCTACCCTCGAACCAAATTTTATAAACCCAAATTGTTGGCTTTGTGTAACATTTTCGCCTTCTTTTAAATACCATACAATCCGCCTAGCCAATGCGCCTGCAATTTGGCGGTACAATACCTGTAAGCCCGTTTCTGTTTCTACAACGGTGGTGGTACGTTCGTTTTCGGTGGATGATTTTGGATGCCAAGCTACTAAATATTTACCTGGGTGGTATTTAAAGTATTTTACCATACCGCTTACGGGGTTGCGGTTTACGTGTACGTTTATGGGCGACATAAATATAGATACCTGTACACATTTTGTTTTTAAAAACTCGGGCTCGTCCACCTCTTCTATTACCACTACTTTACCATCGGCGGGGCATATAACTTGGTTTGGGTTAATTACCCATTTGCGTTGTGGGCTTCTAAAAAACTGTACAATAACCACAAAAATAAATGCCGAAAATGCGTACCAAAGCCATAATAGCCACCGGGTTTCGGGTAAATAATAATGCAATATGGCATTACTTACAAATATAAATAATATACAAAGGGCAAGTGATGTATAACCTTCTTTATGAAATTTTATCATGTAATGTTTTTTGCAAAAATAGTAATAAAGCTGGCTTTGATAAATATAATTAAGCAATTAAATGTATTAATAGGGCTTTGGGTGTATATGCTAAGTGTAATACGGCAAGTGTTTGGTAATGTGCCGATTTTTTGGCGTAAAACCGCAATATAATTGCCGCCGTTGTACCTTGTATAACAGCGTAATAAAAATATTTCGACTGCTATATTTACAAACCGATGATAGCGATTGTGTATGTTGTAATTAGTGTTTTGATTGGTATAAGGCAATTCGGTTGCCTTCTGTGTCTTTAAATTCGGCAACAAGTCCAATTCCGTTATCTGTTTTAGGATAAAGAACCTGACCACCGTTTAAAGTAGCTAATTTTATAGTTTCATCAATATTTTCTGTATTAAAGTAAATTAAAACTCCGTTTTTTGTTGGTTTGTATATTTTACCTTTTGCTAATGCTCCCGAAATTCCCGAGTTTCCGTCAACAAATGGGAATAATGCCATTTCATTGTTGTCAATAATTTCTTTATCGAAATCAAGGTTGAACACTGTTTTATAAAAGTTAATTGCTCGGTTAATGTTGTTTACCGGTATTTCGAAGTAAATTACAGGGTTTGATTTTTTTGCCATAATATTTTTTTCAGTTTGCTTAATTCTTGTTTTTGGGGTATTGCCACAAGAAATCAATACTTGAATTAAAATTCCAAAAATTATTAGGCTCAATATACTTTTATTTATGTTCATTTTTTTTAACGTTTTAAAATTAATGAGCTGTTATTAAAATAGCGTACAGCGTGTTACCTGCCTGCGCAGGCAGGTAACGCCCTAATCATTATAAAAAAAACAATATTTATAAATATAACTCGGGGTATAGCCGATGCAAAATTTGGCTATGCATTATTTGCCCAAATATTTTTTTGTTGTAAATTAATTTTGTTGCCAAAAAATAGGCGGGTACTGTTTTCAAACGAGGTGGTTTTATCGGAAACAAAAAACTGGTCTTTCCCTGTTTTGGCATCGCTTAATAAATTTTTTTCGAGCAATTGCTGTTTTACGTTTAATGCTACAATGTGTGCGGTGTTTAAAATATCAACTTTACCATTATAAAATTGGCTAATTTCTTTTTGTATTAAAGGGTAGTGGGTGCAGGCCAGTACAATGGCTTCGATATTTTTGAGCTTGGGCGATGATAAATAGGTATTAATGATTGTTTTGCTAATATTGTTTTCGAAAAAACCTTCCTCAACCATGGGTGCTAGCAATGGCGTTGCCATGGCTTTAACCGTTAAATGGGGTAGTGCCAAGGCTAGTTTCGACTGATATACGCCCGATTTTATGGTGGCCTTGGTGCCTATAACGCCAATACTTTTATACCCTCCTTGCTGGGCAATATGGCTTACTACAGGGTCTATCACGTTCATTATCGGTAAGCCGTCACCCAAAAAATCTTTTACATCATGGTAAGCGAGCGACGAGGCTGTGTTGCAGGCTATAACAATGGCTTTACAACCCATAAGCTGTAAAAATTTTGCTATTTTAAGGCTATAATATTTTATGGCTTCGGCCGATTTATCGCCATAAGGCATGTGTGCGGTATCGCCAAAATAAATTAAGGTTTCGTTTGGCAATGCTTTGCGGATGGCATTGGCTACGGTTAAGCCACCAATACCCGAGTCGAAAACACCAATGGGATTATTTTTATAATACATACTAAAACAAAAAATGCGAAGCAAAGGTTTAAACCTTGCTTCGCATTAAAACTAACAAATATTATTGCTTATTTAATACCTAATTTGGCTTTTACATCGGCCAAAATATTTACGCCACCATCGTAGTAAATTACTGCTTGTTGCGATACATCAATTACATAAGCCAAGCCTTTTTCTTTGGCCACAGCTTTTACCGCTTCTTCGGCTTTTTTTAATATTGGGTCGTATAGTTCGCCACGTTTTTTTTCAAAATCTTGCGATGCTTTTTGTTGAAACTCTTGTATGCGTTTTTCTAAATCTTGAATTTCTTTTACTTTGGCTTCTTTTAAAGCCTCGCTCATGGTTTTTTCTTTGGCCTGAAAATCGGCTACTTTACTTTGGTACTCGGTGTACATTGTTTTTCCATCGGTATCTAAAGTGCCTTTATATACTTCTAGTTGCTTATCGGCAACAACAATTTCGGGCATTGCTTTTATTAACTCGGCCGAATTTATATGGGCAATTTTTTGTTGTGCATTTGCTGTACTTATACTTAGTACCAATGCGGCTGATAGGATGGTGATTTTTAATAGATTTTTCATTTTTGGGGTTTTCACTTATTTTTAGTTTGTTGTTTACGTTATTTTATTTTTTAATCTTATTTGGCAGTGCCTACTTTGTAGCCTAGTTTGGTAATAATATCGCTACTTTTATCGTATGTGTTTCGGCCAAATAATAAGGTTACGCCAGCACTTTTATCAAATATCATATCCAAATCTTCGGTTTCGGCATATTCTTTAATGGCTGCAGCCACCCTATCTTGTATGGGTTTAATTAGTTTAACCCGCTCTTTAAACAAATCGCCTTCGTAGCCAAATTTAAGTTTTTGGTAATCTTTGGCGGCTTTTTCTTTATCAATTATTTCATTTTCTCGGCGTTTTTTCATCTCGGCCGATAGCAAAACTTGGTCGGCTTGGTAGGTTTGATACATTTTTTCTATTTCTTGAAACCTTGTATCTACTTCTTTTTGCCACATTGCCGATTGGTTATCCAATTGTTTTTGTGCCGATTTATAATCGGGAATATGTTTTAAAATATACTCCGAATCTACATACGCCAAGCGCTGTGCCGAAACAGAGAAATAACAGCCAACAATAAACAATAAAGCTAAAATATAATTTTTCATGTTTTTAAGTTTTTAAAATGTTTTTTAAATTATTTTATCTGACCGTTTATATACTTAAAGGTTTAATTAAAACCACCCATTTGTTGTGCAATGCTAAATGTAAACGATTGTTTTCCCCCATCTTGTATGCCTGGTATAGGGTCGAAACCGTGGCCATAATCTAACCCTAGCAAGCCAAAAATAGGTAAAAATATCCTTGCACCTACACCTACCGACCGCCTTACGTTAAAAGGGTTAAAGCTGCTAAATTTATTCCATGTATTACCGCCCTCGGCAAAACCTAATACAAACACCGTAGCCGACTGGCTAAGTGATATTGGGTAGCGCATTTCGAGCATATATTTGGTAAAAATTGGGCTTCCCGAATTGGTTGCCACGCCTTCGGATACTACGGCATTGTTGGCGTAGCCTCGCATGGCTATTACTTCGGAACCTTGTAAAAAATCAAATCCTTGCATACCATCGCCACCTAGTTTAAACCTACCAAATGGTGCTTGGCCTACTTGCTTGTTATAAAAGCCTAAAAAACCAAATTGTGCTTGTGCTTTTAGTATCAGTTTGCCATATATTTTTTGGAAAAATTGTGATTCGAATTTCCACTTATGATACTCCGAAAACTGATACCGCTGTGAGGTAGTTAAGTTATCGTAATTTTTACCGTTAAGTAATGAGTAAGGCGGGGTAGCTTGTACTGTAAATTTTAAATTAGAACCCGATGTAGGAAAAATAGGTGCATCAACCGAGTTACGGCTTAATACTTGACTTATGCTTAAATCGTACGAATCGCCGTTACTAAATAAAAACCCACTATAATTTCTTAATTTATACTGTTGTAAATTGGCAGCGTAATCTATCCTAAAATAATCATCAGGATACTTTAATTGTTTACCCAAGCTAAAAGTAATACCGTTTAGCCTAATTTTTTGTTGGTTAATATCGCCGTTAGGGCGTCCGTTGCTTTGTAATGATGTAAAGGCACTTATACCAAAGTAAACAGGTTTTTTACCTCCAAACCAAGGTTCAGAAAACGAGAAACTGTACGATTGGTAAAATTTTCCATTGGTTTGCCCTCTAATGCTTAGTTTTTGGCCATCGCCTTTGGGCAGTGGTTTATAGGCTTTGGTATTAAAAATATTTTTGGCCGAAAAGTTATTAAACGTTAAACCTAATGTACCTACAATACGGCCTCCGCCAAATCCTCCTGATAGTTCTACCTGGTCCGATGGTTTTTCAACCACCGTGTATTGTATATCTACGGTACCATCGGCGGGGTTGGGTATGGGTTTCATATCCAGTTTTTGCTCATCGAAATTACCTAATTGTACAATTTGCCTTTGCGAGCGTATGAGTGCTTCTTTCGAAAATTTTTGCCCAGGTTTGGTGCGTATTTCTCGTAATATTACTTTATCGTTAGTAAGTTCGTTACCTTTTAATATTATTTTATTGATGGTGTATTGTGGCCCTTCGGCTAAGCGTATTTCTATATCAATGGTGTCTTTGTATATATGGGTTTGTATAGGGTCGATATTAAAGGTGAGGTAGCCATCATTTAAGTATAAGGATGAAATATCATCGTTAGATGGGCTACTACGCAGGCGTTTTTCTAGTTTTTCTTCGCTAAATACTTCGCCTTTTTCTATACGCAATATTTGTTTTAATACATCGCTACTGTATTTGGCATTGCCGGCAAAGGTTAAGTTTCCGAAATAATAAATAGGGCCTTCGTGTATTTTAAGGTCGATGTTTACGGTATTTTTATTGTAGCGATATACCGAGTCCGAAAGTATTTCGGCTTCACGGTAGCCTTTGGCTCGCATTTTGGCTACCATTGTTTGTTTGTCTTCTTCGTATTTATCTTTTAAAAATTTACCCGAGCCAAATACTTTATAAAATGCTTTTTCTTTAGTTTTTTTAAGAAACTTTTTTAGCCTCGCATCTTTAAATACGGTGTTGCCTTCTATGTTTATAGCGTGTACTTTAACTTTACGTTTTTTATTTACGTTTATGGCCACTATGCGGCTATTTACATCCGATGTATCGTTGCTTAGCGCAATATCTACCGAAGTGTTTAAATATCCTTTATCAATAAAATGTTTTTTTATTACATTATTGATGGTGTTGTTAAGGTTTTCGCTTACAATTTTTCCTTTTTGGTTGTTTAGTTTTTCTCTGATATCGGTGGTTTCGCTTTTGCTAAGGCCTTTAATATCTATACGGCCTACACGTGGTTTTTCGTTTAGGTTTAAATCAAAATAAATGGTATCTTGTTTTATACGGGCAATGGCTAGTTCTACATCGTCGAATAAGCCTTGTGTCCAAAGATTTTTTACGGCATTGGAGGTGGCATCGCCTGGTACGGTAATGGTTTCGCCTACGGTAAGTTTTGATAAAGTAACCAATACCGATTTATCTAAAAAAACCACTCCATTTACATTTACTCCGCCAATTACATATTGTTTTGGATTTAGATATGCCGAGCTATCGGTAGCAATTTGGGTAGTGTTTCTTGATCGTAAAGATGGTGTTTGAGAAAAACCCGCTATCGCAAAACCAAGTAAAACTAGTGTAATAAAGTATTTGTTCATCTATTGTGTTGTAGGGGGCTAAATTAGCGGTAAACTTTGTTAATTTTTGTTAATTAAAAATTTAGGTGAGTTGCTCGCTAGTAAGTCCAAATCGGCGTTCTCGTTTTTGGAAATTATAAATGGCTTCAAATAAATCGTGGCGCCTAAAATCGGGCCAAAGTTTATTGGTAAAATATAATTCGGTATATGCAATTTCCCATAGTAAATAATTGCTTACCCGGTGTTCGCCGCTGGTGCGTATTAGCAGTTCGGGGTTGGGCAGGTTATGGGTATTAAGGTGCTTACTAAATAGGTTTTCGTCAATCTCATCCAGTTGCAACTCGCCAGCCTGCACTTTTTGGGCAATGGTTTTGGCGGCTTGTGTAATATCCCATCGGGCACTGTAACTTAAAGCTAGTGTAAGCGTAAGGCGGTAATTGTGGGCTGTTTTATCAATGGCTTCGTTTAATTCGCGTTTACAGTTTGCCGGTAATGCGTTTATGTTTCCGATAACGTTTAGCCTTACATTGTTGTCTATTAATGTTTGGGTTTCTTTGTGTATGGTTGATATTAATATTTCCATAATGGCGGCTACCTCTAGCTTTGGGCGGTTCCAGTTTTCGGTAGAGAAGGCGTATAGTGTTACATATTCGATGCCTATTTCGGTAGCTCCTTCTATTACATCTTTTACCGATAGTATTCCGTTTTTGTGGCCAAATACACGAAGTTTACCTTTTTCTTTTGCCCATCGGCCGTTACCGTCCATTACAATTGCAATGTGCTTGGGTAGTTTTGATAGGTTTATCTGATCCTTATAATCCATTAATTTGTAAAAAATGCTTTAAAACGAATAACATTTTTGGCTTACAAAGGTATAAGATAAGGTTATACCACCAAATAGATAGGTGTCGTTTTTTCTAAAATCGCCTCTTTGGGTTTCGGGGCTTGCTGTTGTATTTATCGATCTGTCGGATAATGCCATCCTTAATGCTGTAAAATTGGCATCGGTGGTGGTAAGTTCGCTGGCTTTGGGGTAATAGCCGCTTACATCATCTATATAATCGGTAAATGCCTTGCGGTAGCCAAATTCGCCAATAATATTTAAGTTTTTGGTTAAGTTACATTTTATACCTAGGCCAAATGGGATGGCTAGTGCCGTAGTTCGGTAATTACTTGCTTGGCCTTCGGTACGGTAATTTTTTAGTTCGTAGGTGGTGTTGTTAAAATTTACTTTGGGGTTAAAAGTAAAGCCCGATATGCCCGTAAACAAAAATGGGGTGATTCTTTTTTTACCAAAAAGCCGTCCATAATCAAAAAAATTAAATTCTACTTGTAAGCTGGCTTCGGTAATTGGGCTGTAAAAGCTAAGGTTGCGTTCTTTTTCTTGTGGGTTTGTTGATTTTGACATATCGGCTTCTATTTGGCCTTGTAATACCGATAGTTTAACCGACCAAAAACCATCGATATTGTTTTTTATCATCCCACCAAAAGCAATATGAGGGCTAAGTTTTTTATAATTGTTTTGATTAAGGTCGCCAATATAACCCATGCTGCCTCCAGTGAGGCCTATTTCCCATGTTTGGGCTTGGCTACTAAAATAAATTAGGGTATAAAGTAAGGTGGTGATTATGAGTTTCGATTTCATTAATTTTTAATAGTTTCGGGTATCAATGCCCCAAAGTAGTTTGTTTCTTAACGTAGATAGGTAGCTTTCATTGTTTAGCCTGATAAGATTGATGTTAAACGAGGCTCGTTTTACTTGTAATTTTATGGTGCTATCTATTACCTCGGTTCGCGAATCGCAGCTTACCAAGTATTTGGCACTGCGGCCTTCTATTTCAAAGGTTAAAACACTGTTGTCGCTTAGTACCACAGGGCGTACATTTAGGTTGTGGGGCGATATAGGTGTGATAACAAAGTTGCCCGACCGTGGAAAAACAATAGGACCACCACAGCTCATCGAGTAAGCGGTGGACCCAGTTGGGGTTGCTATTATTAAACCATCGGCCCAGTAGGAGTTTAAAAATTCGCCATCTTGGAAACAGTGTATCAATATCATGGCCGATGTATCTCTTTTATGGATGGTAAAATCGTTTAACGCAAAATTAAAATCGCCAAAAAGTTTTTGGTTAGCGCTTACTTCTAGCATGCTGCGTACATCTAGCGTAAAATGATTGTTTAAAATGCCATCAATAGCCCTTTGTATGCCCTCTTTGTTTATGCTGGCCAAAAAACCCAAGCGGCCAAAATTTATCCCAATAATGGGGATGCCTGTATCTTTTATTAGCGTTACGGTATCAAGCATGGTGCCATCGCCGCCAAGGCTTACCAATACATCGATGGTGTTTTTTAAATCAACTTGTGTATTAAAGGTGTTAAACTGCTTGGGTAAAAATAGCTTATCGGATATAAATTCGTAAAATTTATCATATACAAATACCTCGGCTTTGCTTTGTATTAAGCAATCAAAAACCTGTTGTACGTAAGGTAAAACGGTGTTGTTAAAATCTCTGCCGTAGATGCCAATTTTCATCCTGTTTTAAAAGCTTAAGTAGTTTATTAATGATTGGTACCTGTCGGTTACGTTGTTGTATTTATCTTGATGGTTAAAAATTGCTTTTACATCAATTTTATAGCGGGTAAATGCCACTAAAATTTGGCCAACATCGGTTTTGTTTACTTTTATGGTAAGCTCGGTTTGTGTTGATTGTGGTATATGGCGGGTGTAGGTGCTTAAAATTTGGGTGTCTTGGGCTTCGATAATTTGGGCTATAAATGCTAACGAATTATCGTGTGGCCCTAGTTCTAATACAATTATTGCGCCTGCTTGGCTTGATGATTGTAGGCTTGCCATGTTTTGGACTAAGGTATTTAGGGTAATTAAGCCTTGGTATTTTTTGCTATCGTCCAGTACGGGTATAATAGATAAATTTTGTTCGTACACGGTTCTAATTACATCGTAAATATGTTGTTGCTGGTACACAAAATTGGCGTAGCTGGATAATGCAATGGTGTGTAATGTATCTTGGGGTTTTGCTTCAATCAAATCATCATCGGAAACGAGGCCTAAAAAAGTTAAATCGGGGCTTACTACAGGTAGGTGATTGGTTTTAAAATCTAGCATAAGCGAACTTGCCCAAGCAACTGTATCGGTGGGTTTTAGGGGTGTTATGATATTGGCTATAAGGTCTAAGGCAATCATTGCAATTATAATCTGTCCAAAAACTTGCGTAGTATTTTATTAAACTCATCGGGATGTTCCATCATGGGCGCATGGCCACAATGGTTAATCCAAGCTAATTCGGCATCGGGCAGTAACGATTCAAATTCTTCGGCTACTTCGGGTGGGGTTATTTTATCGTTTTTGCCCCATATAAGCATTACGGGTATTTTTATATGGTGTAAATCTTTCGACATGTTGTGCCTTATGGCCGATTTTGCCATGGCCAATATGCGTATTACTTTGTTACGGTCGTTTACGGTTTGATACACTTCATCTACCAATTCTTTGGTTGCTATTGCGGGGTTGTAAAACGTATATTCTACTTTTTCTTTTATAAAATCGTAATTTTCTCGTTTAGGAAACGAGCCGCCAAAGGCGTTTTCGTACAGCCCCGAGCTACCTGTTAATACCAAGCCTTTTACATATTCGGGATGCGAGGTTACATAAATTAAGCCTACATGCCCGCCTAGCGAATTACCTAAAACAGTAACTTGGGTGTATTGCTTAAACTTTACAAATTTATGTACAAATTTTGCCAAGCTTTTTACTCCTGTTGTTAAAAGTGGTAAATCGTAAATAGGTAACATAGGTATAACCACGGTATAGTTGCCTTTAAACTCATCTATTACTTTTTCCCAATTGCTTAATGTACCCATTAAACCGTGGAGCAATAATAAAACTGGCCCTTCGCCTACCTCAATGTATCTAAAACCGTTTTCTTCTTTAATTACCAATTCCATATAGAATAAATCGCAAATTATGCTTTTTATGGTGAATTATATATTATGAGTGCAAAGTTATTGTAAAAATTTATTCTTTATTAAAAAACGTTTTTAGTAAAGAAATTAAATATGGCTTAGGCCAATAAGGTTTTTATAGCTTCGGATATTGCTTTTCCGTCGGCCTTGCCTGCCATTTGCTTATTTGCCATAGCCATTACTTTGCCCATTTCTTTTATCGATGTGATGTTTAAATTTTTTATGATGCTAGCCACTGCAAGGCTAATTTCTTGAGCCGATAATTGCTGGGGTAAATATTGTTCTATTACCTCGGCTTCGTCTATTTCTATTTGGTAAAGGTCGGGCCTATTTTGGGTTTGATAAATTTCGGCCGATTCTTTTCTTTGTTTTATCAGTTTTTGTAAAACCTTAATTTCGGTTTCGCCCGATAAAATATCGGTGGCTCCTTTTTCGGTTTTTGCAATCAATAGTGCCGATTTTATGGCTCTTAAAGCCCTTAATGCTATCTGTTGCTTGCCTAGCATGGCGGTTTTAATGGCTGTATTTATGGTAGTTTCTAATGACATTGTACGTGTTTAAAATAATATATGGGCTAAAATTAAGAAATTTTATGCCAATAAGTAGCCGATGCTTGTGCCAAAGGCATAATTACAATATCATTTATGTTTACATGAACCGGGGTATTGCAGGTAAACCATATCGTTTCGGCAATATCTTCGGGCTTTAAAGCATCGTAGCCTGTATATACTTTTTTGGCTTTTTCTTTATCGCCCAAAAATCTTATTTCTGAAAACTCGGTTTCTACCGCCCCAGGGTGAATGCCCGTTACCTTAATGCGGTAAGGCAATAAATCAATACGCATGGCTTTATTAAGTGCCTCCACAGCGTATTTGGTAGCACAATATACATTGCCGTTGGCATATATTTCTTTGCCTGCTATAGAGCCTAAATTTACAATATGCCCTGTTTTATGGGCAATCATCCAGTTCGAAACTATTTTGCTTACATACAGCAATCCTTTAACATTGGTATCTATCATGGTATCCCAGTGCTGGGTAATACCTTCTTGTATGGGCATTAAGCCTAGGCTTAGGCCTGCATTGTTAATTAAAATATCAATTTTTTTCCACTGGGGTGGGATGCTTAGTAGCGTATCATTTACTTGTTGATTATCGCTTATATCGAAATTTAAAGCCATTACCTGTACCTTATAATTGGCTTCGAGGAATGTTTTTAGGGCAATTAAACGCTCGTTTCGCCTGCCAGTGATGATAATGTGGTAGTTGTTTTTTGCAAAAATATGCGCACATGCTTCACCTATGCCCGAGGTAGCACCTGTAATTAAAACTATTTTTGGCATACGTTTTTGGGTGTTAATTATTGGGGTAAATTATTCAAAATATAAGCTAAATTGAAAATTTCGTAGAAATAGTTTGTCGATAGGTGTTGAATAAGGGGTGTCATTGCCTCGTAAAATGCTGTTTATCGAGTGGCTAAATTTTATTTCGGGCGATAGTTTAAAAAACTCGAAATATAAATCGAAACCAATACCCGCCTCGTACGAGAGGATATTTTTATTGTTTTTTAAAAACTTAAACTCGGCATCTAATACCTCGTCATCTTCTTTCTTTTTAGAGGCAATATTGATGCCATATTTTATCCCACCTAAAATGTAAGCCCTAAAATTGTTTCGCCGTTCGGATTTTAGCTTAATACCTACTGGAAAATCCATCATTACAGCCGAAACAGTACGGCGAGTAAAGCCATCGGGCGATACCAAGCCTGGTTGGTCGAAGGTTTTGGTGTTTTTAAATTCGTAATCAATAATTCTATCGGTAAATGCTAGGGTGGGGGTAAATCTAAAATCTAAATTTTTATTAATTAAAGCATTGGCTACAAAGCCTATACCAAACCCTGGGTTTGGTATAGAACGGATACTTTTTACCTCGCCTGTATTGCTCTTAAATCCGTTTTCGGGGTCTAAAAACGCATCTTGCCAGTTGTTTTTACGCACTATTTTATATTCGGATGAGATGTACTGAAACGTAAAACCAAAGTGTATATCTTCATCGTCAACGCCACCACCAAAATTGCCTTGTGCAAAGGTGCTAACAACTAGCGAAAATAAAATAAGTGTAAATAAAATTTTTAATTTAATCATTTAACGCCTGTGTAAATAGAACAAATGCCAAACGCTAAAGGTGTGCATTTGGTATCATAAAAACCAGCATTTTGCATAATTAATAAAAAATTATCGCCATCGGGGAAAGCCTCTACCGATGCGGGCAAGTAGGTATAAGCAGCCTTATCTTTCGAAAAAAGTTTACCTATGCTTGGTGTAATGTGTTTAAAATAAAAGGTATATAGCTGTTTTATTGGAAAAAATTTAGGTTTGCTAAATTCTAAAACCACCAGTTTACCTCCCGTTTTTAATACCCTGTTAATATCGGTAAGGCCTTTTAATAAATTATCAAAATTGCGCACACCGTAGGCTACTGTAGCGGCATCAAAGGTATTATTGGCAAATGCGAGGTTTTCGGAGTTGCCAAGTTGTACTTCAAAAGCAGCAGATTTATGCCGTTCGATAATTTTTTTATCGGCCACAGCCAGCATCCCCGCCGAAATATCGATGCCTATAATTTTTTCGGGTTTTAATATTTTTAATGCCTCAAAGGCAAAATCGCCTGTACCTGTGGCTATATCCAAAATGTATTTTGGTTTATCGTTTAATAATTGTTTTATAGCTTTTTTACGCCAAATAATATCAATACCTAAGGATAAAAAATGATTTAAAAAATCATAAGTAGCTGATATGTTGTTAAACATAGTGGCTACCTGCTCGGTTTTAGAAACGCTATTATTGCGGTAAGGAGTAACTTTTTGTGGCATTTGTGGCAAATATAAAGTTTTAGTTGATAGCCAGCAATGTAATTGCCCGAGTAAAAAATTTTATTTTTAGGAGCTACGCATTTAAAAAATCATTTATTACCTTTTGGTAAAGAAAAATATAGTTATAAAATTTATATACTCCTAAACCTTTTTTAATAGTTTTTTGGGCGTTTATAAACGGCGTAACTAAAATTTATAAGCACACTAGCCCTTATACCAATATAGTTTAACTTTTTGCCAATCCTTTTAAACTATTCTATTGCAGTTTATCTAATTTTATCAAAAAAATGCAACATCGGCAAAACAAAAATCGTATGCGATACAGTTTATAATGTAATCGTTGTATTTGTTTGATGTTCTTTTATTTGCCCTAAAATTAAAATTTGTAAAATCTTTTAAACCTAATGATAAAAATAAAATTTATTAATCGTAAAATTGCCCACCTTAAACAAAAAAAATAATTTCTTATATATTTTATGCAAAGAACCTGCCTTACACTCGATTTAGTTGACGATGCTACTCTAATAGCCGAATACGAAAAATACCACGAAAAAATTTGGCCCGAAATAGAAAAAAGCATTAAAGACAGTGGCATAATTACCATGCAAATTTACCGTTTACATACCCGTATGTTTATGATTATTGAAGCCGAAGATTGGTTTACCTTTGAAGCAAAAGGCAAAGCCGATGCCACAAACCCCAAAGTACAAGAGTGGGAACAATTAATGTGGAAATACCAAGCCGCCTTACCACAGGCAAAACCAGGCGAAAAATGGCTTTTAATGAAAAAAATATTTGAGGTATAAGTCCCATAAAAAACAGCAACATAATAGTAATAACAGATATTTAATATACGATGGACCCAAACACAAACCACCTATTTTTACAAATAAACCCTACCGATAACGTTTTGGTAGCCTTGCAAGATTTAGCCGCAGGTACTGTGCTTACACACAATAACACCCAAATTACTATTGCCGAAACTATTAAAGCAAAACATAAATTTACAATGGCTGCAATGGAAGTTGGCCAAAAAGTATATATGTACGGCGTTTTGGTAGGCAAAATTACGCAACCTATTGTAAAAGGTGGTTTAATATCGGTAGCTAACTTAGCACATGCCAGTGCCGATTTTAGCCTTGGCCAACGCAAAACCAATTGGCATACGCCCGATGTTAGCCATTGGGAAAACATCACTTTTAACGGTTATCACCGTAGCGATGGCAGCGTAGGTACGGCAAATTACTGGTTGGTTATTCCTTTGGTTTTTTGCGAAAACCGCAATGTTGATGTTTTAAAGCAAGCCTTGGTAGATAAACTGGGTTATGGCAAAGCAGCAACTTACCAAAACAAAACGCAATCGTTAATTGATTTGTACGCCACAGGCAAAAATATAGAAGAAATTTTAAACGCCGATATACAAACCATAACCCCCGAATTTACCGAGCAAACCCGCCTTTTCCACAACGTTGATGGCGTAAAATTTTTAACCCACGATTTAGGTTGTGGCGGTACAAGGGCTGATGCCCGCGGACTTTGCGGTTTATTAGCTGGTTACATTACCCACCCCAACGTAGCTGGGGCAACGGTTTTAAGCTTAGGTTGCCAAAATGCACAAGCCAGTATTTTAGAAGAAGAAATTGCCAAACGCGACCCTAACTTTAGCAAAACCTTAATTATTTTAGAACAACAAAAAGAAGGTACCGAAGAAACCCTAATGAACAATGCCTTAAAACGCACTTTTGCAGGATTAATTGAAGCCAATAAACTAGAACGTAAGCCTGCCCCATTATCAAAACTTTGTATTGGTTTAGAGTGTGGTGGTTCCGATGGTTTTTCGGGCATATCGGCAAACCCAGCCATTGGTTACACCTCCGATTTGTTGGTAGCCCAAGGAGGTTCGGTAATATTAGCCGAGTTTCCCGAACTTTGCGGGGTAGAGCAAGAATTGGCCGACAGGTGTGTGGATGAAGATAACGCCAACCGTTTTATCGATTTAATGAAATCATATAATGCCAAAGCCGAAGCCTTAGGTTCGGGTTTTTACGCCAACCCATCGCCTGGTAATATTAAAGATGGTTTAATTACCGATGCCATAAAATCGGCCGGAGCCGCAAAAAAAGGCGGTACATCACCAGTAACTTCGGTGTTAGATTATCCCGAAAAGGTAAACACACCAGGCCTAACCCTTTTATGTACGCCCGGTAGCGATGTGGAATGTACCACGGCAATGGTAGGCTCGGGTGCAAATATTGTGCTGTTTACCACAGGTTTAGGTACGCCAACAGGTAACCCAATTTGCCCAGTAGTAAAACTTTCAACAGGCTCGGTACTGTACAAAAAAATGCCCGATATTATTGATTTTAACTGCGGAACCATTATTGAAGGCAGCGAAACTATTGAGCAAGTGGGCGAACGTATTTTAGAATATGTAGTAAAAGTGGCTTCAGGTTTAGAAAAGCCAAAAGCAACAGTTTTAGATCAGGATGATTTTATCCCTTGGAAACGAGGAATTTCTTTATAAAAATATGTTTTCGTTAAAAAATAAAATTGCCATTATTACAGGCGGCGGTAGCGGAATTGGTAAAGCCATTTCGCTTTGTTTTGCCAAACAGGGTGCTACGGTTCACATTATTGAGCTTAACGCTGATGCCGCACAACACACCGCCAATGAAATTATTGCCGCTGGTGGCCAAGCCTTTGCCCACGGTTGCGATGTAAGTAATCAACAAGAAGTGCAACAAGTATTTGCAAAATTTACACATCTCGATATTTTGGTAAACAACGCTGGTATTGCCCACATTGGCAATGTAGAAAACACCAAAACCGACGATATGGACAGGATTTATAACGTAAATATTAAAGGTGCTTACAACTGTTTGCAAGCCGCCATTGGCATTATGAAACCCCAAGGCGGTGGCGTAATTTTAAATATGGCATCCATAGCATCGTGGGTGGGCATACAAGATAGGTTTGCTTATTCTATGAGTAAAGGCGCAGTTTTGGCCATGTCGCAATCCGTTGCCCGCGATTATTTGCACCACAATATCCGTTGCAACGCCATATCGCCAGCTAGGGTACACACCCCTTTTGTTGATGGTTTTATCAATAAAAATTATCCTGGGCAGGAGAAAGAAATTTTTGATAAACTCTCTAAATCCCAACCCATTGGTCGTATGGGGCAACCCGAAGAAGTAGCCGCTTTAGCACTTTATGTATGCTCGGATGAGGCAGGCTTTATTACTGGTAACGATTACCTCATTGATGGTGGCTTTGTAAAATTAAACAACTAAAATATCCCAAAATAAAAATATATAAAATGAAATTAATAAGATTTGGAGCATTTGGACAAGAAAAACCAGGGGTTATAATTAACGATAATTGGTATAGCGTTGCCGAGTTTATTACCGACTATAACGAAAGTTTTTTTGAAAATAACGGCTTACAAAAACTACAAAATATTATAGATACCAAAGCCGCCGAGCTACCTTTGGTTGATAAAAACGAACGTTTAGGTTCGCCATTTGCCCGCCCATCTAAAATTGTTTGCATAGGCTTAAACTATGCTGCCCACGCCCGCGAAACAGGTGCCGAGCCACCAAAAGAACCCGTACTTTTCTTTAAATCTACCACCGCATTAGGCGGCCCTAACGATAAAATTATTATCCCAAAAAATTCGGAAAAAACCGATTGGGAGGTTGAACTTGCCGTAGTTATTGGCAAAAAAACCAGCTATGTTGAGGTGGAAGATGCAATGGATTACGTAGCCGGATATTGCTTGCATAACGATGTATCGGAAAGAGCTTTCCAAATAGAACGTGGTGGCCAATGGGCTAAAGGTAAAGGTTGCGATACTTTTGCACCAATGGGGCCATTT
>RDXP01000023.1 GCA_004292865.1 Sphingobacteriales bacterium
AGCTCATTTAATCGTACTAAACTTTTTTCATCTATATAATTTTGTACAATCATAGGCATACCGCCAATCATCGCATATTGGTTAAAAGCCGCCATTATTAAACTTAAAAAATCGTTGGGTAGTGGGGTTTCGTTGTTAAGTTTTTCGAGTATGGCTGTTTTGCCATTTGCAGCTAAATATTCTCTAAAACTTAAAGGGTGCATTTCTGCATATTCAACCCGGCCTACGGGCACTTTTTCTATTTTTTTTAAGGCAAAATCTAACAACGAACCCGTAACTATGATATGTATGTGTGGGTACTCTTCGTAAAAATACCGTAATTGTTCAATTACAAAGGGCATTTCTTGTACCTCGTCTATAAACAAAAGGTAGCTTTTGCCTTTTTGTAAGCTCAGGTTTTTTGATAAAAAAAGTAACGAAACAAGGTTAGCTACCGACTGAAAATTTAAAAAATAATTTGCATCTGTACTTTTTTCGAGGTTAAAATACAGGTAGTTATCAAAAAATTTTCCAAATTGGTGTATCAGCGTAGTTTTGCCTACTTGCCTTGCACCTCTTAGTATTAAAGGTAGCCTCGATGGCGAGTTTTTCCATCGGTTTAAAAAATCTAAAAGTGTTCTTTGTATCATTAATTATTTTTTATTAGCGATACAAAAGTAACAAAAATTAAAATATCATACCTAATTTATTGGAAATAATAGCAAATATCATAGGCAATTGTTTTAGTAAATTGTAATATATAATAGGTAATTTTATTTTTTTAAGATACATTGTATGTGTGGTTGATGCTACAAAAAGCGCCTAAACCTGTGGGGTTTGATAATTTACGTTTTACAGTTTTATTAGGTTTTGGGCGTATTAACACGCTGGAAAGAGTATAATTTAAACCAGGGCTATAAAAAAGATTTGGTTTTTTGTCTCTAAATGAGATTTTTTCGCTAAGATTGGACTTGAAGTATTTATCACTTGAATTCGATATTTAATAAGTTTGAGTAGAAATACTTTTGCCTATTAATTATAGAGTTAACTAAAGATTGTTATTTTTGATGAGCGAACTTTCGTAAAGGCGGAAGTTATGCCTAATTTTAAAAGACACGACAACTAATGACAAAAATATATTCACGATATAAATTTTTTGGAGGCTTTGGACTGCTCGTAGGACTTAATTTGTTAATTGGTTTTGCAACGTTTAAACTCTTGACAGCTTCCCAAGTTAGTTACGACAAAGTTGACTTGTTTAATGACAACAAAGCTCTATTTGCTTATTCTATTATTGTAGGACTAAACTTATTGTTTTTAATACTACTTGGGACACAGTGCAAGTTTTTAGTTGCTGACACTAATGGAATAACGTTCATAAACCCTATCATTCCAATCATTAGAAAAACAAAACAATGGACTGACTTTGACTACTACATTCTAGTTGACGAAGATTCTCGCTATGACACACACGAAGCGGTTTGGCTAATAAAGGACGAAAGAATAACAGGACGGTTATCAAGTTTTTATTACACCAATTATGCAGACCTAAAAAAACAAATAAAAACTAAAGGACTTGGAAAAAAACATTATGGACCATTTGGACAATTATTTGCTCTTCTTGGACTAAAAAGAATAAAAAACTAGGCATAACACGGGTTTGGCAAAAGTGGCGGTTCAGTGCTCCGCAGACACATTTGTGGTTAATCAAAGTTTGGTTCTCCGCATCAACATTTGTGGTGAAAATCG
>RDXP01000132.1 GCA_004292865.1 Sphingobacteriales bacterium
AAATGTTTGCGCATCTATCAAACAAAAAATAGAAAACGAATTACAGCCCGACCCACCCGTAATGGTTACCAAAGGCAAAGTAATGGCCGACGGGCTGGACGAAGAGCTGGATAAACTACGCAAAATCGCCTTTGGCGGAAAAAATTATTTGTTAGAACTGCAACGCAACGAAGCCGAAAAAACAGGCATCAACTCCTTAAAAATAGCGTTTAACAATGTGTTTGGCTATTATCTCGAAGTATCAAACACGCATAAAGATAAAGTACCGCCCGAGTGGATTAGGAAACAAACCCTTATTAATGCCGAACGCTACATTACCCCCGAACTTAAAGAATACGAGGAGCAAATTTTAGGTGCCGAAGAAAAAATTTACGCCATAGAAACCCGTTTGTTTAACGATTTAGTAACCACCATTGCCGATTTTATAAAACCCATACAGCTTAATGCACACCTAGTTGCACAGCTTGATGTGCTGATTTGCTTTGCCGATATTGCCGAAAAAAACCATTATTGCTGCCCCAAAATTAACGATAGTAAAATACTGGATATTAAAGGGGGGCGCCACCCAGTGATAGAAAAGCACTTGCCTCTGGGCGACGAATATATTACCAACAGCGTGTATTTAGATAACGATACGCAACAAATTATCATTATTACAGGGCCTAATATGTCGGGGAAATCGGCCTTGTTAAGGCAAACGGCCTTGATAGTTATTATGGCGCAAATGGGCTGTTTTGTACCTGCCAAAGAGGTTACTTTAGGTATTGTAGATAAAATTTTTACCCGTGTGGGCGCATCGGATAACCTATCGTCGGGCGAATCTACTTTTATGGTAGAGATGAACGAAACGGCCAGCATCCTTAACAATTTATCGGATAGAAGCCTGATTTTGATGGACGAAATTGGTCGTGGCACATCTACCTACGATGGTATTTCTATTGCTTGGGCCATTGCCGAGTATTTGCACATACACCCATCGGCCAAAGCCAAAACCCTATTTGCCACCCATTACCACGAACTTAACGAGCTAAGCAACAGCTTTAACCGCATCAAAAACTTCAATGTTTCGGTAAAAGAACTGGGCAATAAAGTAATATTTTTACGCAAGCTAGTGCCCGGCGGCAGCGAACATAGTTTTGGAATACACGTAGCTAAAATGGCGGGTATGCCGGCCAAAGTTTTACAACGGGCCAACGAAATTTTACTGCGCTTAGAAAACGAACGTACCGGCGGCGAACATATTAAAGCCAGCATTATGAAAATACAAAAACAGGCGGTACAAATGCAAATGTTTTCGCTGGACGACCCAGTTTTAATAAAAATACGCGATGTATTGAACAACCTCGATGTAAATACCTTAACCCCTGTGGAAGCCTTAATGAAGTTAGATGAGATACAAAAAGTGCTTAAAAATTCGTAGATGAAACCAAATTTTAAAACCCTAGTTTTTTTGTTTTTGGTGGGATGTTGCATCCTTAACTTTTCGGCCTGTAAATCTAAAAAATTTGCTGCCAGCAATTCATCGTACCAAAAACCAAATAATAGCATAGCTAATAAATATGCTACATTAATGCAAGTAAACAAAAGCGATATTAGCAATGGCAGATTGTATGCGTTTATAAACGATTGGGAAGGTGTAAAATATAAAATGGGCGGGTTAGATAAAAACGGCATTGATTGCTCGGGCTTTGTATATACTTTATTTAAAGATGTTTATGGCCGAAACATTCCACGTAATACCAGCGCAATACTTAATATATTAAAACGAAAATACGAAGACGAACTGCTTGAAGGCGACTTGGTTTTTTTTGATTACGATGGTAAAAAATACAGCCACGTAGGCGTATATTTACAAAACGGCTATTATGTACACGCCAGCACCCGCAAAGGGGTTTTGGTAATGAAACTAAAAGATCCATACACGTATAAATATTTTAGCCGCTGTGGCGGGATTTAACAGCAATAAACAATGAAAAAAATCTACATTTTATTAGCTTGTTTATTTTTAGGTTTACAAGCATCGGCGCAAGCCACCAAAACCGATACTTTAAAAATAGGGGAGGCCATACCTGTTTTTGATAGCCTAAAAAATGCAAGTATTGTGGGTAAAAAAACAATTAGCCTAAGCGATTATAAAAACAAAAAAGGGGTAATAATTATTTTTATGACCAACAATTGCTACCACTGCATAAATTACCGTGGGCGTATTAAAAACTTACATAAAATGTTTGCTAAAAAAGGCTATCCTGTTATTACCATAAATCCTTACAACAATGATTATGCGGTCGAAGATAGCTTTGAAGCAATGCAAAAACTAGCCTTAAAAGACGGCTACAATTTTCCGTACCTGCAAGTTAATGATGAAAAAATACCCGTTTTATATCATTTAAGGCATACGCCAACCGTTTTTGTAGCACACAATACAGGTAAACAATGGATATTAAAATATAAAGGGCCAATTGATGATGACATGGAAAATAAAAAAGCCGTAAAAGTTAAATACGTGGAAAACGCACTGGCCGAATTATTGGGTATTATTTAGTAAAATAATAGTGCTATTGCATAAAAAACTTTTTTAAACACGTTAAACAAATATAAAAAGTGGCGAGTGTAAAACGTTTAACGCAGCTATATTGTTGAGGGCTATTGGGCTGGGTAAAAACCCTACCCCATCATTTCCAATATTTCATCTACATATTTACGTTCGTTGGCTAGGCGAGGCACTTTATGTTGGCCGCCTAGTTTGTCTTTATTTTTTAGCCAATTATAAAAAGTATTGGCTGGGGCAATATGTATAATAGGGCGTTTTAAGGCCATATCTTTAAAACGTTTGGCATCGTAATCGGAGTTTACTTCTCGCAGGGTATTGTCTAAAATATCTACAAAACGCTCGAACTCGGCAGGCATTTTTTCAAATTCGATAATCCACTCGTGGCAACCAATATCTTTCCCTTTAAAGTAAACGGGGCAGGCGGTATAATCTTTTATCAATGCACCCGTTTCGTTACAGGCTTTGGTAAGGGCTTTTTCGGCATTATCAATAATAACCTCTTCGCCAAATGCGTTTATAAAATGTTTGGTTCGGCCAGTAATGCGAATGCGGTAAGGGCTAAGCGATGTAAATTTAACGGTATCGCCTATCATATAACGCCATAGGCCGGCATTGGTGCTGATAACGATGGCGTAGTTTTTATCTAACTCTACCTCGCTTAGGCTTATGGTTTCGGGAAACTCTTTATCCACCTGGTCCATCGTAATAAACTCATAATAAATACCATAATCAAGCATCAATAATAAATCGGGCGAGTTTGATTGATCTTGTATCCCAAAAAAACCTTCGGATGCGTTATAGGTTTCTAAATAATACATATCGGGATTAGGGATTAGGTTTTTAAACTGCTCGCGGTAGGGTTCAAAGTTTACAGCACCGTGTACATACAGCTCCAGGTTAGGCCATACGTCCATTAAGTTATTTTTACCTGTAATTTCTAATATGCGCTTGGCAAGTACGATAGTCCAGGTGGGTACGCCCGATATATTGGTTACGTTTACATCAATGGTGGCTCGGGCCATTTTCTCAATTTTTTCTTCGTAATTGTTCATCAAGGCAATAGCCATATCGGGTGTGCGCATAAACTCGGCCCAAGCCGGCAAATTTTTTATCAATACTGCCGATAAATCGCCGTAATAAGAGTTGGACGTAAGCTGGTTTACTTGGTGGCTACCGCCCAATACTAGGCCTTTACCAGTAAACATTTGCGCATCGGGGCGGTTATTGCAATAAATGGCCAACATATCTTTACCGCCTTTAAAGTGGCATTCTTCCAGCGACTCGGCACTTACAGGTATAAATTTACTGCGGTGGTGGGTAGTGCCCGATGACTTGGCAAACCATTTTATATCGCTGGGCCACAATACGTTTTGCTGGCCTTCCAGCATTTTATCAATATAGGGTTTAAGGCTATCGTAGTTTTGTACAGGTACACGTTGCTTAAATTGTTGTACGTTTTCTATACTGCGGTAATCGTATTTTTTACCCCATTCGGTATCTTTGGCATCGTTAATTAGGGTGGCAAACCATTCGTCTTGCACTTCGATAGGGTATTTTATAAAAAGTTCTATTTGGTGCATGCGTTTTTTCATGAACCAGTTTATAAACGAGTTTACAAAAGTCATAGCGGCTTAAAACTTTTTAATTTTTAATTCGAAATGCTGGCCTAAGTAAAACTTTTTGGCCATTTCGTTATTTGCAATTTCGGTAGGAGTGCCGCTTAACATAATTTTTCCTTCGGCAAGTAAATAGGCCCTATCGGTAATAGAAAGGGTTTCGTTTACATTATGGTCCGTAATTAAAATGCCTATGTTACGGTGTTTAAGGCGGGCAACTATCATTTGTATTTCTTCTACCGCAATGGGGTCCACCCCAGCAAAGGGTTCATCTAATAAAATAAATTTAGGGTCGGCGGCTAGGGCTCGGGCTATTTCGGTACGGCGACGTTCGCCACCCGATAGTAAGTCGCCACGGTTTTTGCGCACTTTATGCAAGCTAAATTCATTAATTAAGGTTTCGAGCTTTTCTTTTTGTTCTTCTTTGGTATGGGTACCGAGTTCGAGTACGGCTTTAATATTATCTTCTACACTTAGTTTCCTAAAAACCGATGCCTCTTGTGCCAAGTAACCAATTCCTTTTTTGGCCCGTTTATACATGGGGTTATCGGTAATATCCTCATCACCTAAAAAAACCTTGCCCTCGTTAGGCTTTATCAAACCTACAATCATGTAAAACGAGGTGGTTTTACCCGCACCATTAGGCCCCAATAAACCTACAATTTCGCCTTGTGCTACTTCAAATGATACATCGTTTACAACGGTGCGTTGTTTGTATTTTTTTACAAGGTTATCTGCCCTTAATATCATGGTTTAATAGGTTCTAATTGCTTTAATATTTAATTGAATGCTGATTTTGTTTTTCCACACATTTGATTCGATGGTGTAGCAAATATCAAAATTTATTCCAGTATTTATAGCTTCGGCATAGTGGGCAAGGTTAAAGCCAATGCAACTAAAAATAGCTGAGTTGTGTTGATTTACATTTATTTTTAAATGATTATTGCCTACTATTAATGCTTGTCCATATAATTTTACGTTTGTACTGATAAAAACTGGTGCCATATTTTGCGGGCCAAAGGGCTCGAAACGCTGTAAAATACGGTAAAATTTACCATCAATTTCGTTTAAATTTAGTGGGCTTTGTATATTAATTTTTTGGGTGAGCTGTTCCTTGGTAATGGTGTGGGCTACTACGTTTTCGAACTGTTGGGTAAAAACGGCTAAGTTTTCTTCTTTTAAAGTAAGGCCAGCAGCATATTGATGGCCACCAAATTGTTCTAATAAATGGCTGCAACTTTCCAGTGCTGCATATAAATCAAAATCTTTAACCGACCGGGCCGAACCTGCCAATACCCCGTTACTTTGGGTGAGCACAATGGTAGGTCGATAATATTTTTCGGTAAGCCGTGATGCCACAATACCTATAACGCCTTTATGCCAGTTGGGGTGATATACTACGGTAGTTTTTCGGTTAATTAATTCGGGCGAATTATCTATCATAAATAATGCCTGCTGGGTAATATCGGCATCGTGGGCTTTGCGTTCGGTATTTTTGGTGTTGATGATAAAGCCTGCATCTTCGGCATTTTCGTGGTTATGGGCTATCAATAATTTTACGGCATTTTTGGCATCATCAATTCGGCCAGCTGCATTAATACGAGGGCCTAGGCTAAAAACAATATCGGTAATGGTAAAAACATCGCCTCGGCCACTTATAGCTATCAATGCTTTTAGGCCTTTGCAGGGATTTTGGTTCAGCTTTTTTAATCCCCAATGTGCCAATATCCTATTTTCGCCCGTTATAGGCACAATATCCGATGCAATACTTACCACCACCAAATCTAAATATTGCTGTACCGATGCAAAGGGTAGTCCGCTTTTATCGGCGAAAGCCTCAATTAATTTAAAACCTATGCCACAGCCCGAAAGTTCTTTGTAAGGGTAAGTGCAATCGGGGCGTTTGGGGTCTAATACGGCAATGGCATCGGGCAATGTGGGGCTAGGTAAATGATGGTCGCAAATAATAAAATCTATGTTTAGGCTATTGGCATAATCAATTTTATCTACCGATTTTATGCCACAATCTAAAGCTATAATTAACGAGATATTGTTTTGGTTAGCGTAATCAATACCTTGGGTAGATATGCCGTAACCCTCTGTATATCTATTGGGTATGTAGTAACTAATGTGGGGATAAATTTCCTTAAAAAACGAATAAACTAAGGCTACCGAGGTGGTGCCATCTACATCGTAATCGCCATACACCAATATATGTTGCTGTTTTTCAATAGCTTTTTGTATGCGAGCTATGGCTTTATCCATATCTTTCATTAAAAAAGGCGGATGCAATTGCGCTATATCGGGGTTAAAAAAAGCATTGGCTTCGTCAAAAGTTGTTACCCCACGCTGCACCAGCATTGCCGCCAATATGGGGTTAATGCCGAGTGATTGTGCTAATAAATTTACATTTTTAGGATTGGCTTCTACGGCTTGTACCCAGCTTTTTATCATATATTTGGCAATGTTTAACCTGTAAATATACGTTAAACGTTAATTTGATTTTTTAATTGATGTATTAAATATTTGTTTTTTATTGTTTGTTAAGCTAAGTTCAATTATTAAAACATTGTTTTTTATATTTTTGAATATGATTTGGGCGTTTTAACACGCCGTCCGCTATATCTTTTTTTTATTTGTCTATCCCCCCGACCCCCGAAGGGGGAGATACGGCGTAAAAAAAGGATGCCGCTACCGTCGTTAACGCACCTAACAACATAAAATTCATACGCATCTAAAAATCAATCACTAAATAGTTATCCGCTTTAAGCGAAATGTTGAAATAATTATAAAATATGCCACAAGAAATTACCGCCTTGTTCGAAGGTTCGTACTCGGTAGATGTTACCAAAAAATTTATTCCTTTTGATGCCTCAGTGCATAACAAAGCCGATAGGCCAGCATCGTTATTTATACATGTGCAACCGTTTTTAATTAAAACCGAAACCGAATTATTGGTTTTGGATACTGGCTTAGGCTATAATAATGCTGCTGGCGATATGATATTGCACCAAAATATTATAAAAGCGGGTTATAAGCCCGATGATGTGAGCAAAGTATTGATGACGCATTTACATTTCGACCATAGTGGTGGCATGGTGTATAACCGTGAGGGAAAACTAGAATTAAGTTTCCCCAATGCCGAATATGTGGTGCAACGGGGCGAGTGGGAAACGGCTTACAGTGGGCAATCAAAATCGTACCGAACCGAAATTTTTGATGTGTTGCAACGCAGTGGGCAGCTACACTTGGTAGATGGTAGCGGCACTTTAACCCACGAAATTAGCTACGAACTTACGGGTGGGCATTGCGAGTTTCACCAAGTGTTTCATATAAAAACAGCTAATAATCATTGTTTTATGGGTGGTGATATATTGCCCGAGCCACAGCAGTTGCTGAAAAAATTTGCTGCCAAGTATGATTTTGATGGCCGAAAAGCATTGGATTTACGCTTGCAATATGGCGAAAAAGCGGTGGAACAAAACTGGGTTTGCTTGTTTTATCATTCGGATAATAAAGCATACTCAAAAGTAAGAAAAAACGAAACTGGCTTTTATTTTGAAGCTGTATAGCACTACTTGTCGCTTAATAACTCTCGGGTTTTTTCGATATCTAAAGGTTTCGAAATAAATTTATTTACAAAACTGTACGATTTTGATTTTAATACATCATTGGCATATACCGATGAGGTAATAATATTGATGATTATTTTTTTATTTAAAAAAGGCAATATCATTTTTTCGTACTTATCTAAAAAATCCCACCCATCGGTTACGGGCATATTTATATCTAAAAAAATAATATCGGGTAAATTGGCTTGTTGATTTACGCAATCGTTTAAAAAATTAATGCCTAATTCGCCATTTAAGCAGGTGGTTACTTTAGCCAAGGGAGGTATTTTACTGATTAATTTAGCTGCAATAAAATTGTTAATTTCATCATCATCAATTATCAATACGTGAGGGCAGTGAAGCATAGTTATAAAATTACAAACAAATATGTTGTAATAATATAAAAAAAAAGCAACACAGTGTGTTGCTCTTTTTTTTTTTGATATTTATTTTTAGCGATTAGCCAATAGGTTAATGCTTAGTTCGAAATCGTTATCAATAGCCTTATCGCCTAGGTTAAAAAAACTTTTGGAGCCGTACCTAATATCAAATTGGGTTCTATCCACAATTACTTTTTTGGCTTCGGCCTTTAATGTTTTACCTTTTATAGTTATAAAAGCAGGAAAACTGATAACCTTGGTAATGCCTTTGATAGTTAAATTACCCGTAATGGTAGCCATGTTTTTGGTTGGCTTACTTACGTTTGTGATTTCGAATTTAGAAACTGGGTTTTTTTCGATCGAGAAAAAATCATCCGATTTTAAATGGCCCAACAGTTTTTCCATGTATTCGCCTGTTAAATCGGTACAGGTAATGGTTGTCATATCAATAGTAAAATCACCCCCTTTTAATGCTTTGGCATCGGCAATTAGCTTGCCCGAAGCTATTTTTATTTTTCCAGTATGCTCGCCCGTAACTTTACGGCCTATCCATGTAATAGATGATTGATTTACATCAACCGTGTAGGTATTGTTTTTTTGTGCTGTAAAGCCGAGCAAAATGCTTGCTGCAAAGCCTAATAATAATGCTGTTTTTTTCATGTTTTTTTTTGCACAATATGGCAATAAATAAATAGGTGTTTAAACATGTAATTGTTATTTAACATAAATATGATAAACAAACATATAAAACAACAAACCAAATGTTTTTTTACATTGAACAAAAAATCAATAAAAAATTGTGATTTAAAATAAATCTTTTTAAAGTAACTTCGCCTTATGGCAAATTCGATTTTAATAAAACAGGCAACCATAGTAAACGAAGGCAAGCAATACATAGCCGATGTTTTTGTAAATGATGGTATTATCCAAAAAATAGATAAGCACATAACCCAATTGGCTGATGTGGAAATAAATGCCGAAGGTAAATATCTTTTACCAGGCTTAATAGATGACCAAGTACATTTTAGAGAACCAGGCCTAACCCACAAAGCCGAAATTTATACCGAAGCAAAAGCGGCTGTAGCTGGCGGTATAACATCGTTTATGGAAATGCCAAATACTGTACCTAGTGCGCTTACGCAAAAATTATTGGAAGATAAATACCAAATAGCGGCTCAAAAATCGCTAGCCAACTATTCTTTTTTTATGGGCGCATCTAACAATAATTTAGATGAGATAATGAAAACCAACATAAAAAACGTATGTGGTATAAAAATATTTATGGGTTCATCAACAGGTGATATGCTGGTAGATGATGACGATGCATTGGATAAAATTTTTGCCAATGCGCCCACCTTGGTAGCATCGCATTGTGAAGACGACCCTTTGATAAAACAAAATTTTGCAAAATTTAAACAGCAATATGGTAGGCTAAACGCACAAATGCACCCCAAAATCAGAAGCGAAGAAGCCTGCTATCTATCTTCATCAAAAGCCGTAGCATTAGCACAAAAACATGGCACAAGGCTGCATATTTTACATATTTCTACCGCCAAAGAAACCTATTTATTCGATAATAATTTACCCTTAAAAGATAAAAAAATTACCGCCGAAGCCTGCACTCACCACCTTTGGTTTAGCGATAAAGACTATGCCGAAAAAGGAAACTTTATAAAATGGAACCCCGCCATTAAAACCGAAGCCGATAGAGCCGAAATTTTAAAAGCCGTAATTGATGGTCGTATTGATGTTATTGCTACCGACCATGCTCCGCATACACTCGCCGAAAAACAACAAGATTACGAAAACGCCCCATCAGGCGGCCCGTTGGTGCAACATGCCTTAAATGCCTTGCTCGAAATGTACCACCAAGGTAAAATAAGCCTCGAAACCATTGTTGAAAAAACAGCACACAACCCTTCAATTTTGTTTAAAATTGATAAACGTGGCTATATTAAAGAAGGCTACTGGGCCGATTTGGTTTTGGTAGATTTAAACAAAGCTTACACCGTATCGAAACAAAATATATTATCCAAATGTGGCTGGTCGCCATTCGAAGGCCAAAAATTTCATTCGCAAATAACACACACCTTGGTTTCAGGAAATTTAGTATATCAAAATGGTATATTTAACGAATTGTATAAAGGAAGCCGATTATTATTTGATAGATAATACCGACCTTAGCAAATAGTTTAGCCTTAATAACCCCTAAAAAACCTTAACTGTGGCCTCAATAAATAAAGTATATGCCCTAAGTTTGTTGCAAAAACATGCCTCCATACTTAAATACGTAATGATGGTTACCACCATCGCAATCATAACATTTGTACTTCCCAAGCAGCCAAAGTTTAAATACGAGTTCGAAAAAGGAAATATATGGTTACACGATGATTTGGTTTCGCCCTATAATTACCCCTTAATAAAAAGCCCCGAAGAAGTTAAAGCCGATAAAGAAAGCATCAAAAAATCTATTTTACCCATTTATAGATTTAACAATAAAATTAAAGACACACAACTTAGCCAATACCAAGCCGATTTTGAGGCAAAATGGCGACAAGCTAACCTCCAAAATATCCCACTAAAAGAAAACACCTTTAAAGCGGGCTTTATTTTTTTAAACAAAGCCTACAATAAAGGCATCATTGGCCTAAATAAAAAATACCAACGCAGTAACCAAAATTACCTCATTTCTATATTAGATAATAACCTAGAAACCGAAATAAGTACCGCTACTTTACTTACTGCACCCGCAGCTTTTGCACAAGCTAACCAATTATTAGCAAACGATAAAACCATTGAAAGCGCCCTTTTACTACATATAATAGATGACCACATTACCCCAAATGTGTTTTACGACGAAATATTTACAGAAATAAGAGAAAACCGAGCCCTAGAAAACGTTTCGAGCACCCGTGGAATGATACAAAAAGGCGAACTGATAATTGCAGCCGGTAGCAGTATAGATGCCGATGTGTATAAAAAACTAGAATCGTTACGCATAGCCTACGAACAACAAGCACACGTAAACGGCGAACAACGATTGGTAACCGTAGGCCAAGCCATACTGGTAGCCCTTATAGTTACCCTTTTAATGGTGTTTTTATTTTTATTCAGAAAAGATATTTTTGAAGATAACCGTCAAATTTCGCTGATACTACTGGTTATTACAGGCATGTTGGTTTTTTTATCATGGGCTATAAAAATTCAAATACCCAATTTATACTTCATCCCCTATTGCATTGTACCCATTATTATCCGCATACTGTTTGATACCCGCCTAGCCATGAATATACACTTACTAGTGGTGCTAGTGGCTAGCTTTTTTTTACCCAATAGTTTCGAGTTTGCCTTTTTACAAATTACGGCAGGCATGGTAGCCATATACAGCATTAAAAACTTAGTCCGTCGCGAGCAATTTTTAGTATCCGCATTGCTTATATTGCTAAACTATTTGGTAGTATTTGTAGGCATATCCCTCATCCGCGAAGGGGCATTAGATGCCATTAACTGGATAAGTTTTTTACCCTTCGTATTTAGCGTAATGCTTACCCTACTAGCCTACCCATTAATATACCTGTTCGAAAAACTATTTGGCATAACATCCGATATTACCTTAATGGAGTTAACCAATACCAATAATCCGCTACTGCGGGATTTAGCCTTTAAAGCCCCCGGCACATTTCAGCACTCGTTACAAGTAGCCAATTTGGCCGAAGCCGCCATTTATAAAATAGGAGGCAATACTTTATTGGTAAGGGCAGGCGCACTTTACCACGATATTGGTAAAACCGAAAATCCACAATTTTTTATCGAAAACCAAAATACAGGTTTTAACCCACATGATAAACTTTCGTACGAAGAAAGCGCACAGCTAATTATACACCATGTAAGCAAAGGTATAGATATGGCCCGCAAGCATAACATACCCGAAGTAATTATTGATTTTATAAAAACCCACCATGGCAACACAAGGGTCGATTATTTTTACCAATCATACCTAAAAAATTTCCCCGAAAAAATTGTTGACGAAAACACGTTTCGCTACCCTGGCCCCATTCCGTTTTCGAAAGAAACAGCAGTACTGATGATGGCCGACTCGGTTGAAGCCGCATCCAGAAGCCTAAAAGAACCCGATGCTACCAATATTAACCAACTGGTGGACCGTATAATTGATTATAAACTAGCACAAAACCAGCTGGACGATAGCAATATTACCCTGCATGATTTAGAAACCATTAAATTGATTTTTAAAAACATGTTAATGAGCATTTATCATGTAAGGATTGATTATGGTAAATCTATTTGATATTTTGATTTTGAACCTATCGTAGGATTACTATATTTGCAGTCCGAACAAAAAAAGGAGAGATGCCTGAGTGGCCGAAAGGAACAGTTTGCTAAACTGTCGTACTGGCAACGGTACCGAGGGTTCGAATCCCTCTCTCTCCGCCAATACCGAAAAAGCACCTTAACGGGGCTTTTTTCGGTTAATAAACCTGGGGGACACATCGGGCACAAAAGCTATCCACCAAGGCACTCATAACACTTATTGCTTTTAAAACCCACACCCTTAAATCCTTGAAAAAGGGAAAATACATTTTACAAGTTTTTATAATTACACCTATTGGTCGGCTTAAATTTTACGATGTATCGTTAATCTAGATATTTTAAACTTGTGTATATTTGGTAGTTATACCCAATGGTATGACAGTACTAATATCAACAATCCGACAAAAAACTAACTTATCAACAAACTGGCCGAGATTAAAATTGTAACTTTGTATTATGGATTTAAAAGATAAGAAAAAATATAAAACAGCGTTCAAAAAGGTATTAGACACTTTTACAGAAAAACTGGAACAATACGTTTCCACTGAAAACGGAGATTGGTCTGTAAAAGGATTTATTGACATTTACAAGAATATTTATACTATTTCGTCTGATACTAAAATTGTTTCAAAAATTCTTGAAATCCATATTTTTCCACAGATTTTACAGTTTGCAGAAGAAAACGGATACAACATTATCTTGACAGAACATCAAAACTATTATCCCGACCTTACTTTTATTCATAAAAAAATAAAGAGGTGAAATTTGCAGTTGATCTTAAAACAACTTACCGAAAGAGGAATGGAATTTCGAGTTTTACCCTTGGAAGTCATGGCAGTTATTTTAAAGAAAGAGATAAAAAGAAAAATATTCAGTTTCCTTACAACCAATATGTAGCGCATTTTTGTTTGGGTGTAATTTATACACGAACAGATTTGGCAGATGATGTTTCCGAAACGGAAATTTATCAAGTTCAAGAACTTGAGGAAGACTACGAAACACCAAACCAAAAAGTAGGCAAAAGAAAAGTTACAACTGTAGCTAATTTAAAATCTATCACTTCGGTAATTAAAGATTTTGACTTTTTTGTTGCCGAAAAATGGAAAATTGCTAGCGATAAACAAGGTTCTGGAAATACTGCTAATATTGGCTCAACTTTGAGTATAGACGATTTGAGAAACGAGAACGGAATTTTTAGCCAACTAGGAGAAGAATGGTTTGACGAATATTGGATAAACTATGGTTTTGCCACAATGGTAAAAGACGGCAAACCAACAAAAATTACAACACTTAAAGACTTTTTAGAATTTAAAGGAAGAACAGATTTATTAAAAAAAATTGTATCTCGAACAACCTATAAAAAAGATTTAAAATGAGAGTAATTGTTCCGCCCATAAAAAGTCAAGGTATTAAAACCAAACTCGTTCCTTGGATTGTGGAACTTGCCCCCAAAGTTGAAGGCTATTGGATAGAACCGTTTCTTGGAACAGGTGTAGTAGCTTTTAATTCAGGTTATAAAAAAGCCATATTAAACGACACAAACCCACATATCATTAACTTTTACAAAGGCATTCAGCAAAAAAAAATTACAGCACCTTTGATGAAACACTATCTTGAAAACGAAGGTGCAATTTTAAGTGCAGCAGAAAATAATGGCTATGAGCATTATTTAAAAGTTCGTTCACGTTTCAATAGTGGAGAGTTTTCACCTTACGACTTTATTTTCCTTTCGAGAGCAGGATTTAATGGAATGATGCGATTTAATAGTAAAGGACATTGGAATATTCCCTTCTGCAAAAAACCAGACCGTTTTGCACAAGCATACGTTACTAAAATCACAAATCAAGTAGCAGCAGTTTCACAAATTATTCAAGCAGAACCTAATTGGGCTTTTCATAATAAATCATTTGCTAACATCATTCCAATGGCAACTGAAAACGATATTATTTATTGCGACCCACCTTATTACGGAAGACACGTTGATTATTTTAATGGTTGGACAGAACAAGATGAAGAACTTTTATTCAATTTGTTGAGTGAAACCAAAGCAAAATTTATTCTTTCAACTTGGCATCATAACGATTGGCGAAAAAATGATATGATTGAGAAGTATTGGAATAAATTTAATGTAGTTACAAAAGATCATTTTTATCATAATGGAGGAAGTATTGAAAACAGACGAACAGTTGTAGAAGCATTGGTTTGCAATTTCGATATAGGCAACTTTGCAGAACATAATCACGGACTGGAAATAAAACGACAAGACGAACAATTAGAAATGGTTTGGGCTTAAAGAAAAAAGCACTGGGCATAACACGGGTTTTGCAAGATGACGGCTAAAGAGCTCCTATAAAACATTTGTGCAATGTCCAACTTATTAGACATTTATTGAATTTTTGTGCTAAAAATTCGTTACATCGCCAAGCCCTGTCCGTTATGTGCTAGTCTAAAACAACGTCTATCAAAAAACACTACAAATATCTAATAACCAATAGTTTATTTTTAAGAATATTCTTCCATTGTTGATGCCTTCGCTTAAAGCGAAGGCATCAATCGCCGTGTAAGGTTAAAGGAAGTCTTCGCTCCAAGCGAAGGCTTCCTAGCAGCTTCGCTACCGTGGTACGCTTTCCCCACGCAACACCATTTTTTTACAAAACACTAGCTATAAAATGTTTAACATTGTATTTATTAGCGTGTAAAAAGCCTCAATGTTTATCCATTAAAGCATCTTACCAAAATTCCCAAACATTAACACCTCAAAGGTTTTTTTTGAATTTTAATTTTTACTTTTGGATTTTATAAAAATATGCTCATACGCCCTCGCCGTTTAAGAAACAGTCCAATTATCAGAGAAATGGTAGCCGAAACCCGCTTATCGGTAGATATGTTGGTGTACCCTTATTTTGTAGTTGCTGGAGAAAACGTAAAAAAACCAATAGCCGCAATGCCAGGCATTCACCATTTTTCGGTTGATGCGTTAATTATCGATGTGGCCGAAAGTTTAAAAATAGGTATCAATAAAATTTTACTTTTTGGCGTAGGCGAGCTAAAAACCGAAGATGCCAGTAGCAGTTACAGCCCACAATCTATAGTTGCCAATGCCGTAATGGCTTTAAAAGCCGAATTTGGCAAGCAACTTTTTATAATTACCGATGTATGCACCTGCGCCTACACCACCCACGGCCAATGCGGCATTTTAAATCATTTTGACGATGTTGATAACGATAAAACCCTAGAAGTGCTGGCAAAAATGGCTTTAAGCCACGCCCAAGCAGGTGCCGATATGGTAGCCCCATCGGATATGATGGACGGTAGAATCCTTAAAATAAGAAATACCCTCGACCAAAACCAACTTGAAAATATTGGGATAATGAGTTACAGCATAAAATTTGCATCGGCTTATTATGGCCCGTTTAGAGATGCTGCTGATAGCTGCCCAGGCACCAAAGACCGCAAAACCTACCAAATGGATTTTAGAAACCCGCTTGAAACCTTGCGTGAAGCCCAACTAGACGAGCAAGAAGGTGCCGATATTTTAATGGTAAAACCCGCCTTGGCTTATTTAGATGTGATAAAAACTTTACACCAAAACACAAATTTGCCCGTAGCTTGTTACAACGTATCGGGCGAGTACGCCATGGTAAAGGTGGCCGCTGAGGCGGGATTGATAGACGAAAAAAGCGTGGTTTTAGAAAACATGTACGCCTTTGCCCGAGCAGGTGCCAACATTATTATTACTTACCATGCAAGGGATGTGGCTGGGTGGTCAGGGCAAACGCATTAAAATAATTGCGACAATGGCGTAATATTAATTATCTAATTATCAATAAATTAATTTGTTTTTATACAAATTAATTTGTATATTTATTTGACAATCAAATAGATATGAAAAAAGACAAAAATTCAATTATTAGGCATTTTAGCGAAATGAAAGACTTTCGTATGAATAGAAAAAGGTTATATCCGCTTATAGAAATTATTACTATTGCCATCGCAGCGACCTTATGTGGGGCAGAAAGTTATGAGGAGATTGAAGATTTTGGCCTTGAGCGGGTAGCATGGTTGAAAACATTTTTAGAGCTCTCAAACGGTTTTCCCTCACACGATACTTCTAATAGAGTATTTGCTTTAATGGATCCTGAAAAGTTTGAAATGTGTTTTAGGTCGTGGGTAAAAGCAGTGCTTGATAGTCCTAATAAAGGGTTGATTTGCATTGATGGAAAGACAATTAGAGGCGCAAAAACAGGCGGTATAAAATCGCCTATACATATGGTAAGTGCTTGGTTGAGTGAAGAAAATATAGTGTTAGGGCAAGTTAAAGTTTCGGAAAAATCAAATGAAATAATCGCCATACCCGAACTTATCAAAGGACTGTTTATAAAAGATTGTATTATTAGTGTAGATGCAATGGGATGTCGACAAGATATTGCAAAATGTATCCTAGCCGAGGGTGGAGATTATGTTTTAGCAGTCAAAAATAATCAGCCAACTTTGTATCAAAATATAGAAGATAGTTTTAGGTTTTACAAGCCAATTGATTTTTATGAATCAACCGACACAGGGCATGGGATAATAGAAAAAAAATGTAGTATTATAACAGATTTAAGTCACATTGAGCAACCTGAAAAATGACCAAGTGTAAAAATGCTAGTAAAAATAGAAAGCGAAAGATGCTTCAAGATTAACGGTAACAGCGAAACAGCCATACGGTATTATATTGTAAGCAAAGCTGAAACAGCAATCTTTTATGAAGCAAAAATAAGAAATCACTGGGGCATAGAAAACAACTTACATTGGACATTAGATGTTGTATTTCAAGAAGATGCAAGCAGAAAAAGATATAAAAACGTTGCTCAAAATTTCTCCTTAATTAATAAAGTAGCTTTGAATATTATCAAAAATGATAAAACGAAAACCTGTAGCTTAAAACGAAAAAGACGCATTGCCGCAATGAATATAGGATATTTACAAATACTTATGAATTTTTAATGCGTTTGCCCTTAACCTATTTTATATTTATCAAAATTATTAACTTTTATAAATATATTTGCACAATACTATAAATTTTAGCAAATTAGCGGCTTCAAAAACTATTAAAATCAATACCCTATGTTCGATTCGATAAAAAAAATATTAACTCCCAAAGAAAACGAAGCAACTTTAAGTTATGGCCAAAAAGCTGATATTGTGCGTGAAAAATCGGCGGAGTTATACCAAAAAGCAAAACAATATTTCCCTGGGGGAGTAAACTCGCCGGTAAGGGCATTCAAATCGGTTTACGGTACGCCTTTATTTATACAAAAGGGCGATGGATGCCGTATTTGGGATGCCGATGGTAACGAGTTTATAGATTTTTGCGCATCGTGGGGGCCCTTAATTTTGGGGCATAACAATGCCAAAGTGCGAGAAAAAGTAATCGAAGTGATGCAAAACGGAATGAGTTTTGGCGCACCCACAGCACTAGAAAATCAATTGGCCGAGCTAATATTAAAAAACAATAAATACATCGAAAAAATACGTTTTACCAGCTCGGGCACCGAAGCCGTAATGTCGGCCATTAGGCTGGCCCGTGGCGTAACCAAGCGAGATAAGATTATAAAATTTGAAGGCTGTTACCACGGTCATTTAGATGCCTTGCTGGTAAAAGCAGGCTCGGGTTTGGTAACCTTTGGCGAAACCTCCTCAGCAGGCATACCCAAAGCCGTAGCCGATGAAACCATTGTAGTAGCACTAAACGATAAAGAGGCTTTATTGGCAGCTTTCGAGCAATTTGACGGGCAAATTGCAGCCATCATCATTGAGCCTGTACCCGCTAATAATGGTTTAATATTGCAAGAAAAAGAGTTTTTAGCCTTTGTACGTGAGCTTTGTACCCAGCATAATTGCTTATTAATTTTTGACGAGGTAATATCGGGCTTTAGAATAGGATTTGAAGGTGCAGCAGGTTATTACAATATTAAACCCGATATTATTACCTACGGAAAAATAATTGGTGGTGGCCTGCCTGTGGGTGCTTATGGTGCTTCGGCGGCTATTATGGCTCATATTTCGCCCGAGGGTGCTGTTTACCAAGCAGGTACTTTATCGGGCAACCCCGTAGCTATGGCCGCAGGCATTGCGCAGGTTACAGAGTTGCTAAAATTTGGTTTTTATAAAGATTTAAACAATAAAACTTTCGAGTTTGCCCAATCTATCGAACGTTACGCCGTAGCCAAAAACTATAAATTAAAAGTTTTTACCATTGGCTCTATTTTTTGGATTGCTTTTACTGATAAAGATGCCATTAGTGCTTCCGCAGATATTTTACCCGAGAGTATGGATAAATTTAAGCTCATGCACCGCGAGTTATTAAACCGTGGTATTTACTTTGGCCCATCGGGCTACGAAGTAGCATTTATATCGGCAGCACATACCAAAGTTGATTTAGAAAAAGCAAAACGAGCGATATTTGAAAGTTTAGATTTGGTGTTTAAAAAATAGTTTTTGAATGGAAAATTTACCATTAAAAACACTAAATCCAAAACACTAAAATTTATTTGGTTACTCCACAAAATCAAAACTTTACAGTTTGCTATCGCCCCACCGTGTTTGGTGTGCAACCGAACGCTATTTTTTGAAGTTTGGTGCGCCAGCAAACACGGTACTTTTTTTTTATGTGAGGCTAAAAAAATTGACAATTGTGGTAAAAAACCTATACGCTTTTTAAGGATAAAGCTAAATAAAAAGTTTAGTGCTACGCTATCGTTATATTTAAAGCTGACCATGTTTTAGGTGTAAAGTTTTACAACGTTGTTGATGGCATTTACACCTAAACTGTAGCTATCCTTAATGATTGTGAGGCCAAAACACTTTTTTTACTCCAATAAGTAAGTTAAATAAATGACACAAATTTACCTAAAGCAAAATTTTTATGCCAGCAAATTTTTCCAACTTACCAAATCACCAATAATAGCTTGTAAATCGGCAATAGCCACACGCTCTTGCGCCATGCTATCTCGGTGGCGTATGGTTACGGTATTATCTTCTAACGTTTGATGATCTACCGTTACGCAAAAAGGCGTACCCACAGCATCCATACGGCGGTAACGCTTGCCTATGGCATCTTTTTCTTCGTAAATACAGTTAAAATCGTATTTAAAGGTGTTCATAATTTCCCTTGCTTTTTCGGGCAAGCCATCTTTTTTGGTTAAGGGAAATATGGCTACTTTATAAGGCGCTAAGGCGGGATGCAGGCGTAATAAAGTGCGTGAATCTGTTTTGTCTTCGGTGCTTAAATCTTGCTCTTCAAAAGCGTTTATCATGGTTAACAAAAACATACGGTCTAAACCTATCGAAGTTTCTATTACATAAGGGATATAGTTGCCACGAGGTTTTCCTGTGGTTTCATCAACCTCGGCATCAAAATATTGCATTTTTTTACCCGAAAACTGCTGGTGCTGGCTTAAATCAAAATCGGTACGCGAGTGTATGCCTTCCACTTCTTTAAACCCGAAGGGGAACTCGAACTCAATATCGGTAGCGGCATTGGCATAATGTGCTAGTTTTACATGGTCGTGAAAATGATATTTATCGGGGCTTGTACCCAAAGCCAAATGCCATTTTAAGCGGGCTTGTTTCCAATGTGCAAACCACTCCATCTCGGTACCAGGGGCTACAAAAAACTGCATTTCCATTTGCTCAAACTCACGCATACGCATAATAAACTGGCGGGCAATTACCTCGTTTCTAAACGCTTTACCTATTTGGGCAATGCCAAAAGGTATTTTCATCCGTCCCGATTTTTGCACATTTAAAAAGTTTACAAAAATACCTTGGGCGGTTTCGGGGCGTAGGTAAATTTCATCGGCACCTTCGGCCATGGCACCAAATTGGGTGCTAAACATGAGGTTAAACTGGCGTACCTCGGTCCAGTTGCGGGTGCCCGAAACTGGGCAAGCAATTTCATGTTCTTCTATCAATAATTTTAATTGAGGCAAATCTTCGGCTTTTAATGCCTCATCCATTGCTGTTTGTAAGGTTTCGGCTTTGGCCGATTTTCCGTCTTTTAGGTAACGGGTTATTTTATCTTCTAATAACTGGTCGGCTCGGTAACGTTTTTTCGAGTCTTTATTATCAATCATAGGGTCGTTAAAACCATCTACATGGCCGCTGGCTTTCCATATTTTGGGGTGCATAAATATGGCCGAATCTATGCCTACAATATTTTCGTTCATCTGTACCATGGCTTTCCACCAATAGGTTTTGATATTGTTTTTTAACTCGGCACCTAGCTGCCCATAATCATATACGGCACTTAGGCCATCGTAAATTTCGCTCGATTGAAACACAAAGCCATATTCTTTGGCATGTGAGATTACATTTTTTAATAGTTCTTCGTTATTTTTTGCCATAATGTTGCAAATATATTTTTTATGGTTTAATCTCTTTGGATTGTGTAGGATAATTTTTAGAAAGCAAACGTAGTGATATTTTTTTTAAGGCTAATGATTTGATTTTTGATGGTTTAAATCTGACATATAGGCTTTTTGTTTAGCAAATGCTACAAGTTCTGTAAGTGATATTTTTCCTGTTATATAGTCTCTAATAATTTCAATGCCTTTTGATGTAGGTTTAAACCTTCAAATATATTACTTCGCAAAGCGCTTGCAGTGCTTTCTAAGGTTTTCAAGTCCGAAAACTTAACCCCCATAATCGTTAAATTACCTCTGTCTATTTCTATTGTGTTGAACATATTATCAGTCTTAAATTCTTTTCAAATTTACAAAATACTTGAGGCAAATCGTTTGCTTTCTGTCACTCTAAAATGGCTTATAACATTGGGTTTTGTGCAAGTTGGGAAGACGGAATAACAATGATCATTTGTAATTCTGTTAAGCTTTTGTTCGAGCAGGACGTACATCGCTGAACTTTTGTACTTAACTTCAGTTTCATATTTTCAATCAGCAAAGGTTTCAGGCATACGGAATTCTATTTCCCAACCCGAACAAAGCCCCGTTTTGGCAGTAAGTGTTGCGCTGAATATGAAAAATTAAATCCAATCTGTAAAATCTTTTTTAGAAAGTCCTAATTGTTTTAATGCGTTTTTAATAATAAATTCAGGAATTGGGTCGATATGTGTTTGAATAGTAACTGGTCTTAATAAATCACTTCTACTCCAGTGTTCGTGTCCACCACTTGTTCTGTTACAAAAACATCCTTTATCAATTAAAAAATCTCTAAATAATTTAAGTGGAATATTTCTTAAATGCTTTGAAGACATAAAAATTAAAGAGCAAATTCAACGTCTTGTCTTGATACTTTATAGCTTTTATTATTTACAATTTCATTGTACAATGAATTTGAAGTGACTAAATCTGAATCTAAAGGCGGATTAAACTTAGGTTTTTTCTTTGTTCCTTTAATTGACCAACCTAAATCTTTCAAAACTTTATCTAAAGTGTTTTTATTGTGTGTATATCTAAAAAACTCGTGTAATGATTCGGAAAAAGAATTTTTAGCTTCTTCTTCTGAATGACCATAACCACTCAAGTCCAAGGCTGGAGAATAAATAATAACCACGTCATCTTCATTAAATTCTACTAAAGAAAGTCCAACGTGAAATTTTTGAGTTGAAAAGCCTAAACTAGCTGTTATTTGCAATCCTGACATAAAAAATTTATTTACCGTTCAAACATACAAAATATAAAAACATATTATGCTTTATGAAAAACTAAATACATATCAAAAATAACAAAAACAGACATAAAAGTCAAATAATACACCTACTCCAACAGCGGGTTTAAGAAGTTGGCGGTTCAGTAGTTAACTGAATATTTATGCTTTGTATCAAGTATAGTGCTGGCAAACAGTTCTGTGCTTAGAAAGTACCAACTTCTTAAACCCGCCAAACGTAGAGTTTTAATGATATTGATTAACAGTACTTTAAAAAACCATAAAACAAAAACCTTACCCAACTATTACCTTATAAAAATTATCCCAATCCCAATATTTATTGGCTAGTTTCCTTAAATCTTCGGCATTAATTGTTTTTATGGTATGGATAAAATGATCAAAATAATCGTAATCTAAACCATAAAAATAAATATTTTTAAACTTATCGGCATGTGAAAAAGCGTTTTCTAAGCTGCCTAATAAACTGCCCATAAGGTAATTTTTTACCAAAGTTAGTTCATAATCAGGTACTAAATCGGTTTTTAGGCGGTTCATTTCCAGTTCGATTTCGTGGAGGGTAGCTTGGCATACATTAACACCTACTTCGGTTGCAATTACAAAATAGCCGGCTTGCGCCATGGTTGCATTGCCCGAGCTTATGCCATAGGTGTAGCCTTTATCTTCGCGAATATTGGTCATTAACCTGCTGCCAAAATAGCCGCCAAAAACGGTATTTAAAACTTGCATGGCCGCAAAATCGGCATGGTTACGGTTTATACTGGGGATGCCTATGCGTATGGCTGTTTGTAAGGAATTGGGCTTGGGTATTTTATGGTATTTTTGCACATTGGGTGTAAATACCAGTTTGTTTTGGGTAAAAATGGTGGCACTTTCCCAATTGCCAAACAGGTTTTCGATGGTATTAAAAAGTACCTCATCTACCTTGCCCGATAAAAATATGGTACAGTTGTGTGGGTGGTAGGCTTTTTTAAAATAGGCTTGTAAATCTTCGGTTTTTAATTTATCAAAATCGCTTTCCTGCGCTTTGTAGCCGTATAAGTTATTGCCAAATAGTGCGTTGTTAAACTCTCGGCGGGCCACAAAATCGTTTTTTTCTAAACTTACTTTTAGTTTTTGTTTATTGTTATTAATAAAAGTTGCTACCTCTTTGGCCGGAAAAACCGAGTTACACAGCACATCTTTTACAATAGGCAAAGTATTGGCCACATATTTATTGAGGGTGTAAAGGGTAATTACCGAGTGGTCGTAACCGTACTCGGTTTGAAAAAATGCGCCGTAAAAATCAATGGCTTCGGCAATTTGTGCGCCCGTTATACTTGCCGTACCATCGTTAAGTAGGGTATTGGTGGCACTGGCTAAAAGTGGGTTTTTAATATCCCAATCAACGTTTTTAAATATAAATTCGATGCGCACTAGGTCTTGCTGGCCTGCGTTTAGTACAAAAACGGGGATGTTGTTTTTTAAAACCCGTTTTTCGGTTTTTATAATCGCTACGTTATCAATTTCTTTGAAGGAAGGGGCGGTTAATCGGTCTAACATTTTATTTTGCTAAGTAGTTAAGCGTGGTGGCTTGGCTGTTGGTAAACAATTGGTTGGCTAAATTTTTAATGCATTGTGCGCTTACACTGGCGTATTTTTGTATCTCGGTGTTTATTAAATTGGCATCGCCCATAAGCTCGTAAAAAGCCAAATTCATCGCTTTATCTAGCAAATTCATTTCCGAAAACACGGTGGTAGATTCGTATTTATTTTTCACTTTGGTAAGTTCATCGTCCGATATTAAATCGGTTTTTAAGGCTTCTAGCTCCGTCCAAATTGCTTTTTCGGCATCTTCTAGGCTTATGCCTTGGCTTGGGCGGGCTTCGATAACAAACATACCTGTATCTAAACTGCCATAATTATAAGCCTTTATATCGCTAAAAAGCGGCTTATCTTTTACCCAATTGCGGTACAGCCGCGATGATTTTCCTTGCGATAATATATCGGAAATTAAATCGGCCGTAGGGTAATTGTTGTCCATTTTACCGGGCATTTTAAACACTTTATAAATGGCATTTAAAGGCACATCGGCGTAAATAGTTTCGTTAATTTCTTGGTTTTGTAAGGGTTCGGTAGGTAGATTGCGTACATATTTATTACCTGCGGGTATAGGTGCAAACCATTTTTCGCTCAATGTTTTAACTTCCTCAAAATCAACATTACCACCCACTACCATAATGGCATTTTGCGGGTTATAATGCTTGGCAAAAAACGCTTTTACATCTTCCATTTTAGCCTCCTCAATATGGGCTAATTTTTCGCCAATGGTAGCCCAGCGGTAGGGGTGTGCTGTGTAAACCAATGGACGTAGTTTTAGCCAAACATCGCCATAAGGCTGGTTCAAATAGCGCTGTTTAAACTCCTCGCATACCACATTTTTTTGTACTTCGAGGCTTTTTTCGGAAAAAGCTAGGTTTAACATCCTATCGCTCTCGAGCCAAAAAGCAGTTTCCAAATTTGAGGCGGGTAACGTAATGTAATAATTGGTAATATCGTTGCTGGTAAAGGCATTGTTTTCGCCACCTACCCGTTGCAAGGCCTCATCGTATGATGGTATATTTACCGAACCGCCAAACATTAAATGCTCGAAAAGATGCGCAAAACCTGTTTTTTCGGGATTTTCGTCTCTTGCGCCTACATCGTATAAAATATTTAAAACTGCCATAGGTGTAGTGCTATCTTGATGCACAAGCACCCGCAAACCGTTGTTTAATGTAAATTTTTTATAATTAACCATAAATTTATTTGATGGCGCAAATATGGTATATAAATTCAAAAGTTAAAATTCAAAAGTAAAAACCTGTGAGATGGTATATAAATTCAAAAGTTAAAATTCAAAAGTAAAAACCTGTGAGATG
>RDXP01000100.1 GCA_004292865.1 Sphingobacteriales bacterium
GGTTTAGGTACACAGGCTGGTGCTTTTTAATGCGGGTTTACCTTGCATCGTATTTTTTATACCGCCAGCTTTGTGTGCTTTGCGGTAAATTTTAACGCAAAAAAAACGGCTAAAGCGTTTGGCAAAGTCGAGCTTAAAAAAAGCATATTCAAAAACAGGAGGCATCATTGTACCAAAGCTTCAGTAATTACCTAAAATCTGTTTTTTTTAAACTTTTAATAACCATGTATAGGCTTATGCACACGCCCAATAGGCTTAATATAGCGGTATAAATAGGTGTTTTGCTGGCTTGGTTTTGGTCTAGTTTATATCCAGCAAATGTAAATAAACCTATAATGCCCATCATTTGAAACACAAGCCCCGAGTACTGTACATAGCTTTTTATTTTATTATTGTTAGGCTGCTTGTTTTGGGTTTCCATTATTTTAAATAGTGTTAATGGGCTATAATATTTGTAGCCTTATAGGTGTATTTATAGCCAATTTATTTTAATCAATATTTTATAAGCCAAAAACTAAAGCTAATTAATATCTTTATTGGCTTTTATAAAACAATATTATATAGGTTTACTCGTAAACAGTACATACAAAACATTAATTTTTTAACATTGAAATTGCTTTTTAAAAAATACATATCCTTCGTTTTCGGGATTTTGGTACTTGCTGTGTATAGTAGCTGTAGTTCACAAAACCCAGGGTATATTGGCCGTAAAATACAAACTTTAACCGCCCATTACAATATTTATTTTAACGCTAAAGAGGGCTTAAAAGAAAGCGAAAGCAAAATTAAAACCAGCTATGTTGAAAACTATGCCGAGCTATTAGATATTTACCCTGTACCCACCGAACAAACCTCGCAAGAACAAACCACCCCTTTAAACGAGGTAATAAAAAGAGCCAATACCATAGCATTAAAAAAAAGTGCGAGTACTTGGGTAGATGATGCCTATTTATTACTGGCCAAAGCCGAGTATTACAAAGGAAACTTTTTTAACGCATCGGAGTATTTTAGTTATGTAAGTTTAACGTATCCTAAAGAAACAAAAAACCGCTTGGACGCCCTTATTGGCGATGCTAAAACCAATTTAGCAATGGATAGATTGCCCCAAGCCGACTCCTTATTAGCGGACGCAAAAAATATAAAAAACAAATACCACCAAAGCAACCTTAATGCCTTGCTAGCCCAAGCCGCCGTTAACCATAACGATTATAAGGCTGCCGTAAATTATTTAAAAACAGCCATAAAACTATGTAAAAACCAGTTTGATAAAATACGATGGACTTTTATACTGGCACAATTAGAAGAAAACATTGGCGCTAATAAAGATGCTTATGCCCATTATACCCGCGTGGTTAAAAGTAATGCCTCGTTCGAGCTATCGTTTATGGCTAATTTATACCGCATTAAAGTAAAAGAGGGCGAAAACGGAATTGTATTTGATAAAATAGCTACCTTAAAAAAATTAATAAAAGACGATAAAAATGTAGAATTTATCGACCAAATTTATTACCAAATAGGTAATGCCTACCTCGAAAAAGGAAAACTAGACTTGGCCATTAAAAGCTACAAAAAATCAACGGCTACCACCCCTGGTAGCGACCAGCAAAAGGGCTTATCGTTTTTAAAACTGGCCGAAATCAACTTCGACTCGCTAAAAAACTATGTACAATCGCAAGTTTATTATGATAGTACATTGCAATTTTTACCCAAAGAAAGTATGGGATTTGCCCAGATAGAAAAAAAAGCAAAAAACTTACAATACCTAGCCGATAGGATGCAAATTATTACTCGCCAAGATGAACTTTTGGCTTTGGCCGCTTTGCCAGATAGTGTACGAAACAAAAAAATAAGCGACATTATTGCACAACAAATTAAAGAGGAAAGAAAAAAAGATTCGCTTTCGACCAATGAATTAATGCCCCTTAATACGTTAGATAACAATACTAAAACAAAATCAACAGGTACATTTTATTTTAATAATTCAACAGCAATGAGCCAAGGATTATACGAATTTAATAAACGCTGGGGCAAAAGAAAGCTAAGCGATAGCTGGCGTATAAGTGCTGTTGCCGATAATGCCAGCCAAAATGCCACTACCATGCAAGACCCCGACCAAGCAACGCCCACCCTTGCCGTTGTAAGCAATAGCCCCGATTCGCTAAAAGCCAATTATTTGCGTGATGTACCGCTTACGCAAGCCGATAAAGATAAAGCCAATTTAAAAGTATTAACGGCTTTTTACGAGGTATCAAATTTTTATAAAGATGTGTTAAACGATAACATGGCTTCAATACAATCATTTGAGGAATTATTAAAACGATACCCAGTAAGCGATTATACAGCAGGTATTTATTATCAACTTTACCGCTTATACAGCGAAACAGATAAAACAAAAGCCGCCTATTATAAAGATTTATTGCTCGAAAAATATCCCAAAACCGATTTTGCCCGTACCATTACCGACCCCGATTTTGGCAAAGCAAAAGAATTGCAGGCCGCCGCATTAAATACTTATTACGAAAACGTTTTTGAATTATACAACAACAATAATTTTAACGAAGTAATGGCTAAAATAAGCGAAGCCAAAGTAACTTTTGCTGCCGATAGCAGCAATATGCTTCCGCCACAGTTTGTATATATAAATACCTTGGCATTAGGGCATACGCAAAGCATTATACCCTTTTTGGCCGAGCTAGAAAACATAACCAAAACCTACCCTAACGACACAACAGTTGTACCACGGGTGCTTAAACAAATTATTTATATCAAACAAAATAAAGCCGTTTTTGATGCCCGCCAGTTTGCTTTACAGCCCCTTGCAACCGAGGATAGTAACCTGCCCGAACAACGAAGGTATGTAAGCCCTACTGTAAATAAATATGTATTTGAGGATGATTACGATGCCCAGCCTATTACTAGCAAAAATGCAAACAAAAAAAGCCCTAAACCACAAGCACCCAAATTGCCTCAAAAAACAACTATTGGTAAAGATTCGTTACTTGTAAAACCAGGCGAAAATGTAGCTTTGGATAATAAAAACACCCTACCTGCGGGAGCGGTAAAAAACACAACAGCCATAAAACCCCCAGCACCCATTGCGCCCAGCGAAATTAAATTTGAAGAAGGCATTCGCCAAAAACAGGCCATCGTAATCAATGTGCTAGATAGGTCGTTAAACATTGCCAAATCGTTTGCTGGTATTAGCAAATATTTTTATGGCAAATTTAATTCCGAATCGTTGGTATTGGTGATTAAAGAACTCGAAAAAGGCAATAAACTTATTATTGTTAAAGGCGATTTTTATGGTGCCGACCGCACAAAAATAGTTTTAGACGAATTAAAATCAAATGCAGCCGAATTTATTACCATGCCCGCATATAAATACAATACGTTTATTATATCAGAAGTTAACCTTGGGCTCATCAACTCGCAAAATGCCTTAGACCAGTATTTAAAATATTTAAAATTAGCTAAAAAAGATGCCAATAAATAACCTTAACCCCGATGATATAAAGCGGTACAACAAAATATTTTGGAAAATTATATTCGCTTTTGTTGCTTTTTTTGTACTCCTTATAGGTGTTACATGGCTAGGTTTATTTGGCCCTTTACCTTCGTTTAGAGATTTAGAGCATCCCAAAAGTAACCAAGCATCCGTTATTTATACGCAAGATAAAGCCGAACTAGGGAATTACTTTGTTCAAAACCGATCGAGCGTACGTTACCAAGATATTAACCCCATATTACTCAATACATTAATAGCTACCGAGGATACCCGTTTTCAAGACCACTCGGGCATAGATTTTCAACGAACATTTACCATTATTTTTTACAACCTAATAGGTAAAAAACAAGGGGCAAGTACCATTACGCAGCAATTAGCCCTTAATTTGTTTTCCAAAGAAGGCAGGCAAAAATCATTCTTAAAAAGAATACCCCAAAAGCTAAAAGAATTAATAGTAGCCGTACGCCTCGAACGAAATTATACCAAAGAAGAAATTATTACCATGTATTTAAACACGGTTGATTTTGGCAACAATGCCTATGGCATAAAATCGGCCGCTAAAACATATTTTAATACCAGCCCTAAAAACTTAAATCCAGCCCAAGCTGCGGTATTAATAGGCATTTTAAAGGGTACATCCATGTATTCGCCCACCCGTAACCCACAGCGATCATTGGCTAGGCGAAACTTAATATTGGGCAAACTGGCCGATGCAGGATACATCACTCAAACCGAAGCCGAGGAGCTAAAAAAACAAGAGCTAGGTTTACAGTTTAACCCATCATCGCACAACGAAGGTATGGCCACCTATTTTAGAGCCATATTAAAGCAAGATATTCAAAAAACATTTGAAGAACTTGCTATTACCAAAGCCGATGGTACACCCTACGACCTAGACCGCGATGGCCTAAAAATTTATACCACCATAAACGCCAAAATGCAACAATATGCCGAAGAAGCACAACGCGAGTATATGCAAGATTTGCAACAGCAATTTACCAAACATTGGCAAAATAAAAATCCGTTTAAAGGCCACGAAAACCTTTTGATACAAGGCATGAAACGATCCGACAGGTATAAAGCCTTAAAAGAAGACGGAAAATCGGACGAAGAAATCAAAACCGATTTTAACACCCCCCAGCAAATGGAACTGTTTACTTGGAAAGGAAACATTACCGCCACCCTTACCCCCATGGATTCGATAAAATATTATAAAATGTTTTTACGTAATGCCATGATGAGCATGGACCCTATTACAGGCGAAGTGCGGGCATGGGTAGGAGGTATAAATTTCGAACATTTTAAGTACGACCAAGTACAAATGGGAACACGCCAAGTAGGCTCCACCGCCAAACCTTTTACCTATGCCGTAGGTATTGATAACGGTTTTTCGCCCTGCTATAAAGTAAACAATGTACCCGTAACTATTGATGGGTACGGTACCGAACCTTGGACACCAAGGGCTTATAACCCCATACCCGGTGCTATTACGTTGCGCAAAGCATTGGCCAATTCGCAAAACTTTGTAACCGCTTGGGTGATGAAACAAGTGCAACCTACCGTAGTAGCCGAACTTATTAAACGGATGGGTATTACTACCGATGTGCCCTCTGTACCATCTATTTGCTTGGGTACTTTTAATGCTTCGGTGTATGATATGGCGGGAGCATACAGCGCATTTGTAAACCACGGCGTATGGACGGAGCCTATCTACCTTAGCCGCATCGAAGATAAAAATGGAAATGTGTTATACGAACGTAAACCCAAAATAGTTGTAGCCCTTAACGAACAAACTGCCTATACCATGACTTATATGCTAAAAGGTGTAGTACAAGAAGGCACAGGGCATCGCCTGCAATTCAAATATGGTTTATACAACCCCATTGGTGGTAAAACGGGTACTACTAACGATAATTCGGATGGCTGGTTTATGGGCATTACCCCACAGCTGGTGGCTGGCGTATGGACGGGTTGCGAAGACCGTGATATACATTTTCGTACCACTAACCTGGGCGAAGGTGCCAATACAGCTTTGCCTATTTTTGGCCTGTTTATGCAAAAAGTATATGCCGATAAAAGCCTAGGAATTACTAAAAACGATTTTGAAGCACCCAAAGGCGGTAGTACCATAACCCTGGATTGTAACCAATACCAAAACCCCAAAGGCGCAGCCCCCGAAACCCCAGCCGACGAAAGGTTAAATTTTTAAATCCACAATATGGCAGGCATATATATTCACATTCCTTTTTGTAAAAAAGCCTGCCATTACTGCGATTTCCATTTTAGCACCTCATTACAATACAAGCAAGAAATATTAGAGGCTATTGGTAAGGAAATTAAGCTACAAAAAAATTATCTAGGCCAGCAAATTATCAACACCATTTATATCGGTGGTGGTACGCCTTCGGTTTTATCGGGGAGTGATTTAAGTAGGATAATAGCCAGCATACAAGAAAACTTTAACCTTGCACCCGAAGCCGAAATTACCATAGAAGCTAACCCAGATGATTTGAATAATCAAAAAATAAAAGAAATAAAGCAAACAGCTATCAATAGATTTAGCATTGGCGTACAATCTTTTTTTGACGACGATTTAAAATGGATGAACAGGGCACACCAAGCCACCGAAGCCGAAGCCGCCATAAAACGAGCCCAAGATAATGGCTTTACCAATATTAATATCGATTTAATTTACGGTTTCCCCTTATTATCTCAACAAAAATGGGAAACCAATTTGCAAAAAGCTATCGATTATCAAGTGCCTCATATATCGGCTTATGCCCTTACGGTAGAACCCAAAACCGCCCTAGCCGCCTTTATCAACACCCAAAAACAAGCGCCTATTAATGATGAACAAAGCACCAAACATTTTTTAATTTCTATGGATACCTTGTGCCAAGCGGGCTACAAGCATTACGAAATATCTAATTTTTCCCTTCCGGGGATGCAAAGCCGGCACAATACCAACTATTGGAAAGGCGTACATTACTTGGGTATTGGCCCATCGGCACATTCGTATAACGGCCATAGCAGGCAGTGGAACCTGGCCAATAATGTGGGCTATTTATCGGCCTTAGCCAAACA
>RDXP01000101.1:0-4391 GCA_004292865.1 Sphingobacteriales bacterium
AGGTATTTCTGAAACAAGCTGTTTCAGAAATGAAATATCCAATTGTGAACCAAGTTGGTTCCGTTTTCCATTTTCCTCAATTTCTTGTAATTGTTCTGTATATTCTGCTACCAACTGTCGCATAAACCATAGGTTGCGTGTACTCCAACTCACCTCGCCACCCAATTGTGCGGTAAGGTCAAGGCTCAATTGCTCTACTACCGATTTTCCCCAAGCAAATTTCTTTTGTTTTTCTAAAATCAATTCACCAATATGCCAATACAATTGGTTAGAAATACTTTGAACAGATTGTACAGCCACAAGTCTATGCGACTGAATAATGGAAACTACTTCATCAAAAAATGACCTATATTCTTTGTCTATCATATCGTATATCCAATTTTAGCAAGGTTTAATTTAATAGCTTCATCCAACTCATTGGTTTTTTGCATTTGTGCGGATAATTAGGTAAAAAGCATTTGCATTTTGTCGTCAAATGCAATTCCATCTTCGGCTATTGCTGCAAAATCAATGTATCTGCCTGGTGTAAGGATGTAGTTGTTTTGCCTACGTGTGAATGTTGGCAAGATTTACAAAATCCTAACTATCCCCCCCTTACAACGCCTCATTCTGCATTTCCCGCTCTTGATACAGCTGTACAATATCTATCGCATTATCAATTACATCGCTTAATGCAACTATGTATGTGCCTGATAATGCCATGCCTATGGCGTGTTTTATAGCATCTACTTCTTTAGGGATGGCTTCGTAGGTTACTTTTTTATCTACCGATTTTATGCCTTGTATCAGCAAGCCAATAATATTTTCGGCGGTTCGTCCACGTAAATGTTTTTCTTGCCTTAGAATAATATGGTCGAACATTTCGGCTGATATGGCACCCAGTTCTACAATATCTTCGTCTCTACGGTCTCCAGTACCCGCAATAATGCCTATTTTCATGGGCGAATCTATGGTGTTAAGGTAATCTCTAATGCCTCGGTAACCATCGGGGTTGTGGGCAAAATCAACCATTACATTAAAATCTTTAAACGGAAATACATTCATGCGGCCTGGGGTTTGCGTAGGCGATGGAATAAAGGTTTGTAAAGCAATTTTTATATCCTCGGTTTTAAAACCCCATACGAACGATGCCAGGGTAGCGGCCAATACATTTTGTATCATAAACGGTACCGAGCCACCAAAGGTAATAGGAATAGCACCTACTTTTTGTACCCTAATTTTCCAATCGCCTTTTTTTATGGTGATAAATAGGTTTTCGTAAATACAGGCAATGCCTCCTTTTTTGCAATGTTCTTTAATAATTTTGGAGTTTTCGTCCATACTAAAATAGGCTACGTTACAATCGGCAGCTTTACCTATTTTAACACAGTGTACATTATCTGCGTTAAGCACCGCCCAACCTGTTTTTTTGGTTGCACCTACAATTACCTGTTTTACACGGCGTAAATCATCAAGGTTATGAATATCCGAAATACCCAAATGATCTTCCTGCACATTGGTAATTACACTAATATCGCATTGCTTAAAGCCTAAACCCGAGCGTAATAAGCCCCCACGGGCTGTTTCTAAAACGGCAAAATCTACCGATGGGTCTTTTAAAATAAACTCGGCACTTTGCGGCCCTGTGGTATCGCCTTTAAGCATCATGGTGTTTTGCACATAAATACCATCGGAGGTGGTGTAGCCCACCCTACAGCCCGTGGTTTTGGCAATATGTGCAATAAGGCGGGTAGTGGTGGTTTTGCCATTGGTTCCTGTTACCGCAATTATAGGAATGCGTGATGATTTACCTGGCGGATACAGCATATCTATTACTGGGGCGGCCACGTTACGGGGCAATCCTTCGCTGGGGGCTAGGTGCATACGAAAGCCTGGTGCGGCATTTACTTCTAATACTACGCCACCGTTTTCGGTAAGGGGTTCGGTAAGATTTTGTGCCATAATATCAATACCGCAAATATCTAACCCTATTACACGGCTAATGCGCTCGCAAAAGAAAACGTTTTGTGGATGTACTAAATCGGTAACATCAATAGACGAGCCGCCTGTGCTTAAATTGGCGGTGGATTTTAAATAAACGATTTCTTTTTTTGGTGGGATGCTATCTAGCGTATAATTTAGTTTCTCCAGCAAGGCCAAAGTATCTCTATCTACCGAAATTTCGGTTAATACGTTTTCGTGGCCATAACCACGGCGTTCGTCTTTGTTTTCTTCATCAATAAGTTGTTGAATGCTTAGTTCGCCATTGCCCACCACATTGGCGGGTACACGCTGGGCGGCGGCCACCATTTTATTATCAATTACTAAAATCCTAAAATCATACCCTGTAATAAATTTTTCGACAATTACTTTTTTAGATATGATGGCGGCATGTTCATAAGCCTGTACGGCGGCTTGGTATGTTTTTACGTTAATAGTTGCGCCACGGCCATGGTTGCCATTTAGGGGTTTAAAAACCAAGGGGAAACCAATGTAATTAATGGCCTGTTGTACTTGTTCTACATTGCTTATCGTTATCCCTTTGGCAACGGGTATGGCTTGTTCTTCTAAAATTTGTTTGGTTTGTTCTTTGTTACCTGCAATATCTACGGCTATGCTGCTGGTTTTTTCGGTAATGGTGGCTCTAAAACGCACCTGGTTTACACCATAGCCTAGTTGCACCAGCGATTGGTTATTTAACCTTATCCAAGGAATATCGCGGCTTATGGCTTCTTGCACAATAGAACCCGTACTGGGGCCTAGGCTAGTTTTTTCGCGTATTTGTCGCATTTGTAACAAGTCGGATTCTATATCATAAGCTACGCCATCAATTAAGGCTTGGGCTATTTTTACGGCAGCTTCGGCAGCAAAAACCCCTACTTTTTCTTCCTGATAATTAAAAACTACGTTATAAGTGCCTGGTGTTTTGGTTTCGCGGGTGCGGCCAAAACCACAATACATGCCAGCAAGGGTTTGTATTTCGAGGGCAATATGTTCAATCACATGGCCCATCCAAGTGCCGGTTTGTACCCGTTGTAAAAAACCACCTGGTTCGCCAGGCGAACAGCGGTGGTTATATAAACTAGGCAGCAACGCCTGCATTCGCTCACCAAACCCTTCTATTTTATTGGTAGGCAATTCCTCTAGCTCGCCTAGGGTTAAACGCATTTGTATTAATTTTCCACGGCGTATGCTCCAAATATTGGGACCACGTAGTACTTGTATTTTTTCTATAATCATCTGTTAAATAGGGTATTTAGTGGTCGGTGCGGTTTAGTGTTTCGATAAAATTAATTCCGTTTTCAATTTATGATAATTTTTATTCTAAACTACTATCAATTTTTTATAAATCTAAGCTGTAAAATACTATTTTTGAAATGTATATAATGTTAACATAAAATGAATTAATTGTGGTAAACCCGAAAGGTAAATTAGTAATTATAGGTGGTGCTGTGGATATGGGAACCCATATTGGTTCCGAAGAAAACATTAACCAACCACATTATCTTAAATTTTTCGAGTTCGGTATTTTAAGGCGCATTATAAACGAATCGGCAAATAAGCTAAACTCGCTTGTCGAAATTATTACTACGGCATCGCAAATTCCCGAATTGGTGGGTTTAGAATACATTAAATCGTTTGGGCAATTGGGCGTAAAAAATGTAGGTGTAATGGATATTCGCAATCGCCAGCAGGCCAACGATGCTGAGATTATTGCCCGACTAAAGAAAGCCGATATTGTAATGTTTAGCGGTGGCGACCAATTACGCTTAACATCAATACTAGGTGGTACCCAGTTTTTAAAAGTACTAAAAGACCGTTATTTTAACGACGATAGCTTTTTAATTGCAGGCACATCGGCAGGGGCGGCGGCATCATCAAACAACATGATTTACAAAGGTCAAAGTAAGGAAGCGCTTATTAAAGGCGAGGTGCAAATTACTGGAGGCTTAGGCTTTGTTGATAACGTAATTATTGATACCCATTTTATACAACGAGGTAGGTTTACCCGCCTTTTTTATGCTGTTGCAAGCAACCCCGGTATGCTGGGTATAGGTTTAGGTGAAGATGCTGGCTTGCTAATTACGGGTAACCAAATAATGGAGGGTATAGGCTCGGGCGTAACTATATTGGTAGATGGCCGAGAAATTGCCAATACCAATATTTATAATGTAGAAATGGGAACGCCAGTATCTATCGAAAACATTAGGGTACACGTAATTGGGCTAGGCGATTTTTATGATTTAGATACACACAAACTTACCATTGGCTTGGCGGCCAAAAATTTGTTTGATGTGGTGGAATAGAGATAAATGAAATTTGGTAGCAATAGTGCCTCGTGTTTGCGTATTTTAAAAGTCTCTTTTCAATTTAAGGCATTTCGTTTTACATACCTTGGCTTAAACGTGTTA
>RDXP01000101.1:4414-13197 GCA_004292865.1 Sphingobacteriales bacterium
CTTATAGTGCAGTGTATTTATAAAATTAGCTGGATATATAAGCAACCAGCTTTGCGTAAATCTTTGTGTTTTTTGTGATATATTTTTACCGCAAAGGAAAAGCGCAAAGAACACAAAGCTGGTTGTAAGCACCATCTTAAATAAACCAAATTAAAATTAACACTTTATTTACCTCCGAAACTTTAGTAAATAATTAAACACACATTATACCTAATTTATTTATAATTAAAGAATGAAAGAAACATCCTCTAAAGAACAGCTTTTAAAAAAAATAAGAAAAGCATTATTAGAAAAACGTGATAACCCCTACCCCGTTTTAGAAGACCTGCCCGTTTACCCCGAAAACAAAGAAATGTTAGAGGTAGTATTTGCCCAACAATTAGTCGCTGTAAGTGGTAATTTTATCTATTGTGAAGATGAGATACAACTTTTAGAACACCTTATTAGCTTAACAGAAAAATACAACTGGCGTAAAATATATTGCTGGGAACCCGTAGCACAACAACTACTGGAAAAATACCAATACCCCTATTACGCTGGTGATAAAGATTTTGAAACCGCCGAAGTGGGCATTACCCTTTGCGAGGCATTAGTAGCCCGCAATGGCTCGGTTATGCTAAGCAATGGCAATACCGCTGGCCGTAGGCTAAGCATTTACCCACATAACCACGTAGTTATTGCCTACACATCGCAATTGGTATTAGATTTAAAAGATGCTTTTGCGCTTTTAAAAGAAAAATATAGCACCCTTTTGCCCAGCATGCTTTGCAACATTACTGGCCCCAGCCGAACCGCCGATATCGAAAAAACATTGGTTTTAGGCGCACACGGCCCCAAAGAATTATATGTTTTTTTGTTAGATGATGGCCCTAAGTAATTGGCACACCATCAAAAATTAACCAATATCAATCCTTTTTTTACCTGCCCAATAGGTAACTTTGCATAATAAATAAACATACGCAACTTGAATATATTAGATAAAATAGTAACCCGCAAAATACAAGAAGTAGCCGAGGCTAAATCAAAAATAAGCATCCAACAGCTAGAAAAACAAGGCCATTTTAGCCGCAACACATATAGCCTAAAAACTTTTTTGTTAGACACTTCCAAAACAGGCATTATAGCCGAATACAAGCGAAAATCACCTTCAAAGGGTATCATAAATAATTTTTCGACGGTGCAAGAAGTTACCACAGGCTATGCCCAAGCGGGCGCATCGGCCTTATCGGTTTTAACCGATATTGATTTTTTTATGGGTAGCCCCGATGATGTTATAGCTGCCCGGGCGGTAAACAATATCCCGATTTTAAGGAAAGAGTTTATAATTGATGAATACCAAATTATAGAAGCCAAAGCCTTAGGAGCCGATATTATTTTATTAATAGCCGCTATTTTAACGCCACAGCAAATTAAACAGTTTGCACAATTAGCCCATAGCCTAGGTTTAAGCACTTTATTAGAAGTACACAATAGCGAAGAACTGGAGCCTAGTATTAACCCTTATTTGGATGTGATAGGCGTAAACAACCGCAACCTAAAAGATTTTTCGGTATCGGTAAATACATCTTTGGAGCTAGCACCCCTTATACCTAAAGAGTTTTTAAAAATATCAGAAAGTGCCATTAGTGATATTACCACCATTAACGTATTAAAACAGGCTGGCTTTAACGGTTTTTTAATTGGCGAAAATTTTATGAAAACACAAAACCCAGGCAAGGCTATGAAGGATTTTGTAGCACTTTTTTAATTGCTATTTAACGCCTATATTTAAACATCTAAAAAATAACTCAAATGACAACTATTTTAAGTAGAATAACTACCGACCCCGAAATATGCCATGGAAAACCTACCATACGGGGGCTACGGTACCCTGTAGAAAATATGTTACAGTTGCTGGCATCGGGTATGACGATTGAAGAATTATTAGCCGATTACCCCGACCTAGTGAGAGAAGATTTTTTGGCTTGTATAAGCTACGCATCAAAACTAGTTCAGATAAAAAGTATCCATAAAATTGCTTCGTGAAATTTATAATTGATGCACAACTGCCCAAATCACTGGCTGCTTTTTTAAAGTACAAAGGGCTTGATGCTATACACACGCTAGAACTACCTGCTAAAAATGAAACAAAAGATGCTCAAATAATAGCATTTGCGGGTATTGAAAACAGAATTGTTATAACAAAAGATGTAGATTTTTTAGAGTCGTTTCTTATTAAAGCCCTACCCAAAAAATTGATTATCGTGAGAACAGGAAATATCCCTAACTCCCAGCTCATTGATTTGTTTGCAAAAAATCTTGATTTAATTACCCAGCTTATACAAAAAAGCAATCTAATTGAAATTAGCAGTAACGAAATTATTGAACATGGATAAAAGTTTAGCTTATTAAAATTAACGGTTTTTTAATTGGCGAAAATTTTATGAAAACACAAAACCCAGGCAAGGCAATGAAGGATTTTGTGGATATGTTTTAACCCTTACCCGCAACCATTTATTTAATTTTTATCTGACGTATGTCAACAAATATTTTGCCCGCCCCCCTATTTGGAATAAGTATAAATAAACCTTATTTTGCGCCTTAAATCACAGTATGAAACTTTCGCAATTAAAAATAGGCCAAAAAGGAATTATTAAAGAATTTACAGATTTGGCCATGTCGGTAAAATTAATGGAAATGGGCTGTTTGCCAGGGGAAGAAATAAAGCTAGACCGTATAGCCCCAATGGGCTGCCCTATTGCGGTTTCGGTAGCTGGTTACCAACTTAGCTTGCGCAAAAAGGAAGCCGCCACTATTGAGTTAATTTAACCTGCACCTAAATATATTGGCTCCCAAAGCGTTTAAAAAAACACCATGAAAAGCAACATTAAAGTAGCATTGGTAGGTAACCCCAATACAGGAAAATCTACTTTGTTTAATCTACTTACGGGGCTTAACCAAAAAATAGGCAATTTTCCAGGGGTAACGGTTGATAAAAAATTAGGGCTTTGTAAACTGGCCGATGGGCAAATTGCCGAAATTATCGATTTGCCGGGCACTTATAGCCTTTACCCAAAAAGTGCCGATGAAAGTATAGTGTTAGAAATACTATCAAACAAAAATAACCCATCGTTCCCTAATTTAATTATTATAGTTGCCGATGCCACCAACCTTAAACGCAACTTATTATTATATACCCAAATTGCCGATTTACGCATACCCGTAATTATTGCCTTAAACATGATTGATTTGGCCGAAAAAAGTCACCTCCAAATACACATTAACCACTTGGCAAAGCTGCTAAATGTAACCATAGTGCCTTTGGCCGCCCGAAAAAACATAGGTATAACCGAGCTTAAAAAAGCCATTTTGCACTGCCCCACAATAGCCCTCCAATACCCTAGCATTGCTATTGAAAATATTGCCACAGCCTTGATTGCCGAAATCAGCCTCGAGCTAAAAATAGATAATCCATACATTGCTTTACAAATTGCACACCAGCATAAAAGCCTAAAATATATTGATAAAGCCAATCATCCGTTAATCGAAGCCTTAAAAGCAAAGCACCATTTTAACTCGCAAAAAGCGCAGGCACAAGAAACCATAGCTAGGTATAATTATATAAACGATGTGCTGGCCGATACCGTTAAATATCCCGCCATAGCGTTAGAAGAAAATATAAGCAACAAAATAGACCATGTACTTACCCATAAAGTATGGGGGTTGGCTATATTTTTCGGCATTTTGTTTACCATATTTCAATCTATTTTTTCGTGGAGCAGCTACCCCATGGCCTTAATCGAAAACCTATTTGTGGGCTTGGCCAACCTAAGCCATGCCTATTTACCCCAAGGTGCTTTAAGCAATTTACTGGTAGATGGGGTACTGGCCGGGCTAAGTGGCGTAATGGTTTTTATCCCACAAATTGCCTTATTGTTTGCCTTTATTTCGGTTTTGGAAGATACTGGCTATATGGCTAGGGTAACGTTTATGATGGATAAATTGATGCGTAAGGTAGGGTTAAGTGGCAAATCAGTAGTGCCATTAATTGGCGGTTTGGCCTGTGCTGTACCTTCTATTATGAGTACCCGTACCATCGAAAACTGGAAAAACCGCATGATTACCATTATGGTTACACCGCTGGTAAGTTGTAGCGCAAGGTTACCTATTTATACCTTGTTAATATCGCTGGTGGTGCCTAACAAGTACGTTGGGGGCTTTATAAACCTGCAAGGGTTAACCCTAATGGCCATGTATGTGCTAAGTATTGTGATGGCGATTGTAGTAGCTTGGGTAATGAAAAAAATTATCAAAAGCAGGGAGCAGGGTTATTTTATTATGGAACTTCCCGTTTACCGTATGCCTCGCTGGCACAATGTGGGTATTACCATGTACGAGAGTGTAAAAACATTTGTAACACAGGCGGGTAAAGTTATTATTGCTATATCTATAATTTTATGGGTTTTGGCATCGTATGGGCCAGGTAATACTTTTTACAATATTGATAAAAAATATCAAAATAATAAGTTCAATAATTTTAGTGTTGATGAAATAAATAAGTTAAAAGCCGCCGAAAAACTAGAAAATTCGTATGCTGGTGTATTAGGTAAATCCATAGAACCAGCTATAAAACCTTTGGGTTTCGATTGGAAAATTGGCATTGCCCTTATTACCTCCTTTGCTGCCCGCGAGGTTTTTGTAGGCACTATGGCAACCCTATATTCGGTAGATGGGGATGATACCAAAATTGAACCTGTACGCAATAAAATGGCGAAAGCCCGCAATACCCAAACTGGCCAATTAGTGTTTACTACAGCCACCGCTTTTTCGTTAATGATTTTTTACGCCTTTGCTATGCAATGTATGAGTACAATGGCGGTGGTGTACCGCGAAACTAAAAACATAAAATGGCCTATAATACAGTTTGTATATATGCTGGTATTGGCTTATGGATGTAGTTTTGTGGTGTACCAAGTGCTAAAATAAAATTTATTTTATATAGGCCTTTAAATGCGATAATAAATAGTGAAAAACCAACCCTTAGATGGGAAATAAAACGTAAATATATATACCCTTAATGTAATAACTTCGGTTTGCTTTCGATAAAAATCACATCAAAGGAAGTTGATAAAACGGTGTGAAAGTTCAAAAATTTAGACCTTTGAAATAAAGTATAATAACAAACATAAATAATCCGAAACTTTAGTAAAAATTAAAATCAATACCTAAAAACAAACAACAATTATTAGCTTTACGGCTCAAAATAAAACGAAAAAATGAAAACTATTAATGATATAAATTTTGCAGGTAAAAAGGCTTTAATCCGTGTTGATTTTAATGTGCCATTAGATAAAGATTTTAATATTACTGATGATAAACGCATAACGGCAGCATTGCCCACCCTTAAAAAAATATTAAACGATGGCGGTGCGGTAATACTTATGTCGCACTTGGGCAGGCCTAAAGCTGGCCCCACAAATGCGTTTTCGCTAAGCCATATTGTAGCGCATTTATCGGATTTATTGGGTATTACAGTTCAGTTTGCCGATGATTGTATAGGCCAGCAAGCCATCCAAAAAGCCGCAACCTTAAAAGCGGGAGAGGTTTTGTTATTAGAAAACCTACGCTTTTACCCCGAAGAAGAAAAAGGTGATGTGGCTTTCGCCGAAAAACTAGCACAACTAGGCAATGTATATGTAAACGATGCCTTTGGTACCGCACATAGGGCACACGCCTCTACAGCTATAATTGCCCAGTTTTTTGCAGGAGCCAAGTTTTCGGGTTATTTAATGGCATCCGAAATCAACAATGCCGAAAAGGTGTTAAACCACCCCGAGCGTCCGTTTACAGCCATTATGGGCGGCGCAAAAGTATCCGACAAAATCCTACTGATAGAAAAATTATTAGAAAAAGTGGATAACCTAATTATTGGTGGTGGCATGGCTTACACCTTTGCCAAAGCGCAAGGCGGTAACATAGGCAATAGCTTATTAGAAACCGATAAGCAAGCACTGGCTTTGCAATTGGTAGAAAAAGCCAAAGCAAAAGGTGTAAACCTTATTTTACCTACCGATACCGTAATTGCCGATGATTTTAACAATAATGCCAATACCAATACCGTTTTAACCAAAAACATACCCGATGGCTGGATGGGCTTAGATATTGGCGCACAAACCATTGCCAACTTTAACGCCGTTTTGGCTAATTCAAAAACCATTTTATGGAACGGCCCAATGGGTGTTTTTGAAATGGCTAATTTCGAACACGGCACTAAAGCTGTAGCCCAAGCCGTGGTTGATGCCACAAAAACAGGTGCTTTTTCGTTAATTGGCGGAGGCGACTCGGCAGCGGCAGTAGCTAAATTTGGTATGGAAAACGAAGTTTCTTATGTATCAACAGGTGGCGGTGCACTTTTAGAGTATATGGAAGGCAAAGAATTACCTGGCGTAAAAGCATTAAACGATTAAGATAAAATATCCTTTATAAAACGTTTTTTACATAAAAAAACCCTCGAGCATTATAACTCGAGGGTTTTTTTTATGGGGTACAAAATATAATTTAGCTTGAACGCCTTCTGCGTTCACCACCACCGCCACTGGTATTGCCACTACGTTCTTCGCGGCTTTTGCCCGAAAAATCTCTAAAGCCACCACCACTACGTTCGCCGCCGCCACTACGCTCGCGATTGCCACCGCCTTTGTAGCCGCCGCCACCGTAACCGCCGCCACCGCTACGGCCACCACCACCTTGGTAACCGCCACCGCTACGTTCGCTACGGCCACCGCCGCCGCCTCGGCGTTCGCCACTGCTGGCTGCCTCGCCCGAAACTTCTATTTTAACTTCACGGCCATGGAAATCAACTGCTTTAAAGCCAGTCATTACTTTATCTACATGTTCGTTCTCTACCTCAAAAAACGAGAAAACGCCTTTCATATCTATTTTACCTACGTTGCGGCCACTAATGCCACTGTTGTTGCAAATATAACCTAGCAAATCGCCACGGGTAAAATCATCCACCGAACCTAGGTTTATGAACAAGCGGGTGTATGCACTATTGCCTACATTGCGTGGGCCACGGTCGTTATCCCGGCCACGGTCATCGGCAGTTGCGTTTAAATCTGGTGCGTTTTTATAATAATCTAAAAAGCGGTTAAACTCTAATGATGCAAACCGTTTTATAATGTCTTCTTTGCTCATATCGGCAAATTCATCCATTATACGGGGTATGTATTGGTCAATCTGTTTTTCGTTAACCTCTACATTATGTACCTTGTGTACTAGGCCAAATAATTGTTTTTCAACCACATCAAACCCGCTAGGTATTTCGGCTTTGGTAAATTGTTTGCCAATTACTTTTTCTATCTGGCGTATTTTGTGGGTTTCTTTTGCGTTGATGATACAAATAGAAATACCCGTTTTACCAGCCCGGCCAGTACGGCCACTGCGGTGGGTGTAGTTTTCTATCTCATCGGGTAACGAATAATTTATTACGTGTGTAACATCGTTTACATCAATACCACGGGCGGCAACATCGGTAGCAATTAGCAATTGCAGGCTTCTATCGCGGTAACGCTTCATTACCTTATCACGCTGTTGTTGCGATAAATCGCCGTGTAGCGAATCGGCATTGTAGCCATCTTTAACCAACGATTCGGCAATTTCTTGTGTTTCTATTTTGGTACGGCAAAATACGATACCAAAAATTTCGGGGTTAAAATCTACAATTCGTTTAAAGGCTGCATATTTATCACGGGCTTTTACGGTGTAAAATTCGTGTTCGATATTTATGTTACCTGTATTTTGCTTGCCCATGGTTAATTCCTTGGGGTCGGTCATGTATTTTTTAGCAATTTCACGCACTTCACGGGGCATAGTTGCACTAAATAACCAAGTTTTTTTCTCGGCAGGCGTGGTAGATAGTATGTCGTTAATATCGTCTTGAAAGCCCATATTAAGCATTTCATCTGCTTCATCTAACACTACATAACGTACTTGCGTAAAGTCGATGGCTTTACGGTTAAGTATATCAAGCATACGGCCAGGGGTGGCCACTACAATTTGTACGCCTCTTTTAATCTCTTTTAATTGGTTAACAATGGCAGCACCACCGTAAACGGCAACTACGTTAACATTAGGAAGATTTTTTGCGTAATTTTTTACGTCGTTACTAATTTGCAAGCAAAGTTCACGCGTGGGGCATAGTATTAATGCCTGCGGGTAATTTTTGCTGTAATCAATAAGTTCTAATAAAGGAAGGCCGAATGCGGCTGTTTTTCCTGTTCCGGTTTGGGCTAATCCAACAAAATCGTTGCTGCCTGATAACAAAAGCGGTATAGCGCCTTCTTGTATGGGAGTTGGTTTTTCGAAGCCTAACTCAGTTATCGCATTAACAATATCACTGCGGATCCCCAATTCATTGAATGGGTTCATGATAATATATTTGATGTAGCTGTATTGCTAAATCGGGTGCAAAGGTAAGTTTTTAATTTGTAAATCGCTATTTAATTGTGAGTTAAATTTTATGGGGATAATTAAGTCCTCGGGTTTAATAAATACTTAAAATTAGGCAGGTATCTGCTACTGTAGGGTTTATTAACTAAACTTTCGGAGGATTAAATTATTTAGATGCGTTAATTTAAAATTTACTAACGTTTCGGAGGAAACATTTGTGCGAAAACGGGAATTAAATTTTAAAAATGTAGGATTTTTTATAGAATTGGCTTGGTATAAAAGCAGTAGGCTTTACGTAAATTTTTGTGTTCTTTGCGGTAAAGCGTAAAATTATTTTAACCGCAAAGAACGCA
>RDXP01000102.1 GCA_004292865.1 Sphingobacteriales bacterium
TGCTATTCCCCAATAAAAACTTTTTGTAATTGTTATCCATATATTTTATTTAATAATTTAATCGGTTTTTGATAAAATAAATATGTTTGCGCTAAAATAAAATTTTTTTTACATTTTTTTTACCTAAAATGCAGGTAAGTTAAATATAACTTCACTCTAAAGGTATATAAAGCCATGCAAAATAAAAATTTTTATTTACATTTCTGTGATAACTTATTTATAGCAAGGGTTATTTAATTTTACCGCTTTGTAATTTTGCTAATGTATAAATTTTCTTTGGACTGGGCATTGCTTATTTTTACAATATACATTCCTGGTTTTATTTGTTGCATGGGTACTTGTAGTGTACTGGCTTGTTGTGCTTTGTAATTTTGTATAATATTGCCGTTTAGGCTTATTATTTGTATGCTTAGGCTTATGGGTATATTGTTTTTACAATTAATGTTTAGCTTATCGCTTACGCTGGTGGGGTATATTTGGTAATCGTTAGGGTTTTTAACGTTGTTGTTTAATACTTTAATTTCGCTGTAATCGCTGCCTGTGGTATTTATTTGTTTTATTTTATAATAGGTGGTAGGGTAGGGGTAATTATCCACAAAAGTGTAGCTATTATTTTGTGTATCGGTGTTGATAAATGTTTCGCCAGTTTTGCTAAACCTGAGCCCATCTTCAGATTTTTGGATTTCAAATTTTTGTATTTCTTTATTGCTGCTTACTTCCCATTTTAATAGGGCTGTATTATTTTTAGCTGTTACATCAAATTTTGTAATATGTAATGCTAAAGTGGCTTTGGGGCTTATTTGGAGTTCAAACCGTTCGCTACCAAACGATGCGGCTACAGTTTTATCAATACCAAAAACATAATTGTTAGTTGCGTTATCTAGGGGCTGGCTTATGTTTAAATATTTATCTTTTAATACCATGTTTTGGTTGGTAAAATTGCTTAACCCTTTAAAGTTTAAGTTTAAGTTTTGTTGCGAGTTATCGCTGTTTACCAATATTTTAATGCTGCTTACGTTGTTTATATCGGGCATTTGGTTTATGGCCATAGCTACGCCATCGCTGCTTAGGGTGGCGCAGTTTAATAATGGGCTGGTTAAAAGTATGGCGTCGTTACCCTCGTAGTTGGCGTTATAACCTTCTTTAAATATAAGGGCAGTTTCGTTGTAAATATTTTGGTTGCTTATGGCTAGTTTTAATACTTTTTGAGGTTGTGCTAAGGCCGATAACTTGGTTTGGGTTGCTGTTTTAGGTACAGGCTTATTTGGTTCGCTTAGTAAGCGGGCGGGGCTGGTAATGCTGCTTGTTTTTTGTGTTTCGTTAAAAGTTACTATACCTGTTTGCCCTGGTTTTACACGTACATAAAACGATTGGCAGGGTTGTACATAGCGTATGCTTTGGGCTGGGCCTCCGCCAGTAACATTAAAATTGTCGTTGGTACTTACATTGCCTACTTTGGTAATTTGGCCTGTACGGTCGGGTTTTATTATTGATATAATATCTTCGAGCCTGGTGCTGTTATCGGCCAAAAAGGCATCAAAATCAATAATAGAAGGGTAAGGGTTGCCTATGGCGCATATACCGTTATAATTATCGCCTACATTGGGGGTGTGGGTAACGGCAATATCAATATTGCCTTTATTTATAGGGCCGTTATAGGTAACGGTAAGGTTTTCGGGGTCGGCAAAGGGTTGGTTAAGTTTGTTAAAAACATTGGTGGTTCTATCGCCACGGTAAAAAAAGAAATAAGCGGTGGCGGGTATGGTGGGGGTAAGTAAGTTGCCAATAGGATTAAAGCCGTAAGCGGTTTGGGGTTTGGTTTCATCTTGGGTAACCATGGTAACGGCATTGGGTCGGTCGGCACCGCCTAGGTCGAAATTGTTACTTGTATTGCCTGGGCCGGTAAAAAACATTTGGCTTTTTATTTGCTCAAAAATAGAGTTTGGCGATACTTGGTCCCTTACGGGGAAGGCTATCATGCGGGTACCTCGCTTGGTGAGTTGTGCGCCACCTGTAAAGTATGATTGTACGTTTATATTGCCGCTAATATTGGCACCTGCATTTAGATATGATATGCTTGATACAGCACCTGCCGAAGCAAGTAAAGTAAGGTTACCTGAACCCGTACCTGATGCCAATATGCCTGTATTAGTGGTATTATTTACTACGCCGTTTATCCATAGCGGGCTACTAAGGGTTATAGTAGCATTACGGTTTTGGGTATAATTATTTAAAGTGCGGTTGCTTGCGCTATTTTGGTTAAAGTTTAGGTTAAAGGCAGCACCTGTTTCGTTATCTACAATTAGGTTTGATGTGGCCGAACCTATTAAACTACCGCTGCCTATAATGGTACCGTTTAGGGTTAAGGTATTTCCGTTTAAAGTTAACGTTGAGCCTGGGGCTTGTAAATTTAAAATACCCGAAATTAGTATATTGCTGTTTAGTACAGGTTGGTTGGTTGGGGCACTGGGTATATCTATTTGTGCTGTGTTTACATTGGGTACTACACCACAAGCCCAATTACCCGCAGTACTCCAATCGGTGTTTACTGTACCAGTCCAAGTATTGGTATTTAAAATAGTTATACTAAAAGGATTGCTCATGGCCGATACACAAGTAGTGCTGTTATAAGTTCCATTTACGGTATAAGTACCAGCCGCAGTTTGGTTGCCAAATGATATGGCCGCCCCAGTACCTGCTATGACTGCGCCTACATTGGTATTTCCGTTTAAAATTAATTGATAATTTACGCCAGTTTGCGACCCAGAAAGACCAACCGCTATGCCTACACCACCTGCACAATAGCTTGTGCCATTGTTGGTAATGGCATATACAGTGGGAGGAGTACGGGTAACATCAATGGTTAAATTTACATCATCAATGCGCCAGTTGGCAAAATTAGCTGATGCACCGCTACCGCCATAACCATATATTCTATACTTAATAGCTGTGCCTATACCACTTGTTGTGGGGCTTAGGCTGGGCGTTCGTAAAGTCCAAGTGCTGTTATTTGCAACAGATTCGCTTGCTATATCGCTAGCGTAACTATTTAAACTACACCTTATACTGTAGTTTGATGGTCCAGTAGCGGTACTTCTATAGCCTAGTTGTATTGCAGTAAGTGTGCTGGTGTAACCAGCATCTGGCGTTAAGGTAAACTCAAAATAAGTGCTTGTTAATAACGAAAAACCTCCATTTTCGGCAGCAGCTCCTACGTTACTGCTACCTGTTGCGCCACTATAACCAGTTGAGGCACTTGCCGTAGTAAGTAACGTTGTGGTGCCTTTATTTAACCCACGGCTAATATCCGATATACTTACATTAGTTGTTGTATTTGATGATGGGCTTGCACTTGGTGCATCAAAATTATACCCAACTTGCCCAGTAGTAGCGCAGGTTTGCAATAAAATGGTGTAAACCAATGTAGTACTACCTGTACCAGCGCCATTAGTTGCCGAAATAGTTACGTTATAAGGCGAGCCAGCAGCACTAGTGGGTGTACCTGTAATGCGCCCAGTGGTGGTATTTATGCTTAAACCGGGAGGTAAGCCCGTAGCATTATAGCTAGCAGGGAAATTGCTAGCCGTAATTTGATACACCGAGGCGGGTATATTTATCGTATTGCTAGTTGTTAAGCTGCTGGTAATTACAGGCGTAACGGGTGTGGCAGGTACAACTGTACCATTAAATGTAAAATTATTAATGGAGTAAGTACCTGTAGTACTGCCCGCATTATACCCATAAATTCTAAAATTAATTACCGTAGTAATATTTTGAAAAGCCGCAGCCGATAAACTAATGGTGGCACCTGTAGGGTTTATTGTGGCTATATCGCTAGCGTAATTGTCAATGCTTGAGCGTAAAACCAAGTTTGCTGGGCCATTGGTAGATACAGAGCCTGTATAAACTAAACTTGTAAAGTTTATTTTAAAAGTATTGTTAGGTGTTAATTTAAACTCGATATAATCATTAGCTGATAATGCACCTGTAGGCCAAGCTTTTAAATTATACCTATCGTTGGTTGCTTGGCTTGTTAAACCTACACCAAAGCCTATATTAGTGCCCAGCACATCTAAATTAGCATCAACAACTTGCCCAGCAGTATAGGGGTTGGTATTGCTAGGGTTAGTGCCTGTAATGGGGTTGGTAAATATAGATTGTGCCTGTGTAAAAGGTGAAATAAATGTAATTACTGCAATTATAAATGAAGTAACAAAAAGTTTGCCACTGGGCTTAACTACAAATGCTTTTGATAATATTTTTTGTAAAGGTACCGACTTCATTTTTTTTGGACTAATTAAATTTTACCACTCAAAAATAATAATTATATCTATTAAATTATAGGCTATAATATTTATTAACAGTAAATTAACAACAATAAAATATAAGTTACAATCTTAGCCAAAAACATAGCGTATAAAAAGCATGAATAAGCAGTTTTTTTATACGTTTTTTATTTTTTTATTTTTATTAATACAAGTTATCAATTGCCTTATCTTTAGCGTATTTCACTTTATAGCTAAACCTTATTTTTTTAGTTTCGCTAGGTTTTAGGTTTAGCAACCAGGTTAGTTTACCTGTTTCGGTATTGTTTTCGGCTTTGTTGCTTTGTAGCAATTCTATTTCAATTTCTTTATCGTTGCTTGTTGGATATTGGTCGTTTAGTAACAATTGTATGCTTTCTTTTTTATTGTTGCGTACGGTAATATCGTAGGTAAATGTTTGTTCTTTTTTGGCCGATAAAAATTTTATGCCCGATTTTTCCAGCACTTTATCGCGGGTAATGGTTATTTTTTTATCACGGCCTAGGCTTAGTTTTAAGGTATCGGATGTTGCACTTGGGTTTATATTGGCTTTGCCTACATACATTCCCTCAAAAATTATGTTGGCTTCGCCATTTAGTAAATTATAATTGGCATAATTGGTAATTTGGGCGATTAAAAAAGCCTCGTTTTCGGCCTTAGGTGCGGCATAATATTGGTACGTGGCAGGCAATTTTATTTCCTTTAAAGCTACGCTGTGTGCTTTTCCGTTCGATAAAATGGTGTATGGCATCGCTATATCAAACGAAATGTTTAGTTGGTTTTCGGTAAGTAAAGCGTTGGTGTTTGATACCGCCAAACCACTTACTTTAGCACTTAGCATAGGCGCAGCGGCTACATCGTCGAGGGCGTAGCTGGCTCGTTTTTTATCATATTGGGCAATAGGTACACTGTATTGTAGTACCCAAGGTTGTAGCGCAGGTTCGGTATTGTTTTGGGTAGGATTTGCGCTTGATAGGCTAAGTTTTGCTTGTACCCAATCAATACCAGTGTTTTGTGTAACCTGTGCTTTGTACATTAAATTTATAGGTTGTGTAATATTGCTAGCCCGCATATCGTAAAATGGTTGCCAGCTTGCATTGCTGGTTAGGTAGCTAATGGCAAGGTCGGTTTTGCCAGGTAAATCGTTCATTACCTGTATAATTAATTTTCCGTTTGATGCTTTTTCCTCGTTTTTAGTGCCCATTTCCAGCTTGGTATTTAATTTTTTAAGGGCTTGGGTTATTACAATAGTTTTTTCGTCAATAGTGGCTATTTGTATATTCATTTCGCTGCGTTTGCTTTTGTAATAATCAACTAATTTAACGAGTTCGGCAAAATTTAAACCCGAGTTTTGCCCATATACTTGCTGGTTTTTGTCCAATATTTCGATGGTTTTGCTTAACGATGTTTTTTCGATTTCCAGTTTATTTAAACTTTTGGTGTAAAAAGCAATGCTGTCTCTTACTTTTTTTATGGTGGGATTGTTTTCGTCGGGCTCAAATTCCGAAACATAATTATTGGTAAACTGTACCGATAATACGGTTAATGATGGTGCTGCACCAATTTGGACTGTGTTTTCCATCAAGTAATCGGCTACGTTTTTTACCACAATTTCGCTAGCTCCTTTGGGTAGGTTTAGCGATGCTGATTGTTCTATTTGAGCCGAGTAATTGTAAACGGTTACTGCATTTACCTTGGCCCTTGTAAAAATAGGTTTTTGGGCTAGGCTGGTAATTGCCATTGCAACTAAAGGAAAGAGGAATAATTTTTTCATAAAAATAATGTGCTTATTGTATGCTTACAAATAACGAAAAATTGAGTGATTATTTTAGAATAAAAATTGCGGTTGAAAATCGTTAAATATAGTTTTTAAGTCAATATAAATATGACACATAAACTATGAAACATCATTATTAAGCGGTATTCAAAATCAGCTTTTATAATAACACCAAATATTTACGCCAACAAAACCCTATCCCCTCTCGGTCTCCTTCCCCTCTCGGTCTCCCCGAAGGGGAGATGCTCGAATGTGAAATTTTGGTTTTAGATTTTATTGCAAATCAATAATCTCAATAATCTTTTAAATCTATATAATCTGTGTTTTTTTCCTTTCAGTTTTACTTTCTTCTTCCCCTCTCGGTCTCCCCAAAGGGGAGATGCTCGAATGTGAAATTTTGGTTTTAGATTTTATTGCAAATCAATAATCTCAATAATCTTTTAAATCTATATAATCTGTGTTTTTTCCTTTCAGTTTTACTTTC